>DBMN01000141.1 GCA_002298965.1 Rhizobiales bacterium UBA697 | reverse complement strand
GATCGGGGCCGGCGATGGTGCCGGTCCAGCGGGCGCCGTCGCGGGCGAGGCCCCAGTCGCCGGCGGCGCGGGCGAAGCTCGGTTCGTCGCGGGCGGTCTCGATCGTCACGGCGAAGGTCGAGCCGAGGCTGCCGGCGTCGGTGACGGTGTCGTCGAGGACGATGCGGCCGCGCTCGAGTTCGACGACGCGGTTGACCAGCGCGGCGATCTCGTCGATGCGGTGCGAGGAGATGATCATCGTCGCCTCGGGCCGCTCGGCGAGCAGGTCGAACAGGCTGGCGCGGGCGGCCGGGTCGAGGTTGGCGGCCGGCTCGTCGAGGACGAGAAGCCGCGTCGGCCGGCCGAGGGCGAGGGCGATCAGCAGCTTCTGCTTCATGCCGCCGGAGAGGCGAACGAAGGGGCGGCGGGCGATCGGCGCGAGGTCGAGGCCCATGCGGGCGGCGACGCGTTCGATGTCCTCGGCTCGGGTCTCGGCGACCTCGGCCACCCAGCGCACCAGCGCGCCGACCGGCATCTCGAGCCGCGGCGCGATCTGCGGCACGAAACCGACGTGGCGCAGCACCTCGGTGCGGTGGTCGCGGGGCGCGAGCCCGTCGATCGTCACCGTGCCCTGATGGACGTATTCGCCGAGCAGGCAGCGGAACAGCGTCGTCTTGCCGGCGCCGTTGGAGCCGATCAGCGCGATGCGTTGGCCGGCGGGAATGTCGAGATCGATCCCGTCGAGGGTCGTCTGCGATCCGAAGGCCTTGGTGACACCCTTCAGCGAGATCATGTCGTCCGTCCGTCCGGGCGGGGTCCGCCCGCCACGATCGCGCGCCGGGCCCCTCGGCCTGTGCGCGATCCCATCCAATCCCGTCAGGTCTCGCTCGGGGCGGCTTCCGGCCGCCTGGAGAGACCGACGATGTCGAACCGCAGGGCGCCCGTCGGGCAGACGTCGATGCACATCGCACAGCGGGTGCAGTCGGGTCCGACCGGGGTTTCCGTCCGGCGGCCAAAGCCCAGCTTGGTCGCCTCCAGAACATGGGGGACCAGGCAGACGTCGCGGCACTTTCCCTCGTGGAGACAGTGTTCGGCGACGTGGAGAATTCTGACCGGAGCGACGGCGCCCGCCATACCATATGTCAAGCCGATCGGGCAGACGGTGCGGCACCAGAAGCGCCGCGACCACAGGACCTCGATCGACAGCAGGAGCAGCACCCAGATCAGGCCGACGGCGGTGCCGTAGGTCGCCGCCCGCGACAGAATGCCCACCGGCGAGATCGTCTCGAACAGCGTGTAGCCGGAGAAGAAGGCGAGCGCCGCGAAGACCACGAAGAGGATCGGCCGCAGGCGGCGGTCGAGGGCGTGGTCCTTCACCAGCCGCTTCTCGGCGAGCTTCAGGTGCAGCTTCTCGGCGATCTCGGAGAGGAGATGGTAGGGGCAGACCCAGGAGCAGAAGGTCCGTCCGCCGACGAGCACGTAGAGCGCCAGCACCGTCGTCACGCCGATCACCAGATTGATGACGACATGGCCGTGGGCGAGCATCAGCTGCAGCGACGAGTTGAGGTCGGCGAAGTGGAAGCCGAAGACGCGGCTGGCGGTCAGCGCGCCCTCGATCAGCTGCAGGTCGGCCCAGTAGGAGGCGACGAAGAGGCCGTTGACGACCAGGATCGAGACCCAGCGGCGCCAGCGCCAGGTGTTGGAGGTCGGATGGCCCTCGACCTTCTCGGCGATCAGGAAGGCCTTGCGGCGCTTGCGCTCGTCGGGCGACTTCTTGAAGGCGAGGAGATCGACCATTGCCGGTGTCATGTCCTCGAGCGCCGGCTTTTCCGGCGTCTTGCCGAACATCTGCGCCAGCCCCTCGACGAGGCGGGAGAAGAAACCGTTGCTCATGACCGCTTCCTTTCCGGCTCGCGGCCGACCGGGGTCGGGGTGACGGCGATGGCGACGGGATCGACCGGGCACATCATCTCGCAGACGCCGCAGCCGACGCAGGCAGCCTTCACCACCGGGGTGCGGCGGCGGTCGGCGGGATCGGCCGGGTTCAGCGGCTCGAGCGCGATGGCGCCGTCGATCGGGCAGGTGGTGACGCAGAGATCGCAGATGTCGAGGTCGTAGGGGTGGCCGGCGATCGGTTGGGCCTTCCAGCGGTCGATCTCGGCCCAGCGCAGCACGCCGTCGAAACCGGGCCCCCGGGCCGGACCCTTCCAGCCCTGGCCCTTGCGCGCCAGACAGGCGTCGGGACGGGCGAGCGCCGCGACGCCCATCTTCACCTGTTCCTTCTTGTCGATCTCGTGCGAGAGCGCGCCGGTCGGGCAGGCGAGGATGCACTGGGTGGCATCGCAGGAGAAGTCGCAGGCCTGATCGCGGGCGGCGATGTAGGGCGTGCCGTTCGACAGGCCCGCCGCGAGGTCGGCGAGTTCGATCGCCTGGATCGGGCAGACCTGGACGCACTGGCCGCACTTGATGCAGGCGGCGAGGAAGGCCTCCTCGTCGATGGCGCCGGGCGGTCGCAGGAATGGCGCCGCGTGGGCGAGGCGATGCTGCGCGAGGCCGGCGAGCGTGGCGCAGACGACGCCGGTGCCGACCGCGACGGTGCGCAGGAAGCGTCGCCGTTCCTCCCCGCCCTTGGTCAGACGGGGGGCGGCGGCCGGGCTCGGCTCGGGCCTGTCTTCGTCGCTCATGACTTCTTCTCCGGAGAGCGGACGCCGTGGGCGCCGACGCCCGCGGGCAGGTCGACGAGGGGGGCGGCGTCGCGCATGATCAGACGCGGTTCGACCAGCGAGCCGAGGCGCTCGACGAAGTCGACCAGCTCGAGCGAGGGCGCGGTGCGGAAGAACTGGGCGTCGGGCACGTCCATCCACAGCCGGTCGGCCCAGCTCCACATCTCGTAGGGCGTGTCGCCGGTGCCGTCGCGGTTGCGGTCGAAGCCCTGCCAGTCGTCCCAGTGGTTGGCGTTCCAGCGGTTGCGCGCCGCCCCGCCGGTGCCCAGCACCGTCACCGAGACGTGGTTGCCGAGGAAGGCGTTGTGCTCGAACGTGTTGCCTTCCCAGTCGGAATGGAAGGCGATGCCGGTGCCGTTGTAGGCGATGCGGTTGTCGCGGAAGAGGTTGAAACTGTCGGGATCGTAGGGCGAGGCGTCCATGAAGATGCCGCGCGCGTTGGCGAAGAGATCGTTGGAGATCACCTTCGTGCCCGACGATTCCTTGAAGCCGATGCCGATCCCCGAGGGCCCCTGCGCCCAGTGGACGACGTTGTCGATGACGTCGTTGTCGTTGGCATACATCAGGAAGATGCCGACGGTGTCGGAGAGGAAGCTGTTCTTCTCGACCTTGTTCTCGTGGGCATACATCAGATGGATGCCGTAGCGGCTGTCGACGATGCGGTTGCCGGTCAGGCTGTTGCCCTTCGAGTACCAGATCACGGTGTCGCGCACGCCGGTGATCTCGTTGTCCTCGATGCGGTTGCCGTTCGAGTACCAGACGCGGACCGAATCGCCGCGCAGCGCCTGCGGCAGGTCCTTCGAGCCGATGCGGTTGCGGCGGATGACGTTGCCGTCGGCCTGTTTCAGCTCGAAGCCGAAGAGGCAGTCCTCGATGGTGTTGTCGCGGAAGACGCCGTTGCGGCCGCGGAGCCGGACGGCGCTGTCGGTGGTCTCGTGGCGGTCGCCGGAGTTGCGCAGGGTGAGGCCGGAGATCAGCACGTCGGCGGCCTCGACCGTCAGGATCGAGCCGATGCCGCCGCCGTCGACGATCGTGCCGCCGGGCGTGCCCTCGATCCGCATGGTCCGGTCGATCCGGCCGGGCGCGGCGTAGATCCCCGCCTCGAGACGGAGCGTGCCGCCGGTCGGCGTGGCGTCGATCAAGGGCTGGAGCGCCTTCGCCCCGGCGGGGAACTGCCGCAGGCTCTCCATCTCCTCCTCCGACCGCGGGTCGGGGGCGGGGGGATGGTGGTCGGCGAAGCCGGCGTCGCGGGTGAGGTCGTCGACGCCGCGCATCTCGGCCCAGTGGATCGCGCCCCAACCGACGAGGACCGTCACCCCGGCCACCGCCACGAGCGTGGCGGCGGAGCGCAGGAGGGTCGCGAGGGCGTGGGTGCGCGACATGATCCGCCTCAGTCCTTGGCCGCCTCGGGGAGATTGCGGCGCATCAGGGCGGCGACCGCCATCAGGAGCGCCACGGCGCACATCAGGCCGAAGCCGAGGGCAGGGTACGAGTGGGTGGAGAACTGCGCCACCTTGCCGTCGCCGAAGACGGTCGGCATGAAGGGCTTCAGCGTGAAGGCGCCCATGGCGTTGAGGCTGTGGCCGTACCACCAGAGCCAGGACGCGTATTCGACGATGAAGCCGAGCGGCAGGATCATCGGCACCGCCGGGATGGCGGCGAAGAGGATCGAGCGCGGCCGACGGGCGATCCACAGGAACAGGCCCATGGCGATCAGCACGGCGGCGACCGTCACATGCGTCGCGACGCGCATGATGGCGACGAGGCGGCCGTTCTTCACCGGCTCGTTGAACCAGCGCCCGAGGCTCTCCTCGTAGTGCCAGGCCATGACGTCGATGCCGCGGTTCGACCAGGGCTTGGGCTCGACGCCGAGCTCGACCGGGGCCTTCATGTCGTGGACGATCTTCAAGACCTCGACGAGCTGTGCCTTGGTGGCGGTCGCGTCGGCCTTGGGGGCGTTGACGTCGACGACGATGCCGCTCTTGGCGAGCGATTCCTTCAGCTGGCGGACGACCGGGTGGAGGTTCTCGTCCTTGGTCTCGTCCTCGGCGCGGCCGAGGCTGTCGACGAGGCCGGCGACCCAGCTGCGGCCGACATACTGCACGCCGTTCGCCGAATAGACCGACATCAGCATCCAGGTGGCGACGGCGGCGAAGCCGAGACCCATGACGGCGGTGCGATTGCGGGTTCCGGGCGTGGCAAAGCCGAGGATCAACACGCCGATGAAGGCGAAGAGGAAGGGCGACAGCAGCTTCTCGACCGGACCGCCCGAGGCGATCGGGTACATGCCGACGAAATGGTTGATCGTGTCCATCTCGTGCACGCAGTCGAGGGCTTCCTTCTCCACCACCTCGGTCGACTGGCGCAGCGAGCAGCCGTTGGCGACGCGGTCGACGTGGAAGAGGATCTTGACGCCGTCGGGGAAGGTCTGGGCCGGATAGTTCGGCGCCTTCAGCGACACCCACCAGGCGGGCGCGTAGTAGCTGCCGCCGAGCGCGAGCAGGGCGAGCAGCGCCAGGATGCGGAAGAGAACGGCGGGGCGTCCCGAAGCGGCGCTCGGACGGCCGGCGGCCTGGGAATTTGACGTCATCGGGCGATCTCCTGCCGCCTGGGCGGCTGCGTTCGGCGGGGGGCGTCGGCGACGCACTCCTTCGTTGCCGAGAGAGTGGAACCGACGGCGGCCGGGGTCCTTGAGATATGCTAAGCCGCTGATGGATACGCGGGAGCCATGCACCGCGCGAGACGGCGAGAGCCGCGCGGGCCTGTGGCTCGGCGGCTCTCGGGGAGTCCCTGGGGATCCGGCCGATCGCTTCGTGACGCCGGATCCGGCTCTTCGACGAGCGGACGTGCCGCGATCACTGGAAGTCGGGGTTCTTCCAACCGGCCGGGGCGACGAGCTCCGCCGGCGGCTTCAGCCGCGAGACGTAGTCGAGGACGGCGAGCGTGTCGCGATCCGAGAAGTTCTTGATCTGCTCGACCATCTCGGGATTGGAGTTGCGGCGCTTGCCTTCCTTGATCCAGCGATACTGGCGCACGAGATACTCGTAGTGCTGCGCCTGGATGCGGGGATAGAACTTGGCCGCGTCGCCCTCGCCGTTGGGGCCGTGGCAGCGGACGCAGTTGTCGGCATAGAGCTTCTTGCCGAGCTCCAGATCGTCGCCCTTGCCGATGCCGTTGTCGGGATTCATCTTCAGGCCGGCGATGTATTCCGACACGTCGGCGATCGCCTGGGTGCCGCCGATCTCGGAGGGCAGGGCGAAGGGATACATGGTCGGGTTGTCGCGGTGGCCGTCGCGGATGTCGGCGAGCTGCTTGATGATGACCGTGCGATGCTGGCCGGCGAGCTGCGGGAAGGTGCCGTCGGTGAGGCCCCAGCCTTCCGGCATGTGGCAGGCCGAGCAGACCTCGTAGACGTCGCGGCCGTTCTTCGGGTCGGGCTTCAGCGTGAGGGCCTCCTCGCGCTCGCCGCCCTGGCTCATCCATTCCTTCTTGGCCTTGTTCTCCTCGAACTTCTGCTGGTCGACGGCGGCATTGCCGGCGGCGAAGGCGGCGCCGGCCGCGAACATCGCGCCGAGGGCGAGGGAGAGAGCGAAAGTCTTCTTCATGTCCTGTCTCCGATCGGGGCGTATCGGGGTCTTCACTTCGCCGCGCGATCGATCTGCGAGAGATAGTCGGCGATGGCGGCGATCTTGGCGTCGTCCAGCTTCTTGGCGAACGGCAGCATCGTCTTGACTTTGCCGTTCTGGCGGATGCCGTCCCTGACTTCCGTCAACTGGAGGACGAGATAGTCGCGTTTCATGCCGCCGATGATCGGATAGGTCGGCAGCGGCTTGAGGCCGTCGGCGCCGTGGCAGGTCTGGCAGCCGCCCTTCTGGTAGGCCTCGCGACCGGCCGCCATGCGGGCCTCGTCGATCGGCGGGTCGAGCGGACGCACCTTCGGCGCCGGTTCCTTGGAGAGATACTCGGCGATCGCCTGGCGTTCGGCCGGGTTCACCAGATGCATGATGTCCTTCATGCCCTGGGTGCGCGGATAGCCGCGGGCGTCGGGGCCGGAGAGGCGGGTGCCCTCGGCGATGGCGGTCATCTGTTCCAGCAGGTACTTGGCGTCCTGGCCGGCGAGTTCGGGATAGGTCTGGATCGCCTTGGCGCCGCCGCGGCCGTGACAGGCGACGCAGCTCTTGGTGGCGAACAGGGTCTTGCCGTCGGCGGCGGCGGGCTGGGCGGAGGCCGAGCCCATGCCCGCGGCGAGGAGGCCGAGGGCGATGATCGTCGAACGCAGCATGATGCACCTTCGTTTCGGTGTCGGATGATCGGGTTCGCGCGCGGGCGCGCGAGCGGATGTTCCGAGGTGCCCCTTGCCCGGCACCGGAACGAAGAAGGGCGGTGACCCGCCCTTCCGCAGTTCGGGAAAGGGCCGCCCGTGGGGAGGGCGGCCGGGGCGCGGGGGAGACCCCCGCGCCGTCTCGGCTCAGGCGAGCGTCACTTGGCGACCACCTTGGCGCCGTTCTGCTCGAGGTAGGTCTTGACGCGCAGACCGATGTCGGCGGCCTTGACCTGGTACTGCCACCACTGGTTCGCCCACAGGGTTCCCTGCTGCCAGTCGTTCTTCTTCGCCGCTTCGTCGGTCTTCGACTTGGCGTCCTTGGCGAAGTTGAGCTGGTCGACGGCGTCCTCGACGAGGGCGACGACGGTCGGGAAGTCCTTGTAGTTCGTCGACATGATGTACTTGACGACCGAGTCGATGACCTTCTGGGTCTCGATGTTGGTGTTGTACTGCTTGTCGAAGTCGGTCTTGGTGTAGGTCACCGCGTCCTTGGCCTTGTCCGGCCCGGTGTCGGCGGCGCCCTTCGGCTTGACCATCAGGTAGCCTTCCATCTCCAGATGGAGCGCCGAGCAGAACTCGGTGCAGTAGTAGGAGAAGGCACCCGCGCGATCCGCCTTGAAGGTGACGGACGCGGTCTTGCCGGGCTCGAGGCTGAGGTTGCCGATGTAGGTCGACACCGCGAAGCCGTGGGTCTCGTCCTCGGCGCGCTCGGCGTTGGTGATGTGGAAGGTGACCTCGTCGCCCTCGTTCACTTCGACGATTTCAGGCGTGAAGTGCGAGCGGATGGCGGTGGCGAAGACTTCCACCTTGCCCGGGGTCTTGACGATCTTCTCCGAACCCGGACGGACCGAGAAGGGGCTGGTGTCGCCGGTGCGGCTGTCGGTGCCGTACTTGTAGCGCACGCCCGGCTTCAGCTTGTCGGCCGAGATGGACGCCGCGTAGTGCGGTTCGCCGAGCGGGATCGGCATGTCGTAGAGCAGTTCCATCTTGTCGCCGGAGATGTCGATGAGCTGATGGTTCTGCGGATGCAGCGGGCCGACCGGGTTGAAGCGGTCGATCGCGAGCTTGTTGAGAGCGATCAGGTACTTGCCCGCCGGGGTGGCCGACTCGCCCTCCATCGCCATGAGATGGCCGATGTTGTAGTGGACCGAGATCTTGTCGAGCACCTTGCCTTCGCAATAGTCGTACTTGGCGACCTGGCTGTCGACGTAGAGCGAGGTGTAGGCGACGCAGGGCTTCGAATCGAACTGCGTGTGCAGCGGGCCGAGGCCGAGCTGGACCTGCTTGTGGACCACCTGCTTCATGTCGAGGATCGGGATCCCGTAGGTGTCCTTCGAGGCGAACTGCTTGGCGTCGATCGCCGCCTTGATCTTCTCCCACGAATAGACGGTCACGTTGGTGTCGAGTTTGCCACCGACGATGATGAACTTGCCGTCCGGGGTGACGTCGGCACCGTGCGGCGACTTCGGCTCGGCGATGAGGAAGAGGATGCCCTCTTCGATCGCCGTCTTCATCGGCAGCACGTCGTGGCCGTTGATCTTGGAGGCCTTGCCGGCCGCGACCAGTTCGGCGGCCTTCTTCCAGTTGATGACGTGCAGATAGTCGGCGTCGTTGGCCGAGCAGCCCGCCTCGAACGGCGGCTTGCCGCTCTCGATGCCGCCGACGTAACGCTCGGCGCAGAACGAGTTGGTGAAGGACCAGCCGTCCGAGGGACCCTTGCCGGCGTCCGACAGGTCCTGGGTGTAGGGCGGCAGTTCGATCGAGAAGGACTTGGCCTCGTCGATGCGGCCCTTCGAGCGGTCGAACTTCCAATAGGTCATCGCGCCGCGGAACTTGTCGTTGAACTCCGACAGCGGCGCGTAGCCGCGGCCGAGCACGCCCGGATACTGGGCGGCTTCGAGCACGTAGTCGGTGTTCGGCGTGACGAAGGTGCCGCCGTGCTCGGACTGCAGGATCGGGTTGACCACGATCTGCTGCGTCTCGAAGTCGTGCAGGTTGATCACCGCGATGCGCGGGTTGGCCTTGTCGTTGATGAACAGGAACTGGCCGTCCGGCTTGCCGTCGGTCTCCGACAGGCCCGGATGGTGGGTGTCGCCCCAGTTCGGCTGACGGCCGTCGATCTTGCCCTGGTCGAGGATCTTCTTCGACTCGTCGTCGTAGCCGTAGCCCTGCCAGGGCTCGGGCGTGAAGACCGAGACGTATTTCAGGATGCGCATCGACGGCACGCCGTAGACGATGATCTGGCCGGACTGACCGCCCGACGAGAAGACCATGAACTCGTCGCGCTTGCCGGTGGGCGTATAGGTCTTGGCGGCGGCCAGAATGTCCTTCTGGCTCAGGCCGCGCCGCTTCATCACGTCGTCGAGGTTGTCGGCGGCCAGGGCTCCGACGGTCGTCAGACCGAGGAGGGAGGCCAGGGCCACGGACGTCTTCAGTATCGATCTCATGATCGCGCTCCTGCTCGGGACGCGAGCCTTCGGACGACCACCGGCGCGAGGCTCTGCCACGCGACGCGGCGACGCGCTCCGTCCCGGTTCGACGGCACGCGTTCTCCCTTCGCCGGCGCGGGGCGCGACGGCGGCGGAACGTCCATTCGGTTCGCGAAACTCTCTGTTTCTCCGCGGGTCGGGGCGCGACCGCCGACGCGGGCCGGCGGGTCCGGCTTCGCGGCGTCCGGGCGAGGCGACGGAGATCCGTCTCTCGATTCGACGACCGTGGTCGACGAACCGCGTCCCTTTCCGGTGCCGACCATGTCATGGGGCCGTCCAGCTTCCTTGACGATGGTCAAGCCTCGTCGCGGCATGCGCAAATTCATTCTCCCGCGGTGGAGAACCGCGGGTCGACGGGGATTTCGGCGGGAACGTGGGGCCGGGCGGGAGGGGCGATCCGCGAGGGCTGCGAGCAGGCAGCCTTCCCTCGCGTTTCGCTCGGCGGCGCCGGCGCGCCTCGTCGTCTCTCCGCGAACCGGGCGGAGGCACGAGAGCGGCCGGCGGGGGTCACCGCGCCGGGACGGATGTCAGAGGTGAGGGGGCGCGCGGGGCGCGGGGCCGCGGCGTCTGCGGCGGCGT
>DBMN01000162.1 GCA_002298965.1 Rhizobiales bacterium UBA697 | reverse complement strand
TGTTTCCACGTCCGATGCAGGGCGCCCGCCGGACCGGTCGCCGTCAGCAGCGTGGTGCCGGGCGTCACCGCCGCACCGTCGTCGACGAGGCGCTCGACCCGTCCGCCCTCCCGCGCGATCAGCGCCTCGGCGATGCCGATGCCGGCGACGACCAGGGCGTCGCGGGCGGCGAAGCGCATGCGGGCCGGTCGGTCGGCGATGCCGAGCGCCTCGGTGGTGAGGTCGGCGTGGGGCACGTCCTCGAGCGCCAGCCGGTCGGCTTCGTCGCAGGTCGGTCGAAAGGTGGTCATCGCAGATCTCCTGCCGGTCGCGGCACGCGATCGGTGACGCCGCGCTCGTCGAACGCGACGGACTTCATCAGCGCGACCGCCGCGTCGCCGGGGGCGAGCCTCAGACTGTCCCAGCCGAGCCGCGTCACCCAGGCGACGAGATGTTCGCCGCCCTCCAGCTCCAGCCGGACGTGCACGAAGGCCGCCGACCCGGCCTCGACGGCGGCGACGCGGCCGCGCAGCTGGCTGCGGGTCGAGATGCCGGCGGGCGCCTCGCGTGCCAGCGAGACGTCGGTCGCGCGGACCGTGACGCGGATCGGGGCGCCGTGATCGGTGATCACCGTCGGCAGAACCATGGTGCCGGCGGGATGGGTGAGGTGGGTGACGCCGTAGGCGCGATCGGTCGAGGCGATCCGCCCGGTCAGCACCGAGACGGTGTCGAAGCGGCCGACCGGATGGGCGAGCGCCGCCGGCGCCATGACGTCCTCCGGCGCGCCGATCGCTGTGACGCGGCCGCGATCCATCCGCACCACGGTCGAGGCGAGACGCGCCACCTCCTCCACCGCGTGGGAGACGTAGAGGATCGGAATGCCGAACTCGTCGCGCAAGCCTTCGACGAAGGGCAGGATCTCGAGCTTGCGTTCCTCGTCGAGCGCGGCGAGCGGCTCGTCCATCAGCAGCAGGTCGGGCGAGGTGAGCAGCGCCCGGCCGATCGCCACCCGCTGGCGTTCGCCGCCCGACAGCGTCGCCGGCCGTCGGTCGAGCAGATGGCCGATGCCCAGCACCGCGATCACCGCGTCGCGCTCGACGCGCCGCGCCGGCTCCGGCGTGAAGAAGCGGCCGTAACCGAGGTTGCCGGCGACCGAGAGATGGGGAAAGAGCTGCGCGTCCTGGAAGACCAGGCCGATGCGGCGGCGATGCGGGGCGACGAAGATCCGCTTCTCGGTGTCGACCAGCACCCGGTCGCCCAGCACGATCCGGCCGACGTCCGGCCGTTCGAGCCCGGCGACGAGGCGGATCACCGTGGTCTTGCCGCAGCCCGACGGGCCGAACAGGGCGGTGACGCCGCCGTCGCCGGCGAAGCGCGCCTCGAGGCCGAAGTCGCGGCGGGCGAGTTGGACCGAGACCTCGATCATTCGAAGCCTCCCCCGCGACCGGCGCGCCGCACCATGACTTCCGAGGCGACCAGTGCGGCGAGCGCGATCAGCGCCGCCACCAGCGACAGTTTCAGCGCCCCGAGATCGCCGCCCGGCGTCTGGGTGTAGGTGTAGATGGCGGCCGGGATGGTCTGGGTCTCGCCGGGGATGTTGGAGACGAAGGTGATCGTCGCGCCGAACTCGCCGAGCGCCTTGGCGAAGGCGAGCACCGCGCCGGCGGCGATGCCGGGCAGGGCGAGCGGCAGCGTCACCGTGGCGAAGACCCAGAGCGGCGAGGCGCCGAGCGTCGAAGCCGCGTGCTCGAGCCGCGGGTCGATCGTCTCGAGCGACAGGCGGATCGCCCTGACCATCAGCGGAAAGCCCATGACGCCGGCCGCGAGCGCCGCGCCGGTCCAGCGGAAGGAGAAGACCAGGCCGAACCAGTCGGCGAGGAACGACCCGACCACGCCGCGTCGCCCCATCACCACCAGCAGGATCCAGCCGGTCACCACCGGCGGCAGGACGAGCGGCAGATGCACCAGCCCGTCGACCAGCGCCTTGCCGGGAAAGCGCCGACGCGCCAGGACCCAGGCGACGGCGATGGCGAAGGGCAACGAGACGAGGGTCGCGATCGTTCCGATCTTCAACGACAGGCCGATGGCCGTCCATTCCTGTGGTTCGAACACGCCGTCCGTCGCCTTCTCTTGCCCGCCGCGATCCGCCGCGGCGGCGCGATCTTGGGAGAGCCGACCGCCGAATTCAATGGCGAAATATAGCACGATTGCACAACGCTCGTGCGGTTCTCGGTCGCGGCGACGCGGGACGGCGCGCGTCTCGCGACCCGGCCGTTCATCCGTCGGCCGCGACGACGGGTCCTTCGGCGTGCCTTCCGCGTCGTCGACTGTCGCAAAGGTAGAATTCCAGCATCGACGGCACGATGAAGACGGCGATCGATCGCGCATCTGCACGTCGGAGTTCCACCGCTGTCGGATCGAGGCCTACGATCGGTCGAGTCGATCCGTCTTTCGTCGAGCGTGAAACGACCGATTTTCGCCCGTCGAAGTCGAAAGCACCGGTGTTTTGCTTTGTCATGAAAGCAGATCTTTACGGACTTCGGGTTATCACTCGACCAGAGAGGAATACCGCCGCGCCGAAAGCGTGATCATGCAATCGGTCGTCGTTGTGTCGGCGAGATCATCGCGGAGCCGAGACGGAGTTCATGGCAACCGAGGAACGCAAGACGCCTTCGTGTTCGGCAAACCGGTCCTACGCGTTGCGCACGACGTTGGGATACGTGCTGGCGTCCGCGGCCTGGATCTTCTTCTCCGATGCCATGCTGGCGCGGATCGCCGATCCGGCGACCATGACCGAACTCGCGACTTTCAAGGGCCTTCTCTACGTCGTCATGTCGGCGGCGCTGATCCACGTCGTGCTGCGCAACGCGCCCGCGGCGACGGCCGAGCCGACCGCCACGGGAACCGGTCCGTCGCGTGCGCCGCTGATCGCCCTGACATTCGCCCTGGTGGCGATCCTGGTGATCTCCCACGTCGCCTACCGCGTCGTCTTCTCCACCCAGCGCGACGACCACGCCGCCAAGTTGCGGGTGATCACCAGGCTAGGGGCCGAAGGGCTCTCGGCCTGGCTGCGCGACCGCGAGTCCGACGCGCGGGCGATCCTCGCCGACACCGGCCCGCTGGCCTGGACCGCCGGGGCGAGCGAGCCGCTCGAGCGCGAGCGGGTGATCGAGGAGGTTTCCTGGCACGGCATGCTCCACGGCTTCGGCGCCGCCGAGATCGTCGCGCCCGACGGCCGCTCGGTGTTCGGCGACGTCGGCCGCATCGTCACGCCCGCGGCACGCCAGGCGGTCCTGCGCGCGCTCACCTCCGGCGAACCGGCCGCCCATCGGCTCGACCGCTCGCCCGAC
>DBMN01000242.1 GCA_002298965.1 Rhizobiales bacterium UBA697 | reverse complement strand
CCGGCGCCACGGCGCGGATGATGCCGCGCCTCGGCCGGGCGAGCTATCTCGGCGAACGCGCGCTCGGCGTCGCCGACGGCGGGGCGATCGCCGTGTCGATCTGGCTGCGCGCCGTCGCCCGCTCGTGCGGCGCCTGAGGCATCGCGTCGACATCGAAATCCGGGCCCGACCGCGTCGGGCCGCTCCGAACGAAAGGACACGTCATGAAACTCTTCGATCTCTCCGGCGAGATCGCCTTCGTCACCGGCGCCGGCACCGGCATCGGCCGTTCGATCGCCATCGGCATGGCGGAGGCCGGGGCCGACGTCGCGCTCTTCGGCCGGGCGCGCAAGCGCGAAGCGCTGGAGGAGGTCGCCGCCGCCGTCCGCGCCCATGGCCGCCGCACGCTGGTGCTGGAAGGCGACGTCACCCGCAAGGACGAGCTCGACGCCGCGATCGCCGCGGTCGAGCGCGACCTCGGGCCGATGACCATCGCCGTCAACAACGCCGGCGTCGCCAATGCCGAACCGGCCGAGACCATGACGCTCGAGCGCTGGAACGCGCTCTACGCGATCAACACCACCGGCGTCTTTCTGTCGTGTCAGGCCGAAGGCGCGGTGATGCTGCCGCGCGGCCGCGGCACGATCATCAACATCGCGTCGATCTCCGGCACGATCGTCAACCGCGGCATCACCCAGGTCCACTACAACTCGTCGAAGGCGGCGGTGATCCAGCTCTCCAAGAGCCTCGCGATGGAGTGGGCCGACCGCGGCATCCGCGTCAACGTGATCAGCCCCGGCTACACCTTCACGCCGATGAACGACCGGCCGGAAGTCGCCGACCAGCTCGAGATCTTCCGCAAGGACACGCCGATGCAGCGCGTCGCCAGCCCCGACGAGATGATCGGCCCGGCGATCTTCCTCGCCTCGCAGGCCTCGTCCTTCGTCACCGGCATCGACCTGATCGTCGACGGCGGCTTCGTCTGCTGGTGACGAGGGCGCTCGCGCCCGACCGTTCGAGATTCCGACCGCCGCCCATCATCCGGGCGGCGGTTGCGTGCTTCTGCGGCGCAGCATCGACCGCTCCCGCACCCCCGCCGCCCGATCGCCGCCGCCCCCGGCCGCGATCCGCCGCGAAAGATCCGTAGAGATCCGGTCTTCGCCGCCCCGCGAGCGCCCCGAAGAGGCGCCCGCGGACGATCCCGCACGCCCCGTCGGCACCCCATCAGGGGCGCCCCGTTCGGCCGACCGAACGGGGTCGCGCGACGTCATTCGGGATTCCGAACGGCGTTTCGACGTCACTCGGAAAAGCGGAATGAAAACAAAGGCTCCGAATCCATTCAATCGATCTGGATCTTGGCCTGCGTCTTGCGATCCCGGGAGCGTTCAAAGGCACTCCCGGGAGGAGACGAAGAAACATGACCGAACCCGCCGTCCGCATCGAGCCCCGTCCGCCGAGCCTCGGCGCGCGCTCCCGTCCGCCGATCGCGGCATCCGCCCGTTCCCGTTTCCCAACCCACGACTGATCGACGCCCCGGGCCGACGCCGTCGCCCCGCCGTCCACGATCCCCTCGCGAAAGAGGTCTTCGATGCACGCCGCACCGTCCAACGACAAGAACCGCCAGACGACCGCCATCGTCGCCGCCCTGGTCCTCGGCATCGCCGTGGGCTGGGCCTGCAACCGCACCGCCTCGACCCCGGCGCAGGCCAAGGAGATCGCCAGCTACTTCGCGATGCTCTCCGACATCTTCCTGCGCATGATCAAGATGATCATCGCCCCGCTGATCTTCTCGACGCTCGTCGCCGGCCTCGCCGGCATGGGCGACGGCCGTTCGGTCGGCCGCATCGGTGGCCGCGCGCTCGGCTGGTTCGTGATGGCCTCCTTCGCCTCGCTCGGCATCGGCCTGCTCTTCGCCAACCTGCTGCAGCCCGGCGCGAACGTCGGCATCCCGCTGCCGGCGACCGGCGCTGAAGTCGGCCTCAAGACCTCGGCGCTGAACCTCAAGGACTTCCTCGCCCACGTCTTCCCGCGCAACATCTTCGAGGCGCTGGCCAACAACGAGATCCTGCAGATCCTGGTGTTCTCGCTGTTCTTCGGCGTGGCGCTCGCCCAGCTGCGCGACACCGCTGCGGGCACGCTCGTCAAGGTGATCGAGGAAGCCGTCCCGGTGATGCTGAAGCTCACGGGCTACGTGATGCTCTTCGCCCCCCTCGGCGTCTTCGCCGCGGTCGCCAACGTCGTCACCATCCAGGGCCTCGGCATCCTGTGGGTCTACGGCAAGTTCGTCTCGTTCTTCTACGTGGCGCTCTTCGCGCTGTGGATCTTCCTGATCGGTGCCGGCTGGATGGTGCTGCGCGAGCGCATCTTCCGTCTGGTCGAGGCGGTGCGTCAGCCGATGATCCTCGGCTTCTCGACCGCCTCGTCGGAGGCCGCCTATCCGCGCGTGATGGATCGCCTCGCCGCCTTCGGCGTCTCCCAGCGCATCATCGGCTTCGTCCTGCCGCTCGGCTACTCGTTCAACCTCGACGGCTCGATGATCTACACCACCTTCGCCTCGCTCTTCGTGGCGCAGGCCTATGGCATCGACATGCCGCTCTCCGAGCAGCTGACCATGATGCTGGTGCTGATGGTGTCGTCGAAGGGCATCGCCGGCGTGCCGCGTTCGGCGCTGGTGGTGGTGGCCGCCGTGCTGCCGACCTTCCACCTTCCGGAAGCCGGCGTGCTGCTGATCATGGGCATCGACGTCTTCCTCGACATGGGCCGCACCGCGACCAACGTCCTCGGCAACTCGATCGCCACCGCCGTCGTCGCCCATTGGGAGGGTGAGATCGGGGAGGAGACCGACGCCGATGCCGACGACGACGATGCCGGCGTGCCCGAGCTCGCGGGCGCCTACGGCGCCGCCGAGTGACGGCCTTCGGGCGCGGCCCCGTTGAGGGCCGCCCCCGCTTGCCCCTATCATGGGGCGACGATCTCGCGAGACGGCGGCCCCGCCGTCTCGCCAAGTTGGCGAAGGCAATGCAGCTCCGTCTCCTCGGTTCGGTCGGACCGCGCCTCGCGGCGGTGGCGGCGCTCGCCGCCGTCCTCGGCTGGTCCGGCTTCCTGGTGAGCCAGGAGGCCGGCATCGTCGCCCTCGAGGACAAGGGCCGCCAGCGCCTCGAACTCTACGAGGCGAGCCTCGAACGCGAGATCGAGAAATACGCTTATTTCCCCGCGACCCTCGGTCTGGTGCGCGACGTGGTCGATCTCGTCGTCCATGGCGGGCCGGAACGCGCCCGGGCGATGAACCTCTACCTCGAGCAACTGAACCAGCGCGCCGGTTCTCTGTCGATCTTCGTCCTCGACGGCCGCGGTCATGTCGTCGCCTCGTCGAACTGGAACCGCTCCGACAGTTACGTCGGCGAGGACCTGACCTACCGCACCTATACGACCGAGGCACTCGCCGGCCGTCCCGCTCGGCTCTTCGGCATCGGCACGACGCGCGGCGAGCCGGGTTACTACTTCTCCTCGCCGTTGACGACGGAAGGCAGGGTCGTCGGCGTCGCCGTGGTCAAGGTCGGGCTCGAGGCGCTCGAGACCTCCTGGGCGACGGTCGAAGCCCCGGTCTTCGTCGCCGACGAGAACGGCGTCGTCATCCTCGCCTCGGTCGCGTCGTGGAAATTCGCCGCGCTGAAGCCGCTGTCGGCCGAGGTCAGGGAAGGGCTCACGCGCTCGCTCCGATACAACGCCCAGGACCTGCCGCCGCTCGGCCTCGAGACGGTGCGCAGCCTCGACGACGGCGCCCGTCTGGTCGCCGGCGGTCTCGGCAAGCCGGCGGGCTTCGAGACCGGCCACCATGTCGCGCCGACGATCTTCGCCGACGTCACACCGGCCATGCGGATCTGGCGTGAGGAGGTCTTCGGCCCGGTCCTGTCGATGACCCCTTTCGACGACGAGGAGGAGGCGATCGCCTTGGCCGACGACACCGACTACGGTCTCGCCGCCTATGTGCAGACCGGCGACCCCGCCCGCGCCCGCCGCGTGGCACTGCGGCTGCGCGCCGGGATGATCCACCTCAACGGCGCGTCGTGCCGCTACGGCAGCCCCTTCGGCGGCTACAAACTCTCCGGTAACGGCCGCGAGGGCGGTCTTTTCGGCCTCGAGGACTTCCTCGAGGTCAAGGCTCTGCACGGCTTCGCCCCGAACCGGTAGCACGCCGACGGACGAGATCGACGGATGCGCTCGGCTCGGAGGCGGCTCACGCCTTCGGGTCGTCCGCGCCGAGGCTGGTCCCGCGTCGTCCGTCGATCTCGGCGAGGCGGGCGCGCAGCTTCTTGGTCACGGCATCGAAGCCGAAGCCGCCGAGGACGAGGTGGCGCGGCGGCTGGTCCATCTGCGTGATGGCGATGATCGCTTCGCCGGCGCGCACCGGATCGCCCGCCTGTTTGCCGCTGTTGGCGGCGGTCGCCTCCAACCGGGCGCCGACGGTCGCGGCGTAGTCGGCGATCGAGGTTCGGGTCTGCTGGAGCGAGCGGCCGGCCCAGTCGGTGCGGAAGGGGCCGGGCTCGACGCAGGTCACCTTGATCCCCAGTGGTGCGACCTCGACGGCGAGCGAGTCCGACAGGCCCTCCACCGCGTGTTTGCTCGCCGAATAGTAGCCCGAGCCGGGGAAGCCGATCAGGCCGGCGACCGAGGTGACGTTGACGACGTGACCGCGGCGGCGGGCGCGCATGCCGGGCAGGACGGCGCGGGTCATGGCGAAGAGGCCGAAGACGTTGGTCTCGAACTGGGCGCGGATCTCGGCGTCCACCCCCTCCTCGACCGCCGTC
>DBMN01000086.1:3160-3647 GCA_002298965.1 Rhizobiales bacterium UBA697 | reverse complement strand
GAGACCTCGGCGCGGCCGGTCAGCACGACGAGGCCGAAGCGGACGTCGTTCCAGCTCTCGCGCACGATGTCGAGGCCGTTCATGTCGGGCAGGGCGAGGTCGACGACCAGCAGATCGGGCGCCTCGCGGCGGATCGCCTGGCGGGCGTCGCGGCCGGTGCCGAAGGTCGCCACCTGATAGCCGTAGGTCTCGAGCAGGCCGCGCACGACGTCGCAGATGTCGGGATCGTCGTCGACCAGATAGATCCGCTTCTTCATCAGACGCGCTCCCTGTCGTCGTCGCCGCGTGCGCGGATGGCCGAGGCCAGCGCCTCGACGAGATCGGCCTTTTCCCAAGGCTTGGTCAAGATCGGAACGTCGGTGAGATCGGTCGGCGTCTCGCCGCGGGCATAGCCGGTGACGAGAACGACGGCGATTTCCGGCCGTTCCTTCGTCAGCCGGCGGGCGAGGTCGAGGCCGGAAATCCCCGGCATCACCACGTCGGAGAC
>DBMN01000086.1:2352-3119 GCA_002298965.1 Rhizobiales bacterium UBA697 | reverse complement strand
ACGCGGCGGACGTCGTCGTCGTCTTCCACCACCAGCGCCATCATGCCGGGGAAGAGCGCCTCGCCGTCGGAGGCGGCGGCGTCGATCGGCGGTGCGTCGGGGGCGGGGTCGGTCTCGGCGAAGAGCATGGCGACGGTGGCGCCGGCGCCCTTCTCGGAGCGGATGCGGATGTAGCCGTGGCTCTGCTTGACGAAGCCCCAGACCATGGCGAGGCCCAGCCCCGAACCGGTCTTCTTGGTGGTGAAGAAGGGCTCGAAGGCATGGGCGAGCGCGCCCTCCGGGAAGCCCGTGCCGTCGTCGGCGACCGCCACCTCGATCCAGCGCCCGGGCGGCACCGGCTCGTCCCAGCCCTCGGTCTCGCCTTCGGGCAGACGGCGGCAGACGAGGCGGATGTGGCCGCCCTCCGGCATGGCGTCGCGGGCGTTGAGCGCCAGATTGACCACGGCGCGCTCGAGCTGGACGTGGTCCGACAGGATCCAGAAGTCGTGCCGGCCGCGTTCCGCCTCGAGCGCGATGTCGATCGTGTGCGGCAGCGAGCGTCGCAGGAGCGTCGTCGTCTCGGCCAGCAGCGAGGCGACCTCGACCCGCTCCGAGCGCAGCGGCTGGCGGCGGGCGAAGGAGAGGAGCCGCGAGGTGAGGTCGGCCCCGCGCCGCGCGGCGCGTTCGGCCGGCGCGACATAGGCGACGAAGCCGTCGACGTCGGCGTATTTCTCGCGGGCGGTGGCGAGATTGCCGATGATGATGGCGAGCAGGTTGTTGAAGTCGTG
>DBMN01000086.1:932-2237 GCA_002298965.1 Rhizobiales bacterium UBA697 | reverse complement strand
GTGAAGGCATATTCGAGCGTCGCCACCTCGCCGAGACGGGTGCGGGCGAGCGGTTCGGAGATCGCGGCATAGGCGGAGCGGCCGAGGATGGAGACCAGCGGCGCGCCGACGATTGCCTCCTTCGGGCGGCCCATCAGCTCGCTCCAGGCGCGATTGACGAAACGGAANNATCAGCCGCTGGCGGGCCTCGACCTCGGCGAGCGCGGCGCGGCTCTGCTGTTCGGCACTCGCAGAGGCGGCGAGGCGGGCGTTGGCGCTCTCCAGTTCGGCGGTGCGTTCGCGCACTCGGCCCTCGAGCGCGCCGACGTTCTCGCGGACGCGGGCGACCATGGCGTCGAAGGCGGAGGCCAGCACGCCGATCTCGTCGGAACGGCGGATGCCGGTCTCGACCGCGAGGTCGCCGCCGGAAACGCGGGCCGCGGTGTCGGCGAGGCGGCGCAGCGGTTCGACCAGATGCCAGATGCCGAAACCGGCGAAGAGCGCGGCGAGCAGCGCCACGCCGGCGGTGATCGCCAGGATGCGGCGCGACAGGACCTCGGACGAGGACTTCAGCTCCTCCACGTAGACCGAGGAGGCGATGTACCAGTCGAACTCCTTGAAGTGCCGGACCCAGGAGATCTTCTCGTAGACGTAGTTGCCGGGGTCCGACGGCTTGTCCCAGAGATAGTGCAGCGGCCGGTCGGCATCGGCGACGGCGCGCAGTTCCTCGGCGATCGGCCGCCCCGTCGCCGGATCGTTGCGGGCGGTGAACTCCGTCCCCTCGATGTTGGCGTTGGGGTGGATGATCATGTTGTTCGCCGCGTCGAAGATATAGGCGTAGCCGGTGCGGGCGATGCGGATNNCGACCTCGGCGTCGATGTCGTCGAGATAGGCGCCGGCGCCGACGACGATGCCGAGTGCCGGCAGATCGCGGAAATAGGACAGTTTGCGCGACGGCTTGGTCGCGCCCAGCCGCGTCCAGTCGTAGATGGTCGAGCCTTCGCCGGCCCTGCGGGCGACCTCGATGACGCGCGGGATGATGGTCTCGCCGGTCTCGTCCTTGACGTCGGCGACGTTGCGGCCATGCCAGCGCGGATCGGGGTGGGAGAGGATGCGCGAGGCGTAGTCCGACACCCAGATGTAGTCGTCGTTGCCCCACTTGATGGTGCGCAGCGTGTCGAAGGCGAGGCGATCGGCCTCGTCGGCGGAGATCTCGCCGCGGGCGCGGCGGGCCTCGACGCCCTCGATCAGCGCGACGGCGAGCGACACGGCGGCGCGCAGCTGGCCCTCGAAGGACTTCAACGTGATGTCGCGGGTCTCGTCGAG
>DBMN01000086.1:272-900 GCA_002298965.1 Rhizobiales bacterium UBA697 | reverse complement strand
CTTGCGCTCGACCAGCGGCACCGTGAAGGCCCACACCGCGCCCGCGAGCACGGCGACGACCAGCATCAGCGCCGAAAAGATCTCGAGGAACAGGCGAGACTTGACCATGACACCTTCCGGGCGCGGTCGGGGTGAGGCGGCCCGGCGCTCACCATGACGGCGGGGCGGCGGGGGTGCAAGGGCGGTCGGCGGACGACTGTTCCGCCTTCAAGGAAAGGCCGGCGCGAGGAACCCCGCGCCGGCCGATGGCGTCGTGCGGACGGNNTCCGCCGATCAGTGCAGGCTCGCCGAGGCGGCGCCGATGCCGGTCTCGGCCCGGACGTCCTGCTCGTCGAAGGCGGCGGCCTCCAGCTTGGCGGCGGCCGAGTTGTCGAGCTTCGACACCACGAAGGCGACGAAGAAGGCGAGCGTCATCGAGAACAGCGCCGGATGNNAAGATCGCCTGGGCGTTGCCGAGCACCTTGACCCACACCGCCGGCGACAGGACGACCAGCGTCACCGCGCAGACGAGGCCGGCGATGCCGCCCGCCAGCGCGCCGTTGGTGGTCAGCCCGCGCCAGTACATCGAGAGCAGCAGCACGGGGAAGTTCACCGAGGCCGCGACGCCGAAGGCGAGGGCCACGAGGAA
>DBMN01000086.1:0-266 GCA_002298965.1 Rhizobiales bacterium UBA697 | reverse complement strand
GCGACGATGCCGATGGCGACGGTCGAGATCTTGGAGACCCGCATCTCCGAGGCCTCGGTCGCCGTGCCCTTGGCGATGACGCCGGCATAGAGGTCGTGGGCGATGGCGGACGCACCGGCGAGCGCCAGACCCGCGACCACCGCCAGGATGGTGGCGAAGGCCACCGCCGACAGGAAGCCGAGGAAGACGTCGCCGCCGAGCGCCCTGGCGAGGTGCATGATCGGCATGTTGGAACCGCCGATCAGCTTGCCGCCGACCTTGCCGCC
>DBMN01000048.1:5903-16432 GCA_002298965.1 Rhizobiales bacterium UBA697 | reverse complement strand
CTGGCGCTGGCGCCGCTGCCCTTCCGCGTCGATTGGATCGACACCCGCGCCGACGCCTTCCCGGGTGCGGCGCCGGCCAACACCACCTGCCGCCGGCTCGCCGATCCGACCGCGGCGGTCGTCGCCGCGCCCGCGGGATCCTTCGTTCTCGCCATGACGCACGACCACGCGCAGGACCTGGCGATCGCCGCCGCGACGCTCGATCGGCCCGACCTGCCGTGGCTCGGGGTCATCGGTTCGGCGACCAAGCGTGCTCGATTCTTGGGCAAACTTCGCGAAATGGGACGCGCGGACGACACGATCCGTCGTATGGTCATGCCGGTCGGGGCCGGGGGGCCCAAGTCCAGGCATCCCGCGGCGATCGCGGCCTCGGTCGCGGTGGAACTGCTGGTCGCCGACGAGCAAGTACGGAACGGCGCGGGTCTTGCATCCACCGCGTCGTCCTGGTCGAGTGGAGTGGGGGCATGAACGACAGCGCCGCGGCGACGCGAGAAGCGACGAAGGGGGCGACGGCGGGAAGCGGCGAGTATCTCGTCGAAGCCTGCGGCATCGTCAAACGGTTCGGAGCCTTCACCGCCAACGATCACGTCGACCTCGCGATCCGTCCCGGTGAGATCCACGCGCTGCTCGGCGAGAACGGCGCCGGCAAGTCGACCCTGGTCAAGATGATCTACGGCTCGCTGCAGCCGACCGAGGGCCACTTCCGCTGGAAGGGCCAGCCGATCGTCGTCACCGACCCCGCCGCCGCCCGCCATCTCGGCATCGGCATGGTGTTCCAGCACTTCTCGCTGTTCGAGGCGCTGACGGTCGCCGAGAACATCGCCCTGGCGCTGCCCGGCCGCTTCGATCTCGACGCGCTGTCGAAGCGCATCCGCGATCTCTCCCGCGACTACGGCCTGCCGCTCGAGCCGCGCGCCACCGTCGTCGATCTCTCGGTCGGCGAACGCCAGCGCATCGAGATCGTCCGCTGCCTGATCCAGGAACCGAAGCTGCTGATCATGGACGAGCCGACCGCCGTCCTGACGCCGCAGGAGGCCGACCAGCTCTTCCTGACGCTGGAGCGGCTGGCCTCGGAAGGCTGCGCCGTCCTCTACATCTCGCATCGCCTCGAGGAGGTGAAGCGCCTCTGTCACGCCGCCACCATCCTGCGCCACGGCAAGGTCGTCGACCGCGTCGACCCGCGCAAGGAGACGGCGGCGAGCCTCGCCCGCCTGATGGTCGGCGCCGACGTCCACGCCATCCGGCCGAAGAAGGCGCGCTCCGGCGGCGCCACCCGGCTCTATCTCGACGCCCTCGATCAGCCCGCCGACGGTCCCTTCGCCGTGTCGCTGGAGGCCGTGTCGCTGGAGGTCCGCGCCGGCGAGATCCTCGCCATCGCCGGCGTCGCCGGCAACGGCCAGTCGGAACTCTTCGATGCCATCTCCGGCGAACGCCGCAACGCGCGCGCCGGCGCGGTGGTGGTCGACGGCACCATCGCCGGCCAGCTCGGCATCGCCGCCCGCCGCGCGCTCGGCGCCGCCTTCGTGCCGGAGGAACGCCTCGGCCACGGCGCCGTGCCGGCCTTCTCCTTGTCCGAGAACGTCATCCTCACCCGCGACACGGTCTTCCCCGACGCGCTGCGCCGCTTCGCCGGCTTCGTCGACTTCGACAACGCCGGCTCGACCGCCTCGCGCGTGTCGCAGGCCTACGACGTGCGCAAGGGCCGCCCCGATCCGGAGGCGCGCTCGCTGTCGGGCGGCAACCTGCAGAAGTTCGTCGTCGGCCGCGAGCTCGACCGCAAGCCGACGCTGCTGGTGGTCAACCAGCCGACCTGGGGCGTCGACGCCGGCGCCGCGGCGCTGATCCGTCAGGCGCTGGTCGATCTCGCCGCCGACGGTGCCGGTGTCCTCGTCATCAGTCAGGACCTCGACGAGATCTTCGAGATCGCCGACCGCATCGCCGTGATCTCGCGCGGCCACCTGTCGCCGAGCTACGACGCCCATGTCCTCACCCTCGAGAAGATCGGCCTGCTGATGGGCGGGGCACACGGCGGTTCGGACGCCATCGACGAGGCGCGGCAGCTCAGGGAAAGCGACGGCCATGCATATTGAACTCGAAAAGCGCGCCGAGCGCTCGAAGGTCATGGCCTGGGCCTCGCCGATCGTCGCGATCGTCGCCACCATGATCACCGGCGGTCTGGTCTTCGCGTTGATCGGCAAGCCGCCGTTCAAGGCGCTGTGGATCTTCTTCTTCGAACCCTTCGCCAGCCTCTGGTCGCTCGAGGAACTGGTGGTCAAGGCGACGCCGCTGATCCTGATCGGCGTCGGCCTGTCGGTCGCCTATCGCGCCAACGTCTGGAACATCGGGGCGGAAGGCCAGCTGACCTTCGGCGCCCTGCTCGGCGGCGCGGTTCCGGTGCTGGCGAACGGCTGGAACACCCCGGCGACGCTGGTCGCCATGCTGGTGCTCGGCGCCATCGGCGGTATGATCTGGGGCCTCGTGCCGGCGCTCCTGAAGATCAAGGCCGGGGTCAACGAGATCCTGGTGTCGCTGATGCTGGTCTATGTCGCGCAACTGCTGCTCGACTGGCTGGTGCGCGGTCCCTGGCGCGATCCGCACGGCTTCAACTTCCCCAAGTCCGTCGGCTTCGAGGGCTGGCAGACCATCCCGACCATCGGCGACGGCCGCCTCAATCTCGGCGTGCTGCTGGCCGTCGCCGCGGCGGTGGCGCTCGCCGTGCTGATGCGCCGCACGATCAAGGGCTACGAGGTCCGCGTGCTGGGCGAGGCGCCGCGCGCCGGCCGTTTCGCCGGCTTCTCGCACGACCGCATGGTGCTCTTCGCCTTCCTGCTGTCGGGCGGTCTCGCCGGCCTCGCCGGGGTGATCGAGGTCGCCTCGACCGTCGGCCAGCTCCAGCCCAACATCTCGCCCGGCTACGGCTTCACCGCCATCATCGTCGCCTTCCTCGGTCGGCTCGACCCGATCGGCGTGATCCTCGCGGCGCTGATGCTGGCGGCGAGCTATCTCGGCGGCGAGGCGGCGCAGGTGGCGCTCGGCATCTCCGACAAGGCGGCGCGCGTCTTCCAGGGCATCCTGCTGTTCTGGGTCCTCGCCTGCGACACGCTCATTCTCTACCGGCCCCGCCTCGTGCGCGGCTCGACCGCGGAGGCCGCCCGATGATCGACGCGAGCGCCCTCGAGGCCGTCGTCCTCACCATCGTCACCGCCTCGACGCCGCTGCTGCTCGCGGCGCTGGGCGAACTCGTCACCGAACGCGCCGGCGTTCTCAACCTCGGCGTCGAGGGCATGATGGTGATGGGCGCCGTCGCCGGTTTCGGCGTCGCGCTGACCACAGGTTCGCCCTATCTCGGCATCCTCGCCGCGGCGCTCGCCGGCGCGGCGCTGGCCGTGCCCTTCGGCTTCCTGACGCTGAACCTCGTCACCAACCAGGTGGCGACCGGTCTCGCGCTGACGCTGCTCGGCCTCGGCCTCTCGGGCCTGATCGGCGAGGCCTTCGTCGGCCAGCCGGGCGTCCGCCTCACCAAGATCCACGTGCCCGGCCTTTCCGACATTCCCTTCGTCGGCCCGCTGTTCTTCGGCCAGGACGCGCTCGTCTATCTGTCGATCGCACTGGCCGTCGTCGTCTCCTGGGTGATCTTCCGCACCCGCCTCGGCCTCGTCCTGCGCGCGGTCGGCGACAACCATGCCTCGGCCCATGCGCTGGGCTATTCGGTGATCGGCGTGCGCTGGGGGGCGGTGCTCTTCGGCGGCGCGCTCGCCGGGCTCGGCGGCGGCTATCTGTCGCTCGCCTATACGCCGCAGTGGGTGGAGAACATGACGGCGGGGCGCGGCTGGATCGCGCTGGCGCTGGTGGTGTTCTCGTCCTGGTTCCCGGGGCGGCTGGTGATCGGCGCCTATCTCTTCGGCGCGGTGACGATCCTCGGCTTCTACGCCCAGGGGGCCGGCATCGGTCTGCCGGCGCAGTTCCTGTCGTCGCTGCCCTATCTCGTCACGGTCGTCGCGCTGGTGATCATCTCGCGCCGTCGCGGGCGCGGTGGTGACGCGCCGGCCTGTCTCGGGCGATCCTTCGTACCCGACCGCTGATTCTCGCTTTCGTGACGGGCCCGTTCGCGGTCGAGCCCGTCGCGGCACCTCGCTCGACCGCGCCTCGATTGGAGGAAATCCCATGAACAACTGGTCCGCGCTCACTCGTCGTGACGCGATGAAGGCCGCCCTTCTCGGCTCGGTGGCCGTGGTGGCCGGCAAGGCCGGCGACGCCCGCGCCGCCGACAAGCTGAAGGCCGCCTGGGTCTACGTCGGCCCGGTCGGCGACTTCGGCTACTCCTATCAGCACGACCAGGGCCGCAAGGCGGTCGAGAAGGCGCTCGGCGACAAGGTCGTGACCTCCTACGTCGAGAACGTGCCGGAAGGCCCGGACGCCGAGCGCGCCATCGAGCGCCTCGCCCGCGACGGCAACCAGATCATCTTCACGACGTCCTTCGGCTTCATGGACCCGACCATCAAGGTCGCCAAGAAGTTCCCGAACATCAAGTTCGTCCACGCCACCGGCTACAAGCGTGCCGACAACGTCTCGACCTTCTCGGCCCGCTTCTACGAAGGCCGCTACGTCATCGGCCAGATCGCCGGCAAGATGACCAAGTCGAACACCATCGGCTACATCGTCTCCTTCCCGATCCCGGAAGTGGTCTCCGGCATCAACGCCTTCATGCTCGGCGCCCAGTCGGTGAACCCGAACGTCAAGGTCAAGATCGTGTGGGTGAACTCCTGGTACGATCCGGGCAAGGAAGCCGACGCCGCCAAGGTGCTGATCGGCCAGGGCGCCGACATCCTGACCCAGCACACCGATTCCACCGCGCCGCTCCAGGTCGCGCAGGAAAAGGGCATCCTCGGCTTCGGTCAGTCCTCCGACATGGCCAAGTTCGCCCCCAAGGCGCAGATCACCGCCATCACCGACGACTGGGACGGCTACTACGTCGACCAGGTCAAGCAGGTGCTGGCCGGCACCTGGAAGTCGACCGACGTCTGGGACGGCATGGCCAAGGGCATGGTCGTCCTGCCGCCGATCGTCAACGTCCCCGACGACGTCAAGGCGATGGCCGAGAAGACCATGGCCGGCATCAAGGACGGCTCGATCAAGCCCTTCGGCGGCAAGATCACCAAGCAGGACGGCACGGTGGTCGAGAACCTCGACGACGGCGCCATCCTCGGCATGAACTGGTACGTCAAGGGTATCGACGACAAGCTGCCGGGCTGATCCCCATGGCCGCGTCCCGGGTCGCCGGGGCGCGGCTCACCTTCGCCGTGTCGCCTGCGGGCGGCACGGCACTCGGGTCGGCCGTTTCGGCCGCGCGCCCGTGCCGTCCGATGAGGCGTGCCTTTCATTCGTGCATTTTCGGCGACCGGAGTCGCATGCTGGTGATTGTATACAATATCGCGCCGCGCTAACGTGTCCGGATCGGCGATGGGGCGTCGCCGATCGGTTCTCGAGCCAACGAGGGACATGCGATGCTCGCCTATGCCGCCGACTGGATGAACATCCTGACGCGCTGGTTCCACCTGATCGTCGGCATCGGCTGGATCGGGACGTCGTTCTTCTTCATCGCCCTCGACGTGTCCTTCCGCAAGGATCCGAAGACGCCCTCCGACGTCTACGGCACCGCCTGGCTGGTCCACGGCGGCGGCTTCTATCACGTCGACAAATACGTCGTGGCGCCCGAGCGGCTGCCCGAAGACCTCAAGTGGTACAAGTGGGACGCCTACCTGACCTTCGTCTCGGGCATCGTCCTGATGGCGGTGCAGTATTGGCTCAACGCCCGCGCCTACATGATCGACCCGAAGGTGCTGCCGCTGGAGCCGTGGCAGGCGATCGCGCTGTCGATCGGCATGCTGACCGCCGGCTGGTTCACCTATGACGCGATCTGCCGCTCGGCCCTCGGCCGCACCACGCTGCCGCTCGCCGCGGTGGTCTTCGCCCTGATCGTCGGCGCCGCCTTCGTCTTCACCCACGTCTTCTCCGGCCGCGGCGCCTTCCTCCATGTCGGCGCCTTCGTCGGCACGATCATGGCGGCCAACGTCTTCCGCGTGATCATTCCGAACCAGAGGAAGATGGTCGGCCAGCTGATGGCCGGCGAGACGCCCGACGGACGCCTCGGCGCCGTCGCCAAGCAGCGCTCGGTCCACAACACCTATCTGACGCTGCCGGTGCTGCTGATGATGGTGTCGAACCACTATCCGATCCTGTCGAACCACCCGCAGTCCTGGCTGCTCGCCGCGCTGATCCTGGTGGTCGGCGGTCCGATCCGCCACTTCATCGTCCGTCACGAGGCGGGCGATCCGCTGGCGAAGATCCTGTGGGCGCCGGGCGTCGCCGCGGTCGGCCTGATCGCGGCGCTGATCCTGACCGCGCCCAAGGCCGCGACCGTCGTCGACGGCTCCGTGACCGATGCCGAGATCGTCGCGCTGACGGCGAAGCACTGCACCATGTGCCATTCGCCGAAGCCGACCCACGAGGCCTTCTCCGAACCGCCGAAGGGTGTCACCCTGCGTTCGGTCGAGGAGATCCTGCGCTTCGCGCCTCTGGTGAAGACGCAGGCCGTCGATACCGACGCCATGCCGCTCGGCAACGAGACCGGCTTCACGCCCGAAGATCGCGCCCGGCTCGGCGCCTGGCTCGCCGCCCACTGAGGAATGCCCATGGCAACGACGCTCGCCACGGTGAACGCCCTCGGCCCGGCCGACTTCGTCGCGCTGTTCGGCGACGTCGCCGAGCATTCGCCCTGGGTCGCCGAAGCCGCCGCCGCGGTGCGCCCCTATGCCGACCGCGACGCGATGATCTCGGCCTTCGTCACGGCGATCTCGGCAGCCTCGCTCGACGCGCAGCTGGCGCTGATCCGCGCCCATCCCGACCTCGCGGGCCGGGCGGCGCGGGCCGGCACCATGGCCGACGAGTCGAAGAAGGAACAGGCCGGCGCCGGGCTCGACACCTTGACGGAGGTCGAGTTCGAACGATTTACCCGGCTCAACGACACCTGGCGCGCCAAGTTCGGCTTCCCCTTCATCCTCGCGGTGAAGGGTGCCACCAAGGCGACGATCCTCGATGCCTTCGAGGCCCGTCTGCCGAACGAGCCGGCCGTCGAAACCGCCGAGGCGATCCGCCAGATAGCCCGCATCGTTCGTTTCCGCCTCGAGGATCGCGTCGAACCGTGACCGAAGTCCCCCGCTCGCCCGCCGAACTCGGCCACCTCGCGCAAGCCCTCCTCGACGAGCTCGCCCTCGTCACCGAGGAGCCCGGCCGCGTCACCCGTACCTATCTGTCGCCGTCGCACGCCCGTTCGATCGACCTCGTCGGCGGCTGGATGCGCGACCGCGGCCTCGCGACCTCGGTCGACGCCGTCGCCACCCTGCGCGGCCGCCGCGCCGCCGATGCGGAGGGACGGGGGCGGACGCTGCTGATCGGCTCCCACATCGACACCGTGGTCGACGCCGGCAAGCTCGACGGCTGCCTCGGCGTCGTCGGCGGCATCCTGGCGCTGGAAGAGATCGCCCGCCGCGGTCTGCGGCTTCCCTTCGACGTCGAGATCCTCGCCTTCGGCGACGAGGAGGGCGTGCGCTTTCCCTCGCCGCTGTCGTCGTCCTCGGCGGCGACCGGCACCTATCGCCGCGAATGGCTCGAGGTGAAGGACCGCGACGGCGTCAGCCTCGCCGAGGCGCTCACCGCCTTCGGCTGCGACACGAACGCGATCGAAGCGGCGCGGATCGATCCGGCGACCGCGGTCGGCTTCCTCGAGATCCACATCGAACAGGGCCCCCGGCTCGAGCACTGGGGCCTGCCGCTCGGCGTCGTCACCTCGATCGCCGGCCAGACCCGCATGGTGATGTGGCTCGAGGGCATGGCGGGTCACGCCGGCACCGTGCCGATGGACCTGCGCCGCGACGCCTTCGCCGGCCTCGCCGAGATCGCGCTGACCGTCGAACGCGTCGGCCGCCAGGGCACCAACGATCTCGTCGCCACCATCGGCCGGGTGGCCGTCCACCCCGGCGCCGGCAACGTCGTGCCCGGCCGGGTCGAGGCGAGCCTCGACGTCCGCGCCGCGGTCGACACGTCGCGCCTCGTCGCTCTCGACCGCATCCGCCACGAGGCCGAGCGCATCACCAAACGCCGCGGTCTCGGCTTCACGCTCGAGCGTCACGTCGACGTGCCGACCTGCCCGATGGACGAGGATCTGCAGGCCGCCTTCGCCCGTTCGGTCGCCTCGCTCGGCCTCGACGTCCGCCGTCTGCCCTCCGGCGCCGGCCACGACGCCATGGCGATGGCGCGCACCATCCCCTCGGCCATGCTCTTCATCCGTTCGAAGGCCGGCATCAGCCACAATCCGCTGGAATGGTCCGACCCCGAGGACATCGGCCTCGGCATCGAGGCGCTGACGCGCACCATCCTCGATCTGGCCGAGAAGGAGCGCGTGGCATGACGATCGATTCCATGCGGAGGCCCTTCATCCTGAGGTGCGAGCGCAGCGAGCCTCGAAGGGCGAAGGGCCGAGAGGCAGGGCCTGCAAGGGGTACATTCACGGCGGCGCCCGTCATGGCTTCGCCCTTCGAGGCCCGGCTCCGCCGGGCACCTCAGGGTGAAGCCGAACGGAGTGCCACGAAGATTGCGCCTCTAACCATCGTGAGCGCGGCATGACCGAGATCCATCTCGCCCGCGTCCTCTCCTTCGTCGACGATCCGGCGGTCGCCGGCCCCGCCGCCGTGCGCTACCACGAGCGCGGCGCGGTGATCGTCGGCGATGACGGCCGCATCGCCTGGGTCGGTGAGGTGGCGGACCTCCCCGGCGGCCATCGCGGCGCGGCCCGAGTCGACCACGGCACGGCGATCCTGATGCCGGGCTTCATCGACACCCACGTGCATTTCCCGCAGTGGCGGATGCTCGCCGCCCCGGGGCGCGATCTGCTCGAATGGCTCGAGCGCTTCACCTTCGTGGAAGAGGCGCGATATGCCGACCGCATGCATGCGGAAGCCTCGGCGGAAGCCTTCCTCGATCGCCTCGTCGCCCACGGCACGACCTTCGCCGTCGCCTATTCCTCGTCGCACGCGGTCGCCGCCGACGCGCTCTTCGCAGCCGCCGAGGTGCGCGGCATGGGGATCGCGACCGGCAAGACGCTGATGGATCGCGCCTGCCCGGAAGCCGTGCGTGACGATCCGGAGCGGGGTTTTTCCGAGAGCGCCGCGCTGATCGCCAAATGGCACGGCCGCGGCCGCGCCCGCTACGTCGTCACGCCGCGCTTCGCCATCACCTCGACCGAGACGCAGCTCAGGCTCGCCGGCGAACTCGTGCGGTCCCATCCGACAGTCTTGATGCAGACGCATCTCTCCGAGAGCCCGCGCGAGATCGAGACCGTCCGCGCGCTCTTCCCCAGGGCCGCGAGCTACACCGACGTCTACGACCGCTTCGACCTGCTCGGCCCCCGCTCGCTCTTCGGCCATGCCATCCATCTCGACGCGGCGGAGCGGCGGCGGCTGTCGGAGAGCGGTTCGGTCGCGGTCCATTGCCCGACCTCGAACCTCTTCCTCGGTTCCGGCCTCTTCGATCGCGCCGGGCTTTCGAACCCCGACCGCCCGGTGCGCCTGGCGCTCGCCACCGACATCGGCGGCGGCACGTCCTTCTCGATGCCCGCGACCATCGGCCGGGCGATCGAGATCGCGCGGCTGCGCGGCTCCGACATGACGGCGACCGAAGGCTTCTACTGGGCGACGCTCGGCAATGCCCGCGCCCTCGGCCTCGAGGCCGAGATCGGCTCGCTGGAGCCGGGCCGCTTCGCCGACTTCGTCGTGCTCGACCCGCGCGCGACCGATCTGCTCGCCGCCCGCGACGACCTTTCCGAGACGCTCGAGGACCGGCTCTTCGCCCTGGCGATCCTCGCCGACGACCGCTGCGTGCGCGAGACCCGCGTCGCCGGCCGCAAGCTCCATTCCAAGCCCTGATCACCCGCCCAGAACACCGGACAGACCCATGACCGCCGATCTTGCCGCCCGCATCTCCGCTCTCGTCGACGAGGCCTTCGACGACGAGGTCGCCATGGTGGCGGCGCTGGTGAAGTGCCCCTCCGACAACCCGCCCGGCGACTGCGCCCCCCATGCCGAGGTGACGGCGAAGGAACTCGAGGCCCGCGGCTTCGCGGTTTCGCGTCACCCGGTGCCCGAGGCGCTGGTGAAGGCCAACGGCATGATCTCGGCGACCAACATCATTGCCGCCAAGACCTTCGGCAAGGGCGGCCCGGTGATCGCGCTCAACGCCCACGGCGACGTCGTGCCGCCGGGCGAGGGCTGGACCGCCGACCCCTACGGCGCCGAGATCCGCGACGGCTGGATGTACGGCCGCGGCGTCGCCGTGTCGAAGTGCGACTTCGCCACCTATGCCTTCGCGCTCCTCGCGCTGGAGAAGGCCGGCGTCGCGCTGAACGGCACGCTCGAGATCCACGGCACCTGGGACGAGGAGGCCGGCGGCGAGATCGGCCCGAAGTGGCTGCTCGA
>DBMN01000048.1:0-5896 GCA_002298965.1 Rhizobiales bacterium UBA697 | reverse complement strand
GACGCCCACAACGGCTGTCTCCATCTCGAGGTCGTGGTCGAGGGCAAGTCCGCCCATGCGGCGATGCCCTTCACCGGTGTCGATGCGCTGGAGGCCGCGACCGGCGTGCTGGTGGCGCTCTACGCCCATCGCGAGACGCTGGCTTCGACCGTCTCGGCGACGCCCGGCATCGGCAGCCCACAGCTGACGGTCGGCCTGATCGAGGGCGGCATCAACACCAACGTCGTCCCCGACAAGGTGAAGCTCCGCCTCGATCGCCGCATGATCCCGGAGGAGAACGCCGAGACCGTCGAGGCGGGCCTGCGCGCGCTGATCGCCCAGGCCGTGACGGCGGTGCCCGGCGCCCGCGTCACGATCAACCGCATCCTGCTCGCCCGCCCGCTGACCCCGCTCGCCGGTTCCGAGACGCTCTCGGCGGCGCTGACGAGGCACGCGACGGCGATCTTCGGCGAGGAGATCGGGGTGAAGGGCGTGCCGCTCTACACCGACGCCCGCCACTATTCCGATGCCGGCGTGCCGATCGTCCTCTACGGCGCCGGCCCGCGCACCATCACCGAGGCCAACGCCCACCGCGCCGACGAGCGCCTGCCGCTGGAAGACCTGCGCAAGGCGACCAAGGTGGTGGCGCTGGCGCTGGCCGATCTGCTGGCGTGAGGCCGGTTCATCGATGACGAGACGAACGAGGCCCCCCGCGAGGGGGCCTCGGCGTTTTGCATGACGGTGCGCGATGCTTCGAGACGCGCCTTCGGCGCTCCTCAGCATGAGGCCCATGTGGTTGTATCGAATATGAAAAGCGCCTCATGCTGAGGAGGGCTGCCGACGGCGGCCCGTCTCGAAGCATCGCGCACGGCCAAATGCCACGCACACGGTGTACGGCCCGGCCGCCTGCGCTCACTCCTCCGAGATCGCGTCGCGCAGCAGCGTGTCGGGGAGGCCCCACACCAGCACGAAGGCGATGGTCATGACCACGCCGGAGAGCAGGAAGCAGCCGGTCAGCGCGCCGCGATAGACGTCCGACACCATCGCCTGCTGCACCGGCGTGAAGCGCGCCAGCGCCTCGACGCCGTGTGCCGTCAGATCGGCGACGTCGATGCCGCCGATGTGGCCGAAGGCGCCGGAAAGGCTCTGCGTCATGATCGTGCCGGAGGTCGCCACCCCGAGCGCACCGCCGAGCGAGCGGGCGAAGGTCATGGCGCCGGTCGCCGCTCCCAGTTCGCGATGGGCGACGGCGTTCTGCACCGCGACCGTGATGTTGGGCATGCCCATGCCCATGCCGAGGCCGAGCAGCGCCATCGATACGAGGAACACCATCGGCGGCGCGCCCATCCAGGCGAAGACCGCGAGGCTCGCCAGCGCCACCGCCTCGAGCCCGATGCCCGTCAGCAGGAACGGCCGGTTCCGCCCGCTCTTCGACACCAGCGTGCCGCCGACGAAGGAGGTCGTGACCATGCCGACCACCTGCGGCAGCAGCATCGCTCCCGCCGTCGCCGGCGCCATGCCGAGCACCAGCTGGAAATAGAGCGGCAGGAAGACGGTCGAGCCCATCATGGCGAAGACCATCATGCCGCCGACCGTCACGCCGCGGCGGAAGACGACGTTGGCAAAGAGCGTCAGGCGGATCAGCGGATCGTCGGCGCGCCGCTCCTGCGCCAGGAACCCGACCGCGAGCAGCACCGTCAGGCCGAGGAGCCCCGCCGCCGGCCACGACGCCCAGGCGAATTCGTTGCCGCCCCAGGCGAGCAGCAGCAGGAAGCTCGCCGTCGCCCCCGTCAGCAGTCCCGCGCCGATCCAGTCGATCGGCATCGTCTCGCGCCGGGGCGAGCGCGGCAGCGCCACGGCGATCATGACGAGCGCCAGGAGGCCGATCGGCAGGTTGATGTAGAAGACCCAGCGCCACGAGAACATCTGGGTGATGGCGCCGCCGAGCACCGGCCCGGCGACGGAGGCGAGCGCGAAGGTGCCGGTGAAGAGCCCCTGATAGCGCGGTCGCTCGCGCGGCGAGATGACGTCGCCGATCACCGACTGGGCGAGCACCAAGAGGCCGCCGGCGCCGAGCCCCTGCAGGGCGCGGAAGGCGATCAGCGCCCCCATCGAGCCCGCCGAGCCGCAGGCGAGCGACCCGGCGAGGAAGAGGCCGACGGCGACGAAGATCAGCAGGCGCCGGCCGAACAGGTCGGAGAGCTTGCCGTAGAGCGTCGTCGTGGCGGTCGAGGTCAGCATGAAGGCGGTGACGACCCACGACAGATGGGCCATGCCGCCGAGATCGCCGACGATGCGCGGCAGGGCGGTGTTGACGATGTTCTGGTCGAGCGCCGCCAGGATCATCGTCAGGAGCGCCCCCGACAGCACCAGCGCCAGCCGCGGCGCGGTCGCCGTCGTCGGGGCCTCGCTCGCCGCGTCCCGCTCGTTCGTCGTCGTCCCGTCTGCCAACCGCAAGTCTCCCGTCTCGCGCGCCCGCGCGTCGCATCGCGGCGGCGACCCTGCGGGCGCCCGCGGCCGATGTCGAGATCGATCCCGCCGGGATCACTCGCAAGTGACCGCGCCGCCGCCTCAGCCCTGCGTCTGCGCCGCCGCCCGGATCTTCGCGAGCGTCGTGCGCGGGGTGATGGCTTCCGGATCGAGATGGACGTGGATCAGCGCCGGCCCGCCGGAGGCGAGCGCCGCGTCGAAGGCCGGACCGAAGCCCTCCGACGTCGTCACCGTCGCGCCATAGGCGCCGTGCGCCTTGGCGATCGCCGCGAAGTCGGGGTTCACCAGCTTGGTCGCATGGACGCGGGCGGGGAACTCGCGCTCCTGGTGCATGCGGATCGTGCCCCAGATGCCGTTGTCGAAGACGATCACCACGACCGCGACGCCGAACTGGCAGGCGGTGGCGAACTCCTGGGAGGTCATCTGGAAGTCGCCGTCGCCGGCGCAGACGATCACCGGCCGGTCGGGATGGACGAGCTTGGCGCCGATGCCGCCGGGAAGGCCGTAGCCCATCGAGCCGGAGCAGGGCGCCGCCTGGGTGCCGAACTTGCGGAAGCGCCAGAAGCGATGCAGCCAGATCGCGTAGTTGCCGGCACCGTTGGTGAAGATCGCGTCGTCGGGCAGGACGGCGCGCATGTGTTCCCACACGGTCGCGAGCTGCACCGCGCCCGGATTGGGGGCGATCGTGCCGGTCCAGGTCTCCCAGTCGGCCCGCCCCGCGGCGCGCCAGTCGGCCCAGGCGACGCCGGCCGGCGGCGGCTCGAGGCCTTCCGCGGCGGCGGCGAAGGCGGCGGCGGAGGCATGGATCGCCAGATCCGGCCGATAGACCCGGCCGAGCTCCTCGGCGCTCGCGTGGACATGGACGAGGCTCTGCTTCGGGAAGGGCACGTCGAGCAGTGCGTAGCTCTGGCTCGGCACCTCCTGGAAACGGCCGCCGACCATCAGGATCAGGTCGGCCTCGCGGATGCGGGCGTCGAGCGCCGGATTGATGCCGAAGCCGATGTCGCCGACGTAGTGCGGATCGGCGTGGTCGAAGAGCATCTGGCGGCGGAAGGAACAGGCGACCGGCAGGTCGAACTTCTCGGCGAAGCGGGCGAACTGGCGGACCGCCTTCTCGCTCCAGCGCGAGCCGCCGAGAATGGCGAGCGGCTTCTTCGCCGCCCACAGCCGCTTCTGCAGGTCCCACATCTGCGCAGCACCCGGATGGGTCTCGACGATCGGCGCGGGGCGGATCTCGGCGGGGGCGGGGGCGGTCTCCACCAGCATGTCTTCCGGCAGGACCAGCACGACCGGCCCCGGCCGCCCGTTGGTCGCCACCGCGAAGGCGCGGTTGACCATCTCGACCACGCGATCCGGGCTGTCGACCTCGGCCACCCACTTGGCGACCGAGCCGAACACCTTGCGGAAGTCCATCTCCTGGAAGGCGCCGCGCTCGCGGAACGAGCGTTCGATCTGGCCGACGAAGAGGATCATCGGCGTCGAATCGTGTTCGGCGACGTGGAGACCGGCGAAGGCGTTGGTGGCGCCCGGCGCCCGCGTCACCATGGCGATGCCGGGGCGGCCGGTGAGTTTGCCGGTCGCCTCCGCCATGAAGGCGGCGCCCGATTCCTGGCGCGCGGTGACGGTGACGATCGGGCTCTCGGACAACGCGTCGATGACGGCGAGATAGCTCTCGCCGGGCACGAGGAAGACCCGTTCGACGCCGTTGGCCTCGAGGGTGTCGACCAGCAACCGCGCTCCGCTCTTCTCGATCGTCATGTTCCGCTCCCGATTGTTCTCGGAAACGGTCATCTCACGCCCGCGCCCGCCTTTGAAGGGGGGATGCGCCGAGCCGCCATGCGGCCGGTGCGGGAGGCATCATACCGGCAGGACGGTGACGACGGTGAAGGTGTTGAGCTCGCCGTCCTCGTCGCGGATCGAGACGTATTCGCCGACGCCGAAGGCATGCGCCCCGAAGCGATAGCCGGCCTCGTCGTCGTCGTCGCCGGTGATGTCCCAACGGAAGGCCCAGCTGCCGCCCGGCCGATGGACGAGATGGCCGAGATCCTCGGCCTCGTCGCCCCAGAAGCGGCGGACGCGGCACTTGTCGCGCACCTTCTTCCAGGCTTCGGCGTCGATGTGGCCGGTCTCGTCGAGGGGCGCCACGAACTCGTAGCCGTGCCGCGCCGATCCGGCCGGATGGGCCTTGGTGCGGGCGAGATTCAGGCGGATCTTCTTCAGCGCGGGCATCGTCTGCGGTCCTCCCCGGCAACACGTTGAAATCTATCTCGGCTTCGCGCCGAACGACATTGACCTCCATCAACGACGCGGCCACCCTGTCGGTGGGAGATGGGGCAGGGACGGAGCCCGTGAAGGACCGACCGCGATGGCGCCGACCGATACCGATCTCGAGACCTGGGAGAAGGTCGCCGCCTTCCTCGCCGATCCCGCGACTCACGGGCGCGACGACGCGGTGGTGCGCATCGACACCCATGCCGCGGTGGTCTTTCTCGCCGGCCCGCTCGCCTACAAGATCAAGCGCCCGGCACGCTTCCCCTTCCTCGACTTCTCGACGCTGGCGCTGAGGCAGCGCGCCTGCCGCCGCGAGATCGACGTCGATCGGCCGATCGCCCCGACGATCTATCGCCGCGTCGTGCCGATCACGCGGCAGGCCGACGGATCGCTCGCCATCGGCGGCGCCGGCAAGCCGGTCGAATGGGCGGTCGAGATGAACCGCTTCGACGAGACCGCGACGCTCGACCGCGTCGTCGGCCGCGAACCGCTCTCGCGCGACTTCGTCGAGGCGCTGGCCGCCGAGATCGCCGAGGCCCAGGCGCGTGCCACTCTGCGCGACGCCGAGGCCTGGCTCGACGACGTGCGCGGCTATCTCGCGCAGAACCGCGCCGCCTTCGCCGATCGCCCCGACCTCTTCCCGCCGGCCGCCGCCGAGCGCCTCGCCCGGTTGTCGGAGGAACGGCTCGCCGACGTCGCCGATCTGGTGATCGAGCGCGGCCGCCTCGGCCGCGTCCGCATCGGCCACGGCGACCTGCACTGCGCCAACATAGCGGTGATCGACGGTCGCGCCCAGCTCTTCGACGCCATCGAGTTCGACGACGCCATCGCCACCGGCGACATGCTCTACGACGTCGCCTTCCTGATCATGGATCTCGAGGTGCGCGGCGATCGCCCCGCCGCCCGCCGCCTGCTCGACCGCTGGCTGGTCGAGGTGGTGCGCCACGAGAGCATGCGGCCGCGCTTCGCCGACCTCGAGGAGATCTTCCTGCCGGAGGTTCGCGCGCTCGCCGCGCTGCCGTCCTGGCTGTCGATGCGCGCGGCGCTGCGCGCCAAGATCGCCGCCGCCACCTCGACCCATCTGGAAGGCGCCGCGCGGGCGGAAGCCGAGGCCTCGGCGCGCCGGTTCTTCGACGCCGCCCGCGACTACGTCGAG
>DBMN01000068.1:12913-13147 GCA_002298965.1 Rhizobiales bacterium UBA697 | reverse complement strand
GGGCGCCGACGCCGTCCCGCCAGCGCCGACTTTCGCGCCGGGCGCCCGCCGCCGAGCATGCCTACAGCGCGCGCACCTTCACCGTTTTGCCCTTGAGCTTGCCGGCGCCGAGCCGGCGCACCGCCTCGGCGGCGATCTCGCGCAGCACCGCGACGTAGGTGGTCTGGTCGGTGACGGTGATCTTGCCGATCTGCTCGCGAGTGAAGCCGGCCTCGCCGGTCAGCGCGCCGAGCA
>DBMN01000068.1:232-12783 GCA_002298965.1 Rhizobiales bacterium UBA697 | reverse complement strand
CGGCGCGGCCGGTGCGGCCGATGCGATGCACGTGGATTTCTGGATCGGGCGTCAGGTCCACGTTGATCACCGCTTCCAGTTGCGCGATGTCCAGCCCGCGCGCGGCGACGTCGGTCGCTACCAGCACCGAGCAGCTGCGGTTGGCGAAGCGGATCAGCACCTGATCGCGTTCGCGCTGTTCCAGGTCGCCGTTCAGCGTCAGCGCGACGATGCCCTGCGCCTGCAACTCGGCGAGCAGCGCGCGGCATTGCTCCTTGGTGTTGCAGAAGGCCAGCGTGCTCACTGGCCGGTAGTGGCGCAGCAGCTTGCCCACGGCGGCGAGGCGCTGCTCGTGCTCGACCTCGTAGAAGCGCTGGCGGATGGTCGCGGCGCCGTGCTGCTCGGGCAGCGTCACTTCCTTCGGCTGGCGCAGGAAACGCCGCGCCAGCCCGGCGATGCCTTCGGGATAGGTGGCGGAGAACAGCAGCGTCTGCCGCTCGGCCGGGCAACGCTTGGCGATGAACACGATGTCATCGTGAAAGCCCATGTCGAGCATGCGGTCGGCCTCGTCGAGCACCAGCGTGTTCAGCGCATCGAGCGTCAGGCTGCCGCGCTCCAGGTGATCCATGATGCGCCCCGGCGTGCCGACGACGATATGCGCGCCGTGCTCCAGGCTGTTCATCTGCGGCCGCATGGTGGCGCCGCCGCAGAGCGAGAGGATCTTGATGTTGTCGGCTGCGCGCGCCAGACGGCGCAGCTCCTGCGTCACCTGGTCGGCCAGCTCGCGCGTCGGGCACAGCACCAGCGTCTGCACGGCGAAGCGGCGCGGATCGCGGCGATCGGCCTGATCGTCTCCTCGCTCACCGGCCTGTGGATGTCGGCCTCGACCTTCGGCTTCCTCCCCGAGGCGGCGTCGGTCGAGACCGCGACGGCGAGCGGCGGCACCGCCCTGCCGATCGACCGGCTCGCGGCGCTCCGCACCGTCGACGTCGCCGATCTGCGCGAGCTGACGCTCGCCGATCCGACCGACCCGGCCGACACGCTCCGTCTGCGCACAGCCGCCGGCGAAGCGGCGATCGATCCGGCGACCGGCCGGGTGATCGCGTCGGCTCCCGCGACGCTCGTCGACCGGATCGACGGCATCGTCCGCATGGTCCACACCGGCCGCGGCGCCGCAGCTCTCGGCCTGGTGCTCGGGCTCTCGGCCGCCATGGTGCCGCTGCTCGGCGCGACCGGCGTTCTCCTGTGGTGGCGTCGCCGTCGTCCGGCCGCGGCCCTCGCCTCGGTCGCGGTGGAAGCGGCCGACACCGTCGTCCTCGTCGGCTCCGACGGCGGCTCGACCCGTGGCTTCGCGGCGACGCTCGCCGAAGCGCTGACCGCGCAGGGCCATGCCGTCCACGTCGCCGACATGAACGCCGCCGGCGAAGCGCATTTCCGCAGCCAGCGCGTGCTGATCCTCGCCGCCACCTGGGGCGACGGCGGCGCGCCGGCCTCGGCCGCCCGCTTCCTCGACCGGCTGGCGACGATCGAAGCGCGCCCGCCCGTCGCCGTCCTCGGCTTCGGCGATCGCACCTTCCCCGACTTCTGCGGCTATGCCCGCACCGTCGCGGCGGCGCTCGAGGCGAAGGGCTTCCCCCTCCTCGTCGAGACCAAGCGCATCGACCGCCGCTCGGCGCAGGAATTCGCCCAGTGGGGTCGCGACCTCGGCCGTGCGCTCGGCCATGAGCTGACGCTCGAACACGTCGCCGAACGGCCTGCGACCACCGCGCTGGAACTGGTCGAGCGCGAGGACTATGGCGAGGCCGTCGGCGCGCCGGTGGCGATCCTGCGCTTCGCCGCGCCGCGCGACGACGCCCGCGGCCGTCCCGGCAAGCTCCCGGCCTTCGAGGCGGGCGACCTCCTCGGCGTGATGCACCCGAACGCGTCCATCCCGCGCTTCTATTCGCTCGCCTCCTCGGCGCGCGACGGGATCGTCGAGATCTGCGTGCGCCTGATGCCCGGCGGTCTCGTCTCGACGGCGCTGCATGCGCTGGAGCCGGGCGACCGGATCGAGGCCTTCGTCCGCGAGAACCCGTCGTTCCGGCCGAGCGTGGCCGCCCCGTCGCTGATCCTGATCGGCGCCGGTGCCGGGCTCGGGCCGCTCGCCGGCTTCGTGCGCGAGAGCGACGGATCGCGCCCCGTCCACCTCTACTGGGGCGGCCGGTCGCCGGCCTCCGACTTCCTCTACGAGGACGAACTCGTCCAGGCGCTGGCCGAGAAGCGGCTGACCTCGCTCGTCACCGCCTTCTCCCGCGACCCGCGCTCGGGTGCCTATGTCCAGGACCGCATCGCCGCCGACGAACTCCGCTTCCGCGAACTCGTCCGCCACGGCGCCCAGATCCTGGTCTGCGGCAGCCGCGACATGGGGCAGGCGGTCGCCCATACGCTCGACCGCATCGTCCGCCCGCTCGGGCTCGACCTCGCCACGCTGCGCGCCGGGGGCCGTTATGTCGAAGACATCTACTGAGATGCCGACGCCCCTCGTCCGCCGGGCCCTCTCCGGCCCGGCGATGGGGGCGCGCTGGTCGGCGGTCTTCTTCGCCGCCGAGGCTTTCGACGTCGCGGCGCTTTCCGCAGCACTCGCCGCCGAGGTCGAGGCGGTGGAGAACGAGGCCTCGAACTGGCGGCTGGACTCGGTCGTCGAACGGCTCGTCCGCGCGCCGGTCGGCGAATGGCTGGTGCTGCCGCCCGGTCTCTTCACGGTGCTCGACGCGGCGCTGGCGATCGGCGACCTCTCGGACGGCGCCTTCGACGTCGGGGTCGGCGATCTCGTCCGCGCCCACGGCTTCGGCCACGGCCGGCGGACACCCGACCCGCAGGGCATCGCCGCCCTTTCCGGCGGGGCGCGGATCGTCTCGCCGAAGGCGCTGCAGCTCGATCCGGTCGGCGGTCGCGCCCGTCGCCTCGCGCCGATCGCCATCGATCTCGCCGGCATCGCCAAGGGCCACGGCGTCGACCGTATGGCGGACGTGATGGCGGCCTTCGGCATCGCCTCCTTCCTCGTCGGCATCGACGGCGAGATGCGGGCGGGCGGGCCGAAGCCGGACGGCAGCCGCTGGATCGTCGGCCAGGAACGACCGGACCGGAACGAGCGTGCGCTCTCCGGCGTGCTCGAACTCGCCGACATGAGCATCGCGACCTCGGGCGACTATCGCCACGTCCACGAGATCGACGGGCGGACGGTGAGCCATACGATGGATCCGCGCGCCGGCCGGCCGGTCATCGGCGACGTGGCGCAGGCGACGGTTCTCGCCGAGCGCTGCATGGTGGCCGACGCCTGGGCGACGGCGCTGATGGTCGCGGGGCTCGAGGCCGGCATCGCGCTGGCGCGGCGTCACGGCATCGCGGCGATCCTCGTCGGCCATGACGGGACGACGCGCTCGACCCTCGACACAGCCGGCGCCCCCGACCCCGCGTGAGCGTCACGGTCGGCGCCGCCCTGCCCTCTCCCGCCTCGTCCGCCTTACCACGATCCGGGTTCGAGCCTATGGGAGGGCTCGCGGCAAAGTAATATGTCTGATGCGAGGGTATTCGTTCCCGTGTGCGCGTCGCGCCCGGGGAGACGTCGGGAAGAGCCTCCCGGCAGGCGGATCCGCTGGAGCACGCCATGAAGAAAACCATCGCATGGGTTCTCGCCGGGGCGTCGGTCGCCCTCCTGATCGTCGGTGTCCAGATCGCCACCACCTCGACGCGCGGGCCCGCCGGGGTCACGTCGACCAACGGCCGGCTCGAGGTCGAGCGGCGCGACATCGCCACCAAACTGCCGGGGCGGCTCGCGGTGCTCAACGTCTCCGAAGGCGACATGGTGGCGAAGGGCGCGATCGTCGCCGAGATGGACGTCTCCGATCTCCTCGCCCAACGGGCATCGGCACGAGCCAACGTGGCGCGCGCCGGTCAGGCGATCGCCAAGGCGCGCACCGACGTCACCGCGGCCGAGGCCAATCTGGCGCTGGCCGAGATCCAGATGCATCGCTCGGCCGATCTCCTCGACAAGGCGGTGAGCCCGCAGGCCCTCCTCGACCAGCGCAAGGCGCAGCGCGACGTCGCCGCCGCGACCGTCGCCGCGGCCCGTGCCGGCGTCGCCGACGCCGAGGCGATGCGCGACGTCGCCGAGGCGCAGGTCGCCCTGATCCAGGCCAATCTCGACGACATGGTGCTGAAGGCGCCGGTCGACGGCCGCGTCGAATATCGCCTCGTCGATCCCGGCGCGGTGCTCGGCGCCGGCGGCAAGATCGTGACGCTGCTCGATCTCACCGACGTCACCATGACGGTGTTCCTGCCGACGCGCTCGCTCGGACGGGTGAAGCTCGGCGCGCCGGTGCGCATCGTGCTCGACGCCGCACCCGACTGGGTGATCCCGGCGACCGTCTCCTTCGTCGCGGCGGAAGCGCAGTTCACGCCGAAGACGGTCGAGACCGCCGACGAGCGCGACAAGCTGATGTACCGGGTCAAGGCGCGGATCGACCCCGCGCTGCTCGATGCCTGGCGCGACTACGTCAAGTCGGGCCTGACCGGCACCGCCCATTTCCTGACCGAGCCCGGCGCCGCATGGCCGGCCTCGCTCGAGCCGAAACTGCCGCCGCGGCCGGAGAACGGTCGATGACCACGGCCGTCGGCAAGCCGCGCCCGGTGCTGGCGCTCGCCGGGGTGGAGCATCGCTACGGCGACCGCGCGGCGCTCGCCGGCGTCACGCTCACCTTCGAGGCCGGCACCGCGACGGCGATCATCGGCCCCGACGGCGTCGGCAAGTCGACGCTGCTCGGCCTGCTGGTCGGCGTGCGGCGGATGCAGGTCGGCGAAATCGACGTCTTCGGCGGCTCGATGCGCGAGGCGTCCTGGCGCGACGCGGTCGCCCGACGCGTCGCCTACATGCCGCAGGGGCTCGGGCGCAATCTCTATCCGACGCTGTCGGTCGCCGAGAACATCGACTTCCACGCCCGGCTCTTCGGCCTCGACGCCGCGGCGCGCGGTGCCCGCATCGAACGGCTGCTGCGTGCGACCGGGCTCGATCCCTTCCCCGACCGACCGGCCGGCAAACTCTCCGGCGGCATGAAGCAGAAGCTGTCGCTCTGCTGCGCGCTGGTCCACGACCCCGACCTCCTCGTCCTCGACGAGCCGACGACCGGCGTCGATCCGCTGTCGCGCCGCCAGTTCTGGGATCTCGTCGGCGAGATCCGCGCCTCGCGGCCGGGGATGACGGTGTTGGTCGCCACCGCCTACATGGAGGAGGCCGCGCGTTTCGACCGCGTCGTGGCGATCGACGACGGCCGCGTCATCGCCGACGGCGCGCCGGCGACGATCGTCGCCGAGACTGGAGCGGCCGACCTCGAAGGCGCCTTCGCGGCATTGCAGTCGGGACCGGCGGGTGCCGTGACGGGCTTCCTCATGCCGCCCTTCGCCGGCAGGAGCGACGAGATCGCCATCGAGGCGCACGGGCTCACCCGCCGCTTCGGCGACTTCGTCGCGGTCGACGACGTCTCCTTCGCCATTCCGCGCGGCGAGATCTTCGGCTTCCTCGGCTCGAACGGCTGCGGCAAGACGACGACGATGAAGATGCTGACCGGGCTCCTGCCGGCGTCCTCCGGCCACGCGACCCTGCTCGGGCAGCCGATCGAGGCGAACGACGTCTCGGTCCGGCTGCGCGTCGGCTACGTCTCGCAGAGTTTCTCGCTGTGGGAGGAGCTCTCGGTCGCCGAGAACCTGCGCCTCCATGCCCGGCTCTACCGGGTGGCGGAAGACGACGTCGCCCCGCGCGTGGCCGAAGCGCTCGAGCGTTTCGACCTCGTGGAGGATGCCGACGCCTCGCCGGCCGCGCTGCCGCTCGGCCGGCGGCAGAGGCTGCAGCTCGCCGCCGCCTGCCTGCATCGGCCCGAGGTTCTGATCCTCGACGAGCCGACCTCCGGCGTCGACCCACGGGCGCGCGACGCCTTCTGGCGCCATCTCGCCGAACTGTCGCGGCGCGACGGCGTGACGATCTTCGTCTCGACCCATTTCATGAACGAGGCCGAGCGCTGCGACCGCATCTCGCTGATGCATCAGGGCCGCGTGCTGGCGGTCGGGCGGCCGCGCGATCTCGTCACGCAAGCCGGTGCCGCGAGCCTCGAAGACGCCTTCATCGAGGCGCTGATCGAGGCCGGCGGCGGGCGCGAGGATCGTCCTGCCGACGCACCGCTCGCCGCGGCGGCGGCGGACCCCGCATCGACACCCGGCAATGCCGGGGCGATCGGGCGGACGCTGGCCTTTGCCCGGCGCGAGGCGCTGGAGATCCAGCGCGATCCGGTGCGGCTCTCCTTCGCGGTGCTCGGTTCGCTGCTGCTGATGGTGCTCTTCGCCTTCGGCGTCTCCTTCGACGTCGAGCATCTGCCCTTCGCCGTCTTCGACCGCGACCAGTCGATCGAGAGCCGCCGCCTCGTCGAGGCCTTCGACGGCAGCCGCTGGTTCCAGCAGCGGGCTCCCGTCGCGAGCGAGGCGGAGACCGATCGACGGCTGAAGAACGGCGAGCTGCGCTTCGTCCTCGCCATCCCGCCCGGCTTCGGCCGCGACTTCCTCGGCGGCCGGCGACCGGCGGTGGCGGTCGAGATCGACGGGGCGAACACGTTCCGCGCCGAGACGGTGCGCGGCTATGTCGAGGGCGTGACGATCGACTTCGCCACCAAGCTCTCGGCCGAGATCCGCGGCCCCGGCACGGCGGCGCTCACCCCGGTCTCGGTCGTGCCGCGCTTCGCCTACAATCAGGCCTTCCGTTCGGTCGACGCCATCACCCCCGGCGTCATCATGCTGCTCCTGGTGCTGATCCCCGCGGCGATGACCGCCGTCGGCGTGGTGCGCGAGCGCGAGGTCGGCTCCTTCGCCAACGTTCAGGCCTCACCCGCCCGCGTTGCCGAGTTCCTGATCGGCAAGCAGCTCCCTTACGTCGCCGTCGGCATGGTGAGCTTCGCGACGCTGACCTTCGCGGCCATGGCGTTCTTCGGCGTGCCGTTGCGCGGTTCGGTCGCCACACTGACGCTCGGGGCGCTGCTCTACGTGCTGGCGGCGACCGGGTTCGGCCTGCTCGTCTCGACGCTGGTGCGCAGTCAGGTCGCGGCGATCTTCGCCGTCGCCATCCTGTCGGTCGTCCCGGCGGTGAACTTCTCGGGCTTCCTCAATCCGGTCTCCTCGCTCGAGGGGGCGGCGAAGGTCGTCGGCTTCGCCTTTCCGACCTCGTGGTTCCAGACCATCTCGATCGGCGTCTTCGCCAAGGGGCTGGGGATCGCCGATCTGTGGCGCGAGGCGCTGATCATCGCCGGCTTCGCAGGCCTCTTCATCGGCGTCGCCTGCCTCCTCCTCGACAAACAGGAGCGCTGAACCATGCGCTTCCTCCTCGACCTCTGGCGTCTCTCGCTCAAGGAACTGGCGAGCCTCCGGCACGATCCGGTGATGCTCGGGCTGATCGTCTATGCGCTGTCGGTGGCGGTCGTCACGGTGGCGACCGGCGTCAAGCTCGAGGTCGTGGGCGCACAGGTGGCGATCGTCGACGCCGACCGCTCGGTGCTGTCGCACCGCATCGTCGACGCGCTGCGCCCGCCGTGGTTCAAGCCGCCGGTCGTCGTCGGCTCGGCCGAGGCTGCGCGCGGGCTCGATCTCGGCCGCTGGGGCTTCGTCGTCGAGTTCCCGCCGGACTTCGAGAAGGACACGGTCGCCGGCCGGTCGCCGTCGATCGCATTGACCGTCGATGCCACCGCCATGGTGCAGGCCGGCAACGGCTCGATCCTCGTCCAGAACATCGTCGCCGAAGAGGTCGCGACCTGGGCGAACGCCGCCGGCATCGAGGCGTCGCTGCCGATCGAGGTGGTGCCGCGGGTGCGCTTCAATCCCAACATCGAGGGGCGCTGGTTCAACGCCATCATGCAGCTGGTGAACTCGATCACCATCCTGTCGATCATCCTGGTCGGCGCGGCGGTGATCCGCGAGCGCGAGCACGGCACGATCGAGCATCTCCTGGTGATGCCGATCGGCGCGGTCGAGATCGCGCTCGCCAAGGTCGTCGCCAACGGCGCGGTGATCCTCGTCGCCACCCTCGCCTCGATGGAGATCGTGGTGCGCTGGTGGCTCGGCGTGCCGATCGCCGGATCGCGGCTGCTCTTTGCCTTCGGCACGGTGATCTACCTGTTCTCGACCACCTCGCTCGGCATCCTGATCGCCACCGTCGCGTCGTCGATGCCGCAGTTCGGGCTGATGGCGATCCCGGTCTTCACCACCATGCTGCTCTTGTCGGGCAACATGACGCCGCTCGAATCCATGCCGCCGGTGCTGCAATGGGGCATGCACGCCTCGCCGTCGGTCTGGTACGTGCAGTTCTCGCAGGCGCTGCTCTATCGCGGTGCCGGCCTCGACATCGTCTGGCCGCAGCTCGCGGTGATGGCGGTGCTCGGCGTCTTCTTCCTCGGCTGGGCCTCGGCGCGCTTCAAGACGATGCTGTCGCGGATGGGGTGAGGAAAAGCCGTCCGGCTCCGCCCCATGGGTCCCCGTCGCAGAGGCCCTTCATGCTGAGGTGCGAGCGCAAGCGAGCCTCGAAGGGCCGAGTGGCACGACCCGTCGAGGCTTCGCCCTTCGAGGCTCGGCTTCGCCGAGCACCTCAGGGTGAAGCCGAACAGAGGCTGCAAGCCGGGACCTCGACACCCGAATGCGCCGTGAGCGCCCCCCTCACGGCGTCGCGGCGAGGGATCTCGCCACGCTCTCGCTCGGCCAGCAGTCGACGGGGGCGCCGGTCGCCTTCTGATAGGCGCCGACCGCCGAACGGGTCAGCATGCCGGCCTTGCCGTCGATCTTGTCGCGATAGAAGCCGAGCCGGGCGAGATGGCGCTGCACCGTCTCGACGCCCGTGGTCTCGAGCCGTGTCGTCGCGCCCCAAGGCGTGGCGAAGCGCTCGGCCCCGCCGATGCGGTCGGCGAGATGGCCGACGAAGAGCACGTAGAGATCGGAGAAATTGTATTCCTTGATCACGAAGTAGTTCTTCGTCGTCAGGAACGCCGGGCCGCGCGCGCCTTCGGGCTGGAGCAGCGAGGCGGGTTCGACCCGCTCGGCGGCCGTGAGCACCCGCCCGCGCGTCGGCACGAAGCCGGCGTCGACCCAGTCGCCGATCGGCCGGCGGTTGTCGGGCACGCCGAGGGTGCAGTCGGTGGCGGCGGGCGCACGCACCTCGATCGCCCAGGGGGTGCCCGGCTGCCAGCCCTTGTCGGCGAGCTGCTTGGCGGCGGAGGCGAGCGCGTCTGGGACCGAATGCCAGATGTCGACCCGGCCGTCGCCGTCGAGATCGGCGCCGTGGCCATAATATTCCGAAGGCAGGAACTGGGTGAGGCCGGTCGCGCCCGCCCAGGACGAGCGGAACTCGGACCGCTTCACCGCGCCCTCGTCGAGGATCTTCAGCGCGAGGATGAACTCGTTGCGGAACTGGTCCTTGCGTCGACCGACGAAGGCCTGGGTCGCCACCACCCGCAGTGCGTCGAGCCTGTCGGCGGCGCGGCCGTAGCTGGTCTCACGGCCCCAGATCGCCAGCACGACGTCGCCCGGCACGCCGAAGCGCTCTTCCAATCGGGCGAGCGCGTCGGCATGGGTCGTGGCGAGGCGACGGCCGGTCGATGCCAATCCGGCGATCGTCGTCTCCTTCACGTAGTCGGCCGGCAGGCTGACGAACTCCGGCTGCTTCGACGCCCCCGTCGCCGGTCGTCCCGGCAGGGCGAGGTCGGGCAGTTTGTAGTCGGGCTCGAGGCCGCGGGTCTCGCGATCGAAGGTGGCGCGCGAGACGCCGGCGGCCTCCGCCTCGGGACGGATCTCGGCGAGGAAGCGCTCGAAGGCGGCGTCCGCCGCCCGCGCGGCACCCGAGGGGCCGGCGGCGAGCGCGACGCCGAGGGCGAGGAGACGAATGAAGGTCTTCAAGGCGCCATCCCGGCTCGGTTCGACGTCGATCGGAGCGCGAGGCTAGCACGACGCCACCCTGCACGGAATCCCGATACCCGCGTCGGCTGCGGCTCTGCAACGCCGTCGTCGTATACCTCAGATACATATTGCGTGTTGAAAATCGCCGTTCTGCCGTCCAGAATGCCAGCATTCGGCATTCGAATTGCATTGCGGTCGTGCAGCCGGTCGATGTCGGACATCGGCCACGACGTTCCGCTTCCCGCACCCAAGGAGATCCCTCGACATGCACGCGTTCCGCACCGATTTCGCCGCCCTGACGCGTCGCGCCTTCGCGCTGGCGGCCGTCGGCGTCGTCTCGCTCGGCCTCTCGGTCGGCGCTGCGACCGCCCAGTCGGTCGGCCCGACCGTCTTCGCCGCCGCTTCGATGAAGACCGCGCTCGACGAGATCGACGCGCTGTGGACGGCCAAGTCGGGCAAGACGGTCACCGTCTCCTATGCCGCGTCCTCGGCTCTGGCCAAGCAGATCGAAGCCGGCGCACCGGCCGATCTCTTCATCTCGGCCGACATCCCGTGGATGAACTACGTCGCCGAGAAGGGCCTGATCAAGACCGAGACCCGCTCCGATCTGCTCGGCAACGCGCTGGTGCTGGTGGCGCCGGTCGCCAATCCGGAGAAGATCGAGATCGGCCCCGGCGCGCCGCTCGCCGCCAAGGTCGGCGACGGCAAGATCGCCACCGGCGACATCGCCTCGGTGCCGGTCGGCAAGTATGCCAAGGCGTCGCTGGAGAAGCTCGGTCTGTGGAAGGACGTCGAGCCGAAGATCGCCGGCGCCGAGAACGTCCGCGCCGCCCTCGGTCTCGTCGCCCGCGGCGAAGCCAAGTACGGCATCGTCTATGCGACCGACGCCAAGGCGGAACCGAAGGTCGTCGTCGTCGGCACCTTCCCGGCCGACAGCCACCCGCCGATCGTCTATCCGGTCGCCGTGACCAAGGACGCCAAGAGCCCCGACGTCGCCGACTATCTCGCCTTCCTGAAGGGCCCGGAAGCCCGCAAGATCTTCGAAGGTCAGGGCTTCACCGTCGTGAAGTGAGGCGAACGCCTCGCCACGACACCCGAGAAATGCGATCGCCCGCCCCTCACGGGGCGGGCGACGTCGTTTCAGGCCTTCGGCCCGATCACTTCCAGGCGCTGCAGGCCGATTCGCGAGTGCGCGGCGCCGCGGAGGTCTCCAACGAATGCCACCAGCGCTCGAGCCCCGACGCGGTCGGGCGGATGCGCACCGCGAGACCGGACGCGGCGGCGAGCCAGTCGCCGAAATGGGTCTCCGGCACCGCCGTCACCATCGGCAGTTCCAGGGCGACCGCCCGTTCCATCAGCCGCCAGAGCCCCGCACCGGCGATCTCGCCGCGACCGAAGCGGTTGAGCACCAGCAGTTCGGGCCGGCGCGAGAGCACCGCCTCGAGCCGGCTGCCGAGATCGGCGACGACGTCGACGGCCCGGGCATGGGGCTGCGGCACGGCGATCTCCTCGTCGGCCGGCGCGTCGTGGACGAGACGCAGCGCGGCGCCGCGGCGCGAACCGTCGGGCGACGGACGACGGGTCTGGAGAATGCCGACGACGTCGCGACCCTCGTCGATCCGCCGGTCGACGAAGGCGCGCATCAGCGCGTCCGGATCGTCCTCGGGGCCGTAGACCAGCGCGCCGACGTCGCATTCGGCATGGATCGGCAGGCGACGGGCGACGGAGGGAGGCGAGGACGGGCGCCGCGCGACGCTCCATGCCGGGCTCCGTCCGGCGATCGAGATTTCCGCATCGGCGATCGACATGGCTGCCTCCGTTCGAAATCACCTTCACCTATACGACGATGTCGGTTTTCCGACAATCGCCTCTTCGGCCGATCGATGCCGAAAGAGCGCGCCACGATGCCTGATTTGGCGCCATTTTTCGGCATTTCGACATACTTCCGGCGGCCATGAGCCGCGGTCCGAGCCGCTGGTACGGCGGTTGCTTTGCGGCTCATGATGTAATTCAATTACATATATCGAGGCCGACAGCCCGACGGAGTGCCGACGATGCCCTTTTCCTCCCGCCCGCCGCTGGCGGTGCTCCTCGGCACCAACGAGGTCGCTTCGGCGATCGCCGTCCATCTCGGCCATGCCGGCTGGGGCGTCGTGCTGTCGCACGATCCGATGCCGCCGGTGCTCCGCCGCGGCATGGCCTTCCACGACGCGCTGTGGGGCGAAGGGCCGGCGCTCGAGGGCGTATCGGCGATCGGCGTCGAGAGCCTGATCGAGATGCTGGCGGTGACCGCGTCGACGGAAGCGGTCGCGGTGACGCGCATGGGTCTCGTCGACCTGATGCCGCTCGGCCGCTTCGATCTCCTCGTCGACGCGCGGCTGCAGAAATATGCCGTCACCCCGGATCTGCGCCCCTTCGCGGCGGCGACGATCGGGCTGGGCCCGGGCTTTTCCGCCGGCGTCGACTGCGACGTGGCGGTGGAGACCCGTCCGGATCGCCTCGGCCACCTCCTGACCCGAGGCGGCACGGCGGCGCCGGACGGGTCTCCTCCCCTGCTCGGCGGCCACGGCGAAGAGCGTTTCGTCCGCGCCGCGGAAGCAGGCCACTGGCGCACCGCC
>DBMN01000068.1:0-172 GCA_002298965.1 Rhizobiales bacterium UBA697 | reverse complement strand
GACGGCGTGCTGCGCGGCCTCCTGCGCGACGACACCGAGGTGCCGGCGGAGACCAAGCTGATCGAGATCGACCCGCGCGGCCGGTGGCAGGCGCAGTGGTCCGGCATCGACGCGCGCGGCGCCACCATCGCCCGCGCCGTGGTGCGGGCCGCCGCGGCGCTCGACGTCGACG
>DBMN01000069.1 GCA_002298965.1 Rhizobiales bacterium UBA697 | reverse complement strand
GGCGCTCGAGGCCGCCCTGCGCGCTGCCCATCCCTGGCTCGACGCGGCGCTCGCCCGCCGGCTGGTCGCGACCTACGGCACCGAGGCGACGCGCATGCTCGACGGCGTCGCCGACGAGGCCGGGCTCGGCCGGCGCTTCGGCGCCGATCTCACCGAACGCGAGGTCGACTGGCTGATCGAAAAGGAATGGGCCTGCACCGCCGAGGACATCCTGTGGCGGCGCACCAAGCTCGGTCTNNCGGGCCGGAAGACGCGGCGGCGCTCGAAGCGTACGTCGCGAGCAAGCGGTCCGGAGAGGCCGCGGCGACGGGGAGGGTTTCGAAGTGAGCGTCCGTCTCGAGGGCGTGTCGAAGATCGTGGGACGGGAGACGCATCTCGCCGATGTGTCCCTCGCCTTCGAACGCGGCACGCTGAACGTGGTCCTGGGGCCGACCCTGTCGGGCAAGACCAGCCTGCTGCGCGTGCTCGCCGGCCTCGACGTGCCGACCGCCGGCCGGGTGTGGGTCGACGGCGTCGACGTCACCGGCGTCGACGTGCGCAAGCGCTCGGTGGCGATGGTCTACCAGCAGTTCATCAACTATCCGAACCTGACGGTCTTCGAGAACATCGCCTCGCCGCTGCGCGTGCGCGGCGCCGGCCGGGCCGAGGTGGAAGAGAAGGTGCGCGCGGCCGCGGCGACCTTGCGTCTCGATCATCTCCTCGACCGCACGCCGCTCGAGCTCTCCGGCGGCCAGCAGCAGCGCTGCGCCATCGCCCGCGCCATCGTCAAGGGCGCCGACCTCGTCCTCCTCGACGAGCCGCTCGCCAATCTCGACTACAAGCTGCGCGAAGAGCTGCGCGAGGAACTGCCGCGGATCTTCGCCGAGAGCGGCGCCGTCTTCGTCTATGCGACGACCGAACCGAGCGAGGCGCTGCTGCTCGGCGGCTCGACCGCGGCGATGTCGGAGGGCCGGCTCGTCCAGTTCGGGCCGACGCTCGACCTCTATCGCCGACCGATCGATCTCCTCGCCGCGCGCACCTTCTCCGATCCGCCGCTCAACGTCATGACGGTGGAGAAGGAGGGCGACAGCGTGCGACTGCCGACCGGCGCGCCGGTCGCCGCCGTCGGCATGCTGGCGAACGCGCCCGACGGCACGCTGCAGATCGGCGTGCGCGCCCACGACCTCTCGCTCGCCGGCATTTCCGAGGAGCCGATCCGGCTGGTCGGCGCGGCGGAAGTGACCGAGATCACCGGATCGGAGAGCTATCTGCACTTCCGTGCCGGCCCGCTCCACTGGGTGGCACTGCTGCCCGGCGTCCACGAGATCGCCCCCGGCGCGCCGGTGGCGGTCCGGATCGATCCGCGACGGCTGTTCGTCTTCGACGCAGCCGGCCGCCTCGTCGCCGCGCCGGACGCCGGTCCGTCGTCCGATCTAATCGATTGAGGCGGGAGCGAAACATGGCACGCATCGATTTCGTCGATCTCGCCCACGCCTATCGGCCGAACCCGACAACGGAAGCCGACTACGCGCTGAAGGCGATGACCACCACCTGGCGGCAGGGCGGCGCCTATGCGCTGCTCGGGCCTTCCGGCTGCGGCAAGACCACGCTGCTCAACATCATTTCGGGTCTCGTCACGCCGTCGCACGGGTCCGTGCGTTTCGACGGGGTCGACGTGACGCGGCTGCCGACCGAGAAGCGCAACATCGCGCAGGTGTTCCAGTTCCCGGTGATCTACGACACCATGTCAGTCTACGACAATCTGGCCTTCCCCTTACGCAACCGGAAGCTCCCCGAGCGCGAGGTCGACGCGCGCGTCCGCGAGATCGCGGGGCTCCTCGACCTCGACGGCGACCTCAAGCGCCGCGCCCGCGGGCTCGGGGCCGACGCCAAGCAGAAGATCTCGCTCGGGCGCGGTCTCGTCCGCCCCGACGTCGCCGCCATCCTCTTCGACGAGCCGCTGACGGTGATCGATCCGGCCTTGAAGTGGGAGCTGCGTTCCAAGCTCAAGGCGATCCACCGCAAGCTCGACATCACGATGATCTACGTGACGCACGACCAGACCGAGGCGCTGACCTTCGCCGACACGGTGGTCGTCATGTACGACGGCGGCATGGTCCAGTCGGGCCGGCCCGACGAGCTCTTCGACCGGCCGGAACACACGTTCGTCGGCCATTTCATCGGCTCGCCGGGCATGAACGTGCTCGCCGCCGAGGTCACCGGCCGGACGGCGCGCGTCGGGTCGGCGACGATCGGTCTGGTCCACGGCTACGACCGTCTGCCCGCGGGCGCGCGGATCGAGCTCGGGGTCAGGCCGGAACATGCGGTGATGACCGCGGGCGAGGGCCTTCCCGTCACCGTCGAGCGGATCGACGACCTCGGCCGCGTCCGCTACGCCCGGGTGCGGCTGGGTGATGCACGGCTCTCGGTGCTGGCACCGCGGGGCATCGCAATCGACGGATCGGCTGCCCGCATCGCCGTCGATCCCGCCCGTATCCACGTCTATGCCGACAGCCGCCGCGTGGCGGGGGAGAACTGAGCCATGGACAAGCCCATCCGGCATTCCGCCTGGTTCTTCGTCCTGCCGGCCTTCGCGCTGGTCGTCTTCAACGCCGTCGTGCCGATGATGACGGTGGTGAACTACTCGGTGCAGGACACGTTCGGCAACAACCAGTTCTTCTGGAACGGCATCGGCTGGTACCAGGAGCTGCTCGACCCCGCGACCGACCTCGGCGGCCGCTTCTGGGACAGCCTCGGTCGCAACCTGCTGTTCTCGGCGATCATCCTGGCGATCGAGGTGCCGCTCGGCGTGGCGGTCGCCATGTGCCTGCCGCGCAAGGGCTGGACGGTGGCGCTGTGCCTCGTGCTGATGGCGCTGCCGCTGCTCGTTCCGTGGAACGTCGTCGGCACGATCTGGCAGATCTTCGCCCGCGAGGACATCGGCCTCCTCGGCTGGTTCGTGAACCACGTCCTCGGCATCGAGTACAACTACACCGCGGGTGTGCTCTCGGCCTGGATCACCATCGTGGTGATGGACGTCTGGCACTGGACCAGCCTGATCGCGCTGCTCGCCTATGCCGGGCTGAAGTCGATCCCCGACGCCTACTATCAGGCCGCCCGCATCGACGGCGCCTCGCGGCTGGCGGTCTTCACCGCGATCCAGCTGCCGAAGCTGCGTCGGGTCCTGGTGATCGGCGTGCTGCTGCGCTTCATGGACAGTTTCATGATCTACACCGAACCCTTCGTGGTGACCGGCGGCGGGCCGGGCAATTCGACGACGGTCCTGTCGATCGACCTCGTCAAGATCGCGCTCGGCCAGTTCGACCTCGGCAAGGCCGCCGCCATGTCCATCGTCTACAACCTGATCGTGCTGGTGGTCTGCTGGGTGTTCTACACCGTGATGACCCAGCTCGACGCCGACCGTCCGCAGGAGGGCTGAGCCATGCGCGGCCGCAACGTCCTTCTCGTTCTCTATCTCGTGTTCCTGATGTTGCCGATCTACTGGCTCGTCAACATGAGCTTCAAGTCGAACACCGAGATCACCAACGCCGGCCTGACGCTGTGGCCGCGCGACTTCACCGCCCGCAACTACGTCAACATCTTCACCGATCCGGCGTGGTACATGGGCTATGTCGACAGCCTGATCTACGTCGGGCTGAACACGATCATCTCGATCTCGGTGGCGCTGCCGGCGGCCTATGCCTTCTCGCGCTGGCGGTTCCTGGGCGACAAGCACCTGTTCTTCTGGTTCTTGACCAACCGGATGGCGCCGCCGGCGGTCTTCGCCCTGCCCTTCTTCAATCTCTATTCGGCGATCGGCCTGTTCGACACCCATTGGGCCGTCGCCCTCGCCCACACGATCTTCAACGTGCCGCTGGCGATCTGGATCCTCGAGGGCTTCATGTCGGGCGTGCCGCGCGAGATCGACGAGACCGCCTTCATCGACGGCTACTCGTTCCCGCGCTTCTTCGTGAAGATCTTCGTGCCGCTGACCGCCTCGGGCATCGGGGTCGCCGCCTTCTTCTGCTTCATGTTCTCGTGGGTCGAGCTGCTGCTCGCCCGCACGCTGACCAACAACATGCCGATCTCCTCGATCATGACCCGCACGGCCTCGTCGTCGGGCATGGACTGGGGCCAGCTCGCCGCCGCCGGCGTACTGACGCTGATCCCCGGCGCCCTGGTGATCTGGTTCGTCCGCAACTACATCGCCAAGGGCTTCGCCCTGGGTCGGGTCTGAGGAGGGCGCCATGTTCGACATCGCCTGGATGGCCTGGACGCCCGCGACCGTCCTCTTCTACGTCGCGATCCTCGCCGCGCTCGTCACCCTCACCGTGCTGGCGATCCGCGCACCTGAGGTCGAGCGGGTCGGCATCCTGCGCATTCCGACGACGCGCGGCGACCGGCTGTTCGTGACGCTGCTCGGCACCGCCTTCATCCACCTCGCGTTCCTGGCGCTGTTCGGCGCCGACACGATCGCGACGCTGCCGATCCGCGACGGCGTCGAGATCTCGCGGCTGTGGATCGGCTCGCTGATTTCCCTCGTCTACGGCGCGGCGGTGTTCCGCTTCGTGTGACGACGAGAATTCGGGTGCGACCCCGCCGAGGGGCCGCGCCCGTGCAAGGAGACGGTCCGTCGCCGCCGAGGCCGCGGGCCGCTCGAAAAACGGGCCGGGTCGGTGCGCTCCCGGTGTCGAAAACAATCGCGCACCATCGGGAGGAAGACATGGAACGGATGACCAAGCGCCTCGGACTGGCCGCTCTCGCCGCGGCCCTGATGACCACCAGTGCCATGGCCGGCATGGACGAGGCGAAGAAGTGGGTGGACAGCGAATTCCAGCCCTCGACCCTGTCGAAGGAAGAACAGCTGAAGCAGCTCCAGTGGTACGCCGACGCCGCCAAGCCCTTCGCCGGCATGGAGATCAACGTCGTCTCCGAGACGCTCACCACCCACGAGTACGAAGCCAAGGTGCTGGCCAAGGCCTTCACCGAGATCACCGGCATCAAGGTCAAGCACGACCTCATCCAGGAGGGTGACGTCGTCGAGAAGATCCAGACGCAGATGCAGTCGGGCAAGAACATCTACGACGGCTGGATCAACGACTCGGACTTCATCGGCACCCACGGCCGCTACAACCAGACGCTCAACCTGACCGACTGGATGGCCGGCGAGGGCAAGGCGGTCACCGACCCGAGCCTCGACCTGCCGGACTTCATCGGCACGTCCTTCACCACCTGGACCGACGGCAAGCTCTACCAGCTGCCCGACCAGCAGTTCGCCAACCTCTACTGGTTCCGCTACGACTGGTTCACCAACCCGGACATCAAGGCGAAGTTCAAGGCCAAGTACGGCTACGAGCTCGGCGTGCCGGTCAACTGGTCGGCCTACGAGGACATCGCCGAGTTCTTCACCAACGACATCAAGGAGATCGACGGCGTCAAGGTCTATGGCCACATGGACTACGGCAAGAAGGACCCGTCGCTGGGCTGGCGCTTCACCGACGCGTGGCTGTCGATGGCCGGCAACGGCGACAAGGGCCTGCCGAACGGTCTGCCGGTCGACGAGTGGGGCATCCGCATGCAGGGCTGCAACCCGGTCGGCTCCTCGGTCGAACGCGGCGGCGACACCAACGGCCCGGCGGCGGTCTATTCGATCACCAAGTATCTCGAATGGCTGAAGAAATACGCTCCGCCGGCGGCCGCCGGCATGACCTTCGGCGAGGCCGGTCCGGTGCCTGCCCAGGGCAACGTCGCCCAGCAGATCTTCTGGTACACCGCCTTCACCGCCGACATGGTGAAGCCCGGCATCCCGGTGGTGAACGCCGACGGCACGCCGAAGTGGCGCATGGCGCCGAGCCCGCACGGTTCCTACTGGAAGGAGGGCATGAAGCTCGGCTACCAGGACGTCGGTTCGGTGACGCTGCTGAAGTCGACCCCGGTCGACCGCCGCAAGGCCGCCTGGCTCTATCTCCAGTTCATCAACTCCAAGGTCGTGTCGCTGAAGAAGAGCCACGTCGGTCTCACCTTCACGCGTGAATCGGACATCTGGGACAAGTCCTTCACCGACCGCGCGCCGAAGCTCGGCGGCCTGATCGAGTTCTACCGCTCGCCGGCGCGCAAGCAGTGGACCCCGACCGGCAACAACGTTCCGGACTATCCGAAGCTCGCCCAGCTGTGGTGGCAGAACATCGGCGACGCCGCCTCGGGCGCCAAGACGCCGCAGGCCGCCATGGACAGCCTCGCCGCCGCCCAGGACAGCGTCATGGAACGCCTCGAGAAGTCGGGCGTGCAGGGCGCCTGCGGTCCGAAGATGAACAAGAAGGAGACGGCCGAGTTCTGGTTCGCCAAGGCCGAGAAGGACGGCACCATCGCGCCCCAGCGCAAGCTGGCCAACGAGAAGCCGAAGGGCGAGACCGTCGACTACGACACGCTGATCAAGTCCTGGCCGGCCAACCCGCCGAAGAAGAACTGATCGGCGTCGCATCGGCGCGGGAGACGTGGTTTCCTCCATCTCCCGCGCCGATCGACCCGGCGCCCGAGGGGGTACGCCCCCTCGGAGCGCTCGACATCGACGCGCAAGAGCGACGGAACGCGACCAATGGGCCTTCATCTCCTCGCCATCGACCAGGGCACGACGTCCACCCGCACGATCGTCTTCCGCGCCGATCTGACCGTCGCGGCGGTCGCCCAGGAAGAATTCCCGCAGCACTATCCCGCCTCCGGCTGGGTCGAGCACGACCCGGAGGATCTCTGGCGCACCACCGTCTCGACCATGCGCGAGGCGATCGCGCGGGCGGGCATCGGGCCGGCCGAGATCGCCGGCATCGGCATCACCAACCAGCGCGAGACGACCGTGGTGTGGGAGCGCCCGACCGGTCGGGCGATCCATCCGGCGATCGTCTGGCAGGACCGCCGCACCGCCGACGTCTGCGCGAACCTGCGCGAAGACGGCGCCAACGAGGCGCTGGTCGCCGGGCGCACGGGTCTGCGCATCGACCCCTATTTCTCGGGCACCAAGATCGCCTGGATCCTCGATGCCGTGCCGGGCGCACGGGCGCGGGCGGAAGCCGGCGAACTCGCCTTCGGCACGGTCGACAGCTTCCTGCTGTGGCGGCTGACCGGCGGCGAGGTGCACGCCACCGACGCCACCAACGCCTCGCGCACCGCGCTCTTCGACATCCACCGCGGCGTCTGGGACGAGGAGCTCTGCCGGCTGCTGCGGGTTCCCATGGCGATGCTGCCGGAGGTGAAGGATTCCTCCGCCGTCTTCGGCACCACCATGTCGGACCTCCTCGACGGCTCGGTCGCCATCCTCGGCATGGCCGGCGACCAGCAGGCGGCGACCGTCGGTCAGGCCTGTTTCCGCCCCGGCATGATGAAGGCGACCTACGGCACCGGCTGTTTCGCCCTGCTCAACACCGGCGACGTGGCGGTCGCCTCGAAGAACCGGCTGCTGACGACCATCGCCTATCAGCTCGGCGGCAAGCGCACCTATGCGCTCGAGGGCTCGATCTTCGTCGCCGGCGCCGCGGTGCAGTGGCTGCGCGACGGGCTCGGCCTCATCGCCGAGGCCTCGGAGACCGGGGCGCTCGCCGCCACCGCCGATCCGGCGCAGGACGTCTATCTCGTCCCCGCCTTCGTCGGGCTCGGCGCGCCGTGGTGGAACGCCGAGGCGCGCGGCGCGATCTACGGCCTGACGCGCGGCACGACGCGGCGCGAGCTCGCCCGCGCGGCGCTGGAGAGCGTCGGCTTCCAGACCCGCGACCTGATCGAGGCGATGCATCGCGACTGGGCGGGGTCGGCGAACACGATCCTGCGCGTCGACGGCGGCATGGCGGCCTCCGACTGGACCATGCAGTTCCTCGCCGACATCCTCGACGCGCCGGTCGACCGGCCGCGGGTGATGGAGACGACGGCGCTGGGCGCGGCCTATCTCGCCGGCCTCGGCGCCGGCCTCCTGCCGGAACCCGACGTCTTCGCCGAATCCTGGGTGCTGGAGCGCCGCTTCACGCCGCACATGGACGGCGAGACGCGCGACCGGCGCTACGACGGCTGGCGGGCGGCGGTCGTGCGGACGATGCAGGCGGGCTGATGCGCGATCCGATCGACGAGATCGGATTCATCCGGTCTCGACAGCGTCGGAGCCGGGTGAAACAAGGCGGGCGACCATCACGGAGCGGGCGATGACACCGACGGAAGCGCTATCGCAACGACAGCTCGACATCGTCCAGATCGCCCGCGAGGTCGGCCGCGTCAGCGTCGACGATCTCGCCCGCCGTTTCGACGTCTCGCCGCAGACCATCCGCAAAGATCTCAACGACCTGTGCGATCGCCGCGTGCTGTCGCGCACCCACGGCGGCGCGGTGATCGCCTCGGGCGTCGCCAACCTCTCCTACGAGGCGCGGCGCTTCGTCGATCTCGACGAGAAGCGGGCGATCGGCGAGGCGGCGGCGGCGCTGGTGCCGGACGGGACCTCGCTCTTCATCAACATCGGCACGACGACGGAAGAGGTCGCCAACGCGCTGGTCGGTCACCAGAACATGCTGGTGATCACCAACAACCTCAACGTCGCGATGCAGCTCTGCCGGCTCGAGACCTTCGAGGTGATCGTCGCCGGCGGCCCGATCCGGCGCGGCGACGGCGCGGTCGTCGGCGAGGCGGCGGTCGATCTGATCCGCCAGTTCAAGGTCGACACCGCGGTGATCGGCGCCTCGGCGATCGACGAGGACGGCTCGCTGCTCGACTTCGACTATCGCGAGGTGCGCGTCGCCCAGGCGATCATCGAGAACGCCCGTCGGGTGATCCTGGTCGCCGACAGTTCGAAGATCGGCCGCGTGGCGCCGGTCCGGCTCGCCCGTTTCGACCAGATCGACGTGCTCGTCACCGACTGCCTGACCTCGCAGCCGCTGCGCGACCTCTGCCGCGCCAAGGGCATCGAGGTGGTCGAGGCCATGCCCGAGAGCCGCGACGCCGAACGCGACGGGATGTGAGCGGGCGCGAGGCGGTCCGGGCCGACGGCTCATGGACGGATCCCGAGCGTCGCCGCGTCTCCACCCTCCCATCAGGGGAGGGTGCCGAGCGAAGCGAGGCGGGTGGGGTTCGGCGTTTCGATTTGGCAGGGCGGGCGTCGCCGCCCCGAGACCGGTCGGCCTCTTTCATCCATCGCAACCTTCCGACCCCTGCCCCTCCCCTGATGGGAGGGGGGAAGTGCGCCGCCAGTCGGGAGCTGTGACCCGCAACCGCGGCTGCGACCCGCGCCGCCGGACCGTGACCTCGTTCCTCGCGGGAAAAAGCGCCCTCAGACGCCCTCGCCCTGCCCCGCCGCGCGGGCTTCCGCCTCTGCGCGGGCGCGCTGCTTGCGCTTCTTGGCGGTGATGTTGACCGCCTCGACCGCGGCCGAGAAGGCCATGGCGGCGTAGATGTAGCCGCGCTCGATGTGGAAGCCCATGCCGTCGGCGACCAGCGACACGCCGATCAGCAAGAGGAAGGCGAGCGCCAGCACCTTGGTGGTCGGATGGGCGCTGACGAAGGCCGAGACCGGCCCCGAAGCGACGTACATCACGCCGACCGCGATGATCACCGCGGCGATCATCACCTCGACCTGCTGGGCGAGGCCGACGGCGGTGATGATGCTGTCGAGCGAGAAGACGATGTCGATCACGATGATCTGGCCGACCACCATCGAGAAGGCGGCCGAGGCGGCGCGCGCCATCTCTGCCGGCACCTCCTCCTCGAGCTCCTCGTGGATGTGGTTGACCGCCTTGTACATCAGGAAGCCGCCGCCGCCGATCAGGATCAGGTCCTTGACCGAGAGCGGATGGCCGAAGAGCGTCGCCACCGGGTCCTTCAGCGACACGATCCACGCGATCGCGAAGAGCAGCGCGATGCGGAAACCGAGCGCCAGCGCCATGCCGATCTTGCGCGCCCGCGCCGCGTCGTCCTTCGGCAGATGGGCGGTCGCCACCGACAGGAAGACGACGTTGTCGATGCCCAGCACGATCTCCAGCGCCGTCAGCGTCACGAGAGACGCCCAGGCGGCGGGATCGGAGAGCAGGGCCACGATGTTCATGTCGTTTCCTCGTCGATGAGTGATCAGAAGCGGGAGAGGAGCGCCGAGCCGACCGGCGATGCCGCGATCAGCCCGAGCCCCCAGAGAACGAAGACGATGCCGACGATCCGGCTGACCCACACCGAGTTGGTCACCTTCTCGATCGTCATCACCGCGCCGAGCACGGCGATCCAGACGACGTTCATCACGCCGACCGCGAACATGACGACCATCAGCGCCCAACAGCAGCCCAGACAATCGAGCCCCTGCGCGATGCCCTGACGCAAGACGCCCGAGAAGCGGTTGGTCCAGTTGTCGGCGAAGAAGGGATGCGGCGTGCGGCAGCGCGACAGGCAAGCCCATTTCAGCGGCGTGAACTGATAGAAGCCGGCGGCGATCATCGTCGTGCCGGCGAGCACGCTCGAGGCCGGAAGGCCGGCGGGCGTCAGCAGACGCGCCTGGGTGAGCAGGCCTTGCGCCAGGGTGGCGAGGCCGGCGAAGACGATCCACACCGCGAGATAGCCGAGCCCGAGGGCGACCGGCGTGACGACGCGTTCGCCCCGCCCCGCCCGTTCGGCGCCGAGCGCGGCATAGGCCGAGAAGACCGGCACGGCGGTCGGCACCATCATCGCCATCACCATGGCGACCCACATGGCGAAGACGATCGCCCAGTCGGCGAGCGACCAGGTCGCGCCGATCGGCGCGCACAGCACCGTCAGTGCCGCGCGCGTCTCCGCCGAGAGACCGGCGAGGCCGTTCAGCCGATTGAAGAGGCCCATGCCGGGGCCGAGCGTCGCCATGTCGGTGGTCGCGAGCATGCCGGCGACCATCGCCCCCATCCAGGCCCAACCGAGCCCGAAGGCGACGATCACGAAGACGGCGACGGCGAAGCCCGGGCGCGCGAAGAGGCGCATTCCCCCGGCCGGAGCGGGAGCCCCCGTACCCGTCGTCCGATCCGTCCCGCCGTCTGCGCCCGTCGTCGTCATCCTCGACGACATGATCGTTTCGCGGCGGCGACGCAAGTCCCCGTTGCGAAATTCTCGCCGCGTCGTCGGGTCGCGAAGGCGCCGCACAGACACAACGCCCCCGCGCTCTGGCCGCCGCGAGGCCGAACCCGCGTCACCCGACGCTGGGCAGCGACCAGTGGGTGTGGACGATCCGCCAGCCCTCGGGGCGGTGACGCCACGTCTCGCTCGCCTGCCAGCGCATCTCCGGCCCGCCGCCGCTCGACGAGCGGAAGCCGTAGGAGAGCACCGCCGCATCGCCCCAGGCGACGACGCGCGGCGCGGTCATCGCGAAGGCGTCGGCGGAAATCTTGCCCCGCAGGGCCTCGTAATGGTCGGTGAGCGCCGCCAGCCCGTCGAACCGTGCCTCGACGAAGGGTTCGAAATAACCGACGTCGACATCGGAGATCGCGAGGAAGCCGGAGGGATCGCCCCGGCACCAGCGCTCGAGCGCTCCCGCCTCGAGCGCCACCAGTTCGCGCGCGAGATCCTCGCTCGCCCCGACCCGCTCGACGACGAGCCGTTCGACGGCGCCCCACTCGACGGTGGTCGTGTCCATCGCTCTCTCCTTCCCGGTCCGAGCGCAGCGCTGCGCTCGATCACCGTGCTCGCTTGCTCGCTTGCTCGCTTGCTCGCTTGCTCGCTTGCTAGGAACATATCATGAACACAGGAGGATGAAAGCCCGGATTGCGCGCGATTCGTCGCAGGCCCGCGGCCCATGTCGACCATCGCCGCGGCCCGCTCGCCGAGGCCGCCACGCCCGCCGAGGTCCCTCGCCGCTTGCGTGGATCCCCGCCCTGCCGCATGCTCCGCCGCCCGATCGCCCCCTCGAGAGATCCGCCATGACGAGCCCCGCCCCCGCCGCCGACCGCCTGTTCGACGTCGCCGTCGTCGGTGCCGGCCCCGCCGGCCTCGCCGCCGCGGCGCTCTTCGCCGAGATGGGGCTCGTCACCGCGCTTCTCGCCCCGCCGACCCGGCCCGACGACGTCCGCACCACGGCGCTGCTCGGCGGCTCGGTCGACTTCCTCGAGACCCTCGGCGTCTGGGAGAAGATCGCCGCCGCCGGCGCCGACCTCGCCACCATGCGCCTCGTCGACGCCACCGACCGGCTGATCCGCGCGCCCGAGGCGACGTTCCATGCGAGCGAGATCGACCGCCCGTCCTTCGGCGTCAACATCGTCAACCGCGACCTCACCGCCATCCTCGACGCCAAGATCGCCGGGAACACGCGAATCGTCCGCATCGAGGAGCCGGTCGAGACCGTCCGCCCGCTCGTCGACCGGGTCGAACTCGTCACGCCCTCGGGCGTCACCGTCTCCGCCCGCCTCGCGGTCGCCGCCGACGGCAAGCACTCGCGTCTGCGCGAGGCGGCCGGCATCGGCACGAAGACCTGGGCGCATCCCCAGTCGGCGCTGGTGCTGAACCTCTCCCACGAGGTGCCGCATCGCGACGTCTCGACCGAGTTCCACACCCGCACCGGCCCCTTCGTGCTGGTGCCGCTGCCCGGCGGCAATCGCTCCTCGGTGGTGCTGATCGAGACGCCGGACGAGGCCGAGCGGCTGAAGGCGATGCCCGACGCCGAGCTGTCGCGCGAGCTCGAGCGCCGCGCGCGGTCCGCCTACGGCAAGATGGCGGTCGAGCCCGGCCGTCAGGTCTGGCCGCTCGCCTCGCTCATCGCCGAGCGCTACGGCGCTCGCCGCATCGCGCTGATCGGCGAGACCGCCCACACCTTCCCGCCGATCGGCGCCCAGGGGCTCAATCTGACGCTGCGCGACGTCGCGAGCCTCGGCGAATGCGCCGCCAAGGCGCTGGCCGAGGGCGACGACCTCGGCGGCGACGCCATGCTCGGCCGCTACGAACGCGCCCGCCGCTTCGACGTCGAGACCCGCACCCGCGGCGTCGACGTCGCCAATCGGGCGCTGATGTCGGATCTCCTGCCGGTGCAGGCGGCGCGCGCGCTCGGCTTCTTCCTCGCCGCCCGCGTCGGCCCGCTGCGTCGCCTCGTCATGCGCGAGGGCCTGACGCCGAGCCTGATCGCCCCGGCGATGATGCGCGGCGGGGCACTGCCGAAGGCGTGAGGGTCGCACGCGACGACGTTGCGAATTCCGTCGCCGATGCTCTGAATGCGGTCGCCGCATCGTTCCCTCCCCCCGCGAGGGGGAGGGACAGGGAGGGGGGCAACGGCGGCTCCCCGTCGACCCAAATCCCGATCGCGACGCAGCGCCCCCCCCCTCTCTGTCTCTCCCCCTCGAGGGGGGAGAGGACCGGACGCGAGCGTCGTCGGATCCGCAAAGGCCGAGACGAGCCGAGAGGCAGCGAACCGCGTCCGAGCCTCTCCGCCCGCCCTCAGTGCCCGACGACGACGCCGATCCCGAGCGGGTCGTGGGTGACGAACCACAGCGCCGCGGTCAGCGTCGCGACCGAGACCAGCGTGCCGATCAGCACGATCGCCGAGGCCGTCGGCACGTGCGAATGGTACTGCTGCGCGAGCACATAGACGCCGAGCGCCGGCGGCAGGCTGGCCATCAGGAGCGCCGTCATCGTCCACACCGGATCGATCCCGCCGATCCACCACAGCGCCGTGAAGACGACGATCGGGTGCAGCACCAGCTTGATCGTCAGCACCACCGGGATCTCGGCGGTGATCCGCTCGAGCGGGCGCAGGCCCACCGTCACCCCCATGGCGAAGAGCGCGCAAGGGGCGGCCGCCTGCATCAGCGAGGTCAGCATCTTGTCGACGAAGACCGGCGGGCGCAGCCCCGTCACCGCCGCCCCGACGCCGACGATGGTGGCGAGGATGAACGGGTGCAGGAAGATCCGCTTGGCGATGATGATCGCCGTCGACCACGGGCTCTGCCGCTCGCCCGAGATCGCCATCAAGAGCGGCACCATGATGAAGAAGATCGCGTTGTCGAAGCAGAAGACCAGAGCCGTCGGCACCGTCGCCTGCGCGCCCAGCGTCGCCAGCGTCACGCCCGGTCCCATGTAGCCGATGTTGGAATAGGCCCCGCCGGTCGCGGTGATCGCGGCGGCGCGCATGTCGCCCTTGTTGAAGAGCATGCCGACGACGAAGGCGAGGCAGAACATCGCGAAGGTCGAGGCCGTCGTCGTCGCCACGAAGCTCCAGCGCGTCAGCTGCTCGACCGGGGTGCGCGACAGCAGCTGGAAGAACAGCGCCGGCAGCGACACGTAGACGATGAAGAAGTTGAGCCAGCCCAGCCCCTCGACCGGCAGCACGCGCAATTTGCCGCATGCCCAGCCGATGAAGATCAGGCCGAAGAACGGCATGGCGAGATTGACAACCTGTTCCATGGGGCTCCGGCGGGGAAATGTCGAGAAATCGGCGCGGGTCGCCGGCATTCCCGCCATGGACCGAGGCCGGACGATGGCGTTTCGCCCCCGCCCCTGTCAACGCCGCCGAGCCCCGAAAGCCCCGTCCGACCCATGCGCGGCGCGCCTATCAGACTTTCAGTCAGTTGTGCGACGCATCGGACCGATCTAGGACCATTCAACCGTTTCGCATTGCAGCGCAGCACGAGACTGCTCCGGAGGACGCCCGCCATGACCGAGAAGACCCCGAAAGCCTTCTTCAAGCCCCTCGCCATCGGCGCGCCGGAGCCCTTCCGCGAGCTGCCGGTGACGCTCGAGCGCATGATCCACTTCGTGCCGCCGCACATGGAGAAGGTCCGCGCCAAGGTGCCGGAACTGGCCGCCAAGGTCGACGTCGTCCTCGGCAACCTCGAGGACGCCATCCCGGCGGACCAGAAGATCGCCGCCCGCAAGGGCTTCATCGAGATGGGCAAGGCGACGGACTTCGCGGCGCTGGGCACCGGCCTGTGGACCCGCATCAACTGCCTGAACTCGCCCTGGGTGCTCGACGACGTGACCGAGATCGTCGCCGAACTGGGTGACAGGCTCGACGTGATCATGCTGCCGAAGGTCGAGGGCCCGTGGGACATCCACTTCCTCGATCAGCTCCTCGCCCAGCTCGAGGCGAAGCACGGCATGAAGAAGCCGATCCTGATCCACGCCATCCTCGAGACCGCCGAAGGCGTCAAGAACGTCGAGAAGATCGCGACCGCCTCCCCCCGCATGCACGGCATGAGCCTGGGCCCGGCCGATCTCGCCGCCTCGCGCGGCATGAAGACGACCCGCGTCGGCGGCGGCCACCCCGAGTATCAGGTGCTCGCCGACGCCGCCGGCGACGCCCCGCGCACCCGCTTCCAGCAGGATCTCTGGCACTACACGGTGGCCAAGATGGTCGACGCCTGCCAGTCGGCCGGCATCAAGGCCTTCTACGGCCCCTTCGGCGACTTCTCCGACCTCGCCGCCTGCGAGGCGCAGTTCCGCAACGCCTTCCTGATGGGCTGCCTCGGCGCCTGGTCGCTGCACCCGACCCAGATCGACATCGCCAAGCGCGTCTTCTCGCCCGATCCGGGCGAGGTCGCCTTCGCCAAGAAGATCCTCGACGCCATGCCCGACGGCACCGGCGCGGTGATGATCGACGGCAAGATGCAGGACGACGCCACCTGGAAGCAGGCCAAGGTCATCGTCGATCTGGCCAAGCTCGTCGCCTCCAAGGACCCGGATCTCGCCGCCGCCTACGGCCTGTGAGACGCTGCGTCATACGCCGACGAACATCACGCCGAGCGCATTTTCACCCCGTCCGAGCCCTCGGACGGGGTAATTTTTTACGCATCATGCAAGAGATTTCGTATTTCAATCGGTTGAGACACGTCCACATCGCGGCGAGTGCTTGACTCTCGCGCCCCCCTCGTGAAGTTTTTGCTGCGCAAATTCGCGTAGAGCGCGCGCGGCCCCCTCGAGGGCGCCGAGGCACGCGGGAGTGATGCGTTGACGGTCGAATCCAAGATCCGCTTCGCCAAATACGGCATCGGTCAGGTGGTTCGCCACCGCGTGTACCCGTTCCGGGGCGTCGTCTTCGACGTCGATCCGATGTTCTGCAACACCGAGGAATGGTGGGAAGCGATCCCGGAGGACGTCCGTCCCTCCAAGGATCAGCCGTTCTACCACCTCTATGCCGAGAACGCGGAAAACGAATACGTCGCCTACGTTTCCGAGCAGAACCTCGTCCCCGACGACACCGGCATGCCGCTCCGGCATCCCCAGGTCGAGGAGACGTTCTTCGAGGCCGACGACGGCTCGCTCCGCGTCCGCCACCAGCCGGTGAACTGACGGCACGCTCCGACCGCCGAAGACAGGAACGCCCGAAGGCATGCCTTCGGGCGTCGTCGTTTCAAGCCGTCTTCACGCCTGCGGCGGAGGCGCCGGCGGCACGTAGGTGCCGCGCAGGATCATCGCCAGCGAGCGACCGGCGAAGAGGCCGATGATGAGATTGGCGACGAGGAAGAGGCCCGGTGCCAGCAGCGCCGCGGTCGGCGCGCCGGCCTCCGCCAGCCGCATCGCCCCCGTCGGCAGCGCCGAGACGCCGAACGACCACGCCCACCACGGCGCGCCGAAGGGCTGTTCCGACACCCAGCCGAAGTTGCGGATCGCCACCGCGGCCCAGAGCAGCGCCACGCCGAAGAGCACCAGCGCCAGAATGTCGACGCTGCCGCCGTTGGCCGCGAGATAGGCGACGAGCCCGACGGCCGGCGGCGCCATCTCGATGCCCATCGACGCGCGCAGCGGCACCGGCAGCGCCGGTCCGTGCAGCAGCCGCTGCCAGATCACGCCCTCGATCACCAGCCAGGTGACGAAGCCGATGCCGAAAGCCATGGCGGAGGCATCGCGTAGGCCCAGCGCCGCCAGCGCCATGCCGGCGACGAAACCGCCACCGACCGTCGGCAGGAACAAGACCGGCGTCGCCGCCGCCACCTCGCGCCCGCCCTGCAGCAGCCGCCCGACGAACCACGTCGCGAACAGGCCCTGGAAGACGAGGCCGACGATCATCAGGACGATGCCGAGCGGCGCCACCACCGGCTGGATCGCGATGCCGGCGACCATGGTGGCGACCCCGGCGAGCGCGACGAAGCCGCCCATGACGGGATGACCGAGCTCACCGCGCGCCGCCGTCCGCGCCTTCGCCCATTTCAGCACGACCAGCGTCGCGACGCTCGCCCAGACGAGGAAAGCGACGACCGCCAGCGCGTCGCCGACGAGGCTCGGCACGCCCCACAGGCGCGCCGCCACCCGCCAGCCGTTGGCGAGCCCGCCGATGCCGAGCACCGCGCCGAAGAGCGCGGTCGGCACACGGGCGGCGAAGGGGGCGGCGGGAGCCGGCGAAGGAGCGGAGGCGGGAGCGGCAGCGTCGGTCATGGCGGATCTCGCGCGAGAGGACATGCGTGATGCCTCATATCCGCTTTCCGCCCGCCCCGCCAATCCCTTCCGCATGCCGTCGGGAGACGGCCGAGCCGCTCGTGGAGCGATCGACAACCCTTCATTGAGGATACGCGGAAAGGTCGTAGTCACATGTCGACGCCACACTGTGGTCGAAACGCTTCCGGATCGCCCGATGATCGCGCAGACCTTCGACAGCCTCGCAGCTCCGCCGTCGACGCTGCCCGTCGTCGACGGGGCGCGTCTCCGCGTCAGCGGCGCGTCCGACGAACCGCCGTCGGATCGCGGCAGCGACGAGCCGGAGGAATCGTTCGGCGCCCCGCGCTGGTTCGAACGCCCGTTCGTGACGCCGGCGCTCTGCCTGTCCATGGCCGTGATCTTCTCGCTGGAGAGCCGACTGGTCTTCGACCTCGGCGGCAAGCTGGCGCTCGGCCGCCAGGCACTCGTGCCGCTCGGCGCGGCGAGCCGCGATCTGGTCGTCGACGGCGGCGAATGGTGGCGCCTCTTCGTCGCGCCGTTCCTCCACGACGGGATCTTCCAACTCTGCGGCGTGATCCTGGCACTTGCCTCGGTCGGCTGGCGGCTCGAGCGGTCGATCGGATCGGCGTGGTTCGGCGCGCTCTTCGCGATCACCGCCCTCGCCTCCGTCGCCGGATCGGTCGTCGGCCATCCGCACGATTTTCCGACCATCGGCGCCGCCGGAGCCGTCTGGGGCCTGCTCTTCGCGCGCCTCGTGCCGGAGCTCGCTTCCGGTCGCATCGATGCCTTGCTCCAGATAGACCTCGAAGCCGGACTTCTGTCCCTCTGGGCAACGTTCATGGCCGAGATCACGGTCGGCGGCACCGACTGGCCGGCTCTCACCGCCGGCGCGGTCTCGGGCATCGTCGCGGGGCTCGTGCTCGACGCCGTCCGCCATCCCGACGCCGCGCATCCTCCCAGCCGTCGCATCGCCGGCGCCGGCGCGCTCCTCTGTCTGGCGCTCGCCCTCGGGTCGATGCTGATCGGCTCTATCGAATACCACCGCCATGCCCTGCGCTTCGGCGACCGCATCCCCTCCGACCGGCTGGCCGGCGACATCGGCCCCGACATGCTCGACCGCGCGGAGGATCTCGTCGCCCTATGGCCGAAGGATCCGCGCGGCCGACTGATGCTCGGCGTCGCCCACATCGCCCGGTCCGAACCGGTCGCAGCCGAAGCCGAGCTTCGCACCGCCATCGACATGGTCTCCGATCCCGACCACTCGCCCCTCGGCCCCGTCGCCGCCGCGGCGCGGATCCACTTGGCCGTCGCCGTCGCAATGCAGCGCCGCTACGCCGAGGCCAGCGCCATCGCCGCCCCCTTCTGCGCGGCCGCTTGGGAGGCAGGCAGCAGGAACGTCGACGCCGACCTCGACCGGGCCTTGTCTCGTACGGGCGTCCGCTGCCCCCCGCGGAAGGAAAAGTCTGCCCCTACCCCGCCTCGATCGCCCGCAGCGCCATGACGGCGGCGGAGGCGCGGTTCTCGACGCCGAGTTTGGCGAAGACCGTCTCGAGGTGCTTGTTCACGGTGCGGGGCGACAGGCCGAGGATGTCGGCGATGTCGCGGTTCGGCTTGCCGCGCGCCACCCAGAGGCAGACCTCGGCCTCGCGCGCCGTCAGGCCGAAGCGACGGCGCAGCGCCGCCTCGTCGCCGCCGACCTCGTCGCACATCAGCCGCCACAGCCATTCGTCTTCGCCGGCCCGGCCGAGTGGGGTCAGCTGGATGCGCCGGTTGCCGCTCTCGCCGATCGGAACCAGATCCGCCGCCGCGGCACCCGCCGCCATCGCCGCGACCAGCCGTTCGCGCACCGCCATGGGAAGGCCACCGCCCTCGCCGCCGATCTCGCCGATCAGCTTGACCGCCTGCGGCGTCGCCCAGGCGATGCGGCCGGTCGCGTCGGTGGCGAGCAGGAACCGCCCCGCGCCGTCGAGCGCCAGCCGCGCGGAGCGTTCGCGCCGGGCATTGGCGAGATGGACGCGGATGCGCGCCGTCAGCTCGTCGAGGACGATCGGCTTGGTGACGTAGTCGACGCCGCCCGCCTCCAGCCCCTCGACGATGTGTTCGGTCTCCGAGAGCCCGGTCATGAAGATGATCGGCACGTCGGCGGTGGCGGCGAGCCGCTTCAGCCGCCGCGTCGTCTCGAAGCCGTCGATGTCCGGCATGACGGCGTCCATCAGGATGACGTCCGGGGTGATCCGCTCGACGATCGCCAGCGCCTGCTCGCCGCCGGTGGCGACCAGGACCATGGCACCCTGCCCCTCCAGCGTCTCGGTGAGGAATCCGAGCGTGTCGGGGTTGTCGTCGACGACGAGGACGATGTCGCGGCTCTCCGCCGGTCTGTCAGCAGCCATCGTCGGTCTCCAGCAGCGCGACGAGTCGCGCCATGTCGAAGGTCTCGGCGGCGCGCGCCAGATCGATCATCCGCCGCCCGGGCTCGCCGCCCGCCGCACGGATCTCCGCCTCGATCGCCGCGAGCCTGCCCGCCACGCCGCGAACATAGCCGATCCGCGCCCATTGCAGCAGATCGTTCGCCTCCGCCGCCGTCGGCCGATCGTCGGCGGGATGCGCCGAGGCCGGGGCCGGCGCAGGCGCGGTCACGGCGGGCGCAGCAGCGACAGCCG
>DBMN01000123.1 GCA_002298965.1 Rhizobiales bacterium UBA697 | reverse complement strand
TCTTCGGCTTGGCGGGAGCGGGCTGGACGGCGGCGGCCGGGCGCGGAACGCCGAGCAGGACCGGAGCCCCGTCCTGCGCGAGCGCCGCACCGGCGACGCCGCAGACGAGGGTTCCACCGATGATGGCGGACGCTGTCCGCGCGATCGAACGACGCATGATCTTCTCCGCAACCTCGCCCCGTCCGGACGATCGGTCGAAACGACGACGCCGTCGCGGTCCTTCCGGCGCGCGACGCTCTCGTGGAGACGCTCGCGGCGCGTCGGGTCCGGCCCGTTGTCGTGCTGTGACATCCGGGATGCGCCGAACCACCCCCGCGCGCAAGGTCTCGTTAAGCATGCTGGCGTCGATTCTCTCAACGCCGCGTTAACGAGGTCACACTCTGACCCGGCGAAATGGCCGGACCATGGCGAAATCGGACGGAATCCCGAGCGCGTCGGCGGTCCCGGACGGCGGCCCGCCCGACCGGTCCGGCAAAGCCGGCGACATAGCGTTTTTTGCGCTGGCGCAATGCCTTCGGCGGGGCTAGATCGGAGCGGCGGCGCCGGGCCGCGCGAGGGCGGGAGGGCTCCATGACCGACGAGGAAAAGGCGCGCGTCGCGGCCCGACCCGAAGCCGTCGCCCCCGAACCCGCCGCGCCCGCTCCCGAGGCCGCCGAAGCCGTCGCGCCCCCGGTCGAGGCCGAGGCGCCCGTCGTCGTCGAAGAGGCGTCGATCGAGGAACATCCGCCGATCCACGACGAGGACGGCGATCTCACCCGCGCCTTCCGCACCGCCGTCGCCGCCGCGATCGAGGCGCAGGACGCCGACCGTCTGCACGACCTCGCCGCCGACCTGCACGAATCCGACCTCGCCGCCCTGATCGGCGCGCTCTCCGCCGACCAGCGCCCCGAACTCGTCCGCCTGATGGGCGAGGACTTCGACTTCTCCGCCCTCGTCGACCTCGACGAGACGGTCCGCGTCCAGCTGATCGAGGACCTGCCGCAGGACACCGTCGTCGAGGGCGTGCGCGACCTCGACAGCGACGACGCCGTCCACATCCTCGAAGACCTCGACGACGAGGACCGCGAGGCGATCCTCGATCGCATCCCCGTGGCCGAGCGCGTCGGCCTCGTCCGTTCGCTCGACTACCCGGAGGAATCCGCCGGCCGTCTGATGCAGACGGAGTTCATCGCCGTGCCGCCGACCTGGACGGTGGGGCAGGTGATCGACTACTGCCGCGAGACCGAGGATCTGCCGGAGGACTTCTACGAGGTCCACGTCGTCGACGGCGGCTTCCGCCTCGTCGGCACGGTGGCGCTCGATCGGTTGCTGCGTTCCAAGCGCATGGTGGCGATGGGCGATCTCGTCGACGAGGATCGCATCACCGCCCATGTCGACGAGGACCGCGAGGACGTCGCCCGCCGCTTCACCCACTACAACCTCATCTCGCTGCCGGTTCTCGACGAGAACGAGCGCCTCGTCGGCGTCGTCACCGCCGACGACGTGGTCGACGTCGTCGAGGAAGAGGCCGAAGAGGACATGCGCGCGCTCGCCGGCGTCGGCGACGAAGAGATCTCCGACAGCGTCGCCACCACCACCAAGAACCGCTTCGCCTGGCTCTTCGTGAACCTGCTGACGGCGTTCCTCGCCGCCTCCGTCATCGGCCTCTTCGAGGACACGATCGCCAAGATCGTGGCGCTCGCCGCCATGGGGCCGGTGGTGGCGGGGCAGGGCTGCGTCGCCGCCACCCAGACCATGACCGTCGCGGTGCGCGCGCTCGCCACCCGCGAGGTCGGCAGCCTCAACATCACCCGCTTCGTCAACCGCGAGGTCATGGTCGCCTTCCTCAACGGTCTCGCCTTCGCGGTGATCGTCGGGGCGAGCGTCTGGGGCTGGTACCGCGACGTCCAGCTCGGTCTGGTGGTCGGTGGGGCGATGGTGACGAACCTGATCGCCGCAGGCCTCGCCGGCGTCGGCATCCCGCTGGTGATCGACAAGATCGGCGGCGACCCGGCGGTGATCTCCGGCGTCTTCGTGACGACCGTCACCGACTGCGTCGGCTTCTTCGCGGTGCTGGGGTTCGCGACGTGGTGGTACCACATCGCGTGAGGCGGAGGCGGTCGTTGCCGCGCGAGATTCGAGAGGTGCGTCGATGGAACGTCCTCATGTCTATCGAAAGACTGGCTCGGAACAGCTGACGTTCGATGGACGGCCCATCGGACACGCCCTGCTCGACTTCTGGCGATGGAGCGTATCCGACCTCGTCAGCAACGCCACACGAGGGCGGTTCGCCGAGTTCGTCGTCGGTTCGGCGATCGGTGTCGACTTTTCCCGCGTGCGCGAGGAATGGCAGGCTTGGGACCTCACCACCGCGGCAGGCCTGCGGATCGAGGTGAAGTCGGCCGCCTACGTCCAGAGCTGGCACCAGAAGAAGCACTCGTCGATCTCGTTCTCGATCAAGGCATCGCAATACTGGGATGCCGAGACGAACATGATTTCGGAGCAGGTCGGCCGCTTTTCCGATTTATATGTATTCTGCATATTGAGTCATCTCGATCCGGCGACGATCGATCCGTTGCGCATGGAGCAATGGGAATTCCATGTCGTCGCCACATCCCTGATCGACGGGTACCAGCGCTCGCAACACTCGATCACGCTTCCGTCGCTGAAGAAGCTCGTCGAACGCGATCCCGACCGCGCGGCAGGCCCGTTGCGACACGGCGAACTCGCCGCTGCGGTCTCGCGGATCGGTCGCACGGCTTCCGCGCGTCGTCTTGCGGAGCGTCCTCCAGGCGCCAGGGCCGCAACGCCGTAGTCTCGGACGTCGCCGCGCACTCCCCCTTCTCCCCTTGCGGGAGAAGGTGCCCGAAGGGCGGATGAGGGGGCGCGCGAAGCGCTCGACGAAAACCCCGGTTCAGCCCTCGATCGGCGGAAACGTGCCGAGGACCGTCGTCTCGCCCGACTTCGCGATCACCAGCGCGCCGGCATCGCCCGCCGCGGCGACGAGACGACGTCCCGCCTCGCCCCCCGTGCCCATGACCATCAGCGCGGTCGACAGACCGTCGGCGACGAGGCCGGAGGCCGCCGTCACCACCACTTCCGCCACGCCGCGCGGCGAATGACCCGACCACGGCTCGACGATGTGGTGCTCGGAGAAGTCCGGCCGCCAGAACGTCCGGTCGTCGGCCGAGGTCGCGACGAAACGGGCGTCCGCGACGGCGATCCGCCCCATCAGCCGGTCGCGCGCGTGGGCCTCTTCGACCCCGACCCGCCACGGCCGGCCGGGCGAGCGGCGGCCGCGGACGCCGATCTCGCCGGTGTCGACGAAGGCGTCGGCGATGCCGTGATCGCGCAAGATCGCCGCCACCCGGTCGGCGGCATGGCCCTGCGCCAGCGCGTTGAGGGTCATCGCCATGCCGGGGCGCTCGAAGCGGATACCGTCTTCGGAGAGATGCACCGCCCGATGGTCGACGAGTGCGCGGGCACGGGCGAGATCGGCCTCGTCGGGCCAGCCGTCGGCATTGCGCCAGGCGGCCCAGATCGGCTGCATCGTCGGGTCGAAGGCGCCGTCGCTCGCCTGCGCCAGAGCGAGGGCATGATCGACCAGCGCGACGAGATCGGCGGACGGCGCCTCGAGCCGGCCGTCGCGGTTGAGGCGCGAGAGTTCGGACTTCGGATCGAAGAGATCGGCCGCCTTCTGCACCGCGCGGATCGCGGCGAAGGCGTCGCCGAAGACGCGGGCGAACCCGGCCGCACCGCGGCCGTCGTCGACCGCGGCGACCGAGACCGTGGTGCCGAAGGCGAGGCCGGAGCGGCGGACGATCGGCGCCTCCCGCCCCTCCCCGGCCAGAGCGACGCCGAGCGCGCCGGCGCCGGTCGCGCCGAGGGCGAGGAGCGCGAGGGCGTCGCGTCGCGACGGCTTCGTCGATCGATCGGATCTCATGCGGCCTTCTCCTCGCGCGTCGCCCGGCGCGCCGCCAGAACCAGCGGCACGCAGGTCTTGGCGTCCTCGTGGACGACGACACAGTCCATGCATTGGAAACACTCGGCGTAGTCGATGCCGCCGTCGCGGGCGATGGCGCCGTAGCGGCAGGTGCGTTCGCACAGCCGGCAGGGCGAGCCGCATTCGACCCGTCTCGCGATCCAGTCGAAACGGCGCAGCCGGCCGAGGATGGCGACGAAGGCGCCGAGCGGGCAGAGCCAGCGGCAGAAGGCCTTGTAGACGAAGAGGTTGGCGGCGAGCAGCACGACCACCCAGAGCACCGCCGGCCAGGCGCGCTGGAAGATCAGCGTGATCGCCGTCTTGAAGGGTTCGACCTCGGCGGCGACCTCGACCTTTGCCGGCGCGAAGGCCGCGACCGCGACGAAGCCGAGGAGCACGAGGTACTTCAGCCGTCGCAGCTCCGTGTCCAACCGCTCGGGCACGCGCAGGCGCGGCAGGCGCAGCCGGGTGCCGATCGCCGCGACGAATTCCTGCAGCGCGCCGAAGGGGCAGAGCCAGCCGCAGAAGGTGCCGCGGCCCCAGACGGTCGCGGTGACGATCACCACGGCCCAGAGCACGAGGCTCGGCGGATCCCACAGCAGGAAGACGAAGTCGTGGGTGACGAGCGCCGCCTTGACGAGACCGCCGAGCGTGACGATCGACAGCTGCGCCTGGAAGATCCAGCCGATCACCACCAGGGTGAAGGCGAGATAGGCCCAGCGGAAGGCCGCGACGAGGCGCGGGTGGCGCATGGTTCTCGGCTGCATCGTCAGCACGACGAAGAGCAACGCGAGTGCTGCTCCGAGCACCGCGAGATCGGCACGGCGATCGACCCAGATCGAGCGCCAGCCGGTGGCTTCCGTCGATTCCACGCCGGCCTCGAACCATGTCTCCGGCCATTTCACCGTCAGGGCGACGTCGGCTGGGATGCGTTCGGGATAGACCTGCCCCTTCTCGCGGACGATGCGATGGGCGAATTCGAAGGGGCGGCCGGGGTCGAAGCCGGCGCCCTCGAAGACTTCGAGCACCACGAAGGGATCGCTCGGCGCGTCCGGGGCGGCGAGGTCGTGCTCGTAGACGACGTCCTTCAGGTCGAGGGCGAGCCCGTCCTGCGACAGGCGGAAGACATCGGGCGTCGCGCCGTGGACCCAGCCGTCGTCGAAGGGACGGGCACGGCCGCCCATCGACACGAAGAGGAGATGCGAGCCGGGCCGACGCTCCAGCAGATGCTGCCAGCGCGCCCGGCCGAGGAGATTGACGCCGACCGTCGGGACGTTGAGCAGCGCGACGCGCAGGTCGGCATGGACGGCATCGGGCGTGGTGCGCGCGACCGGGTCGAGACCGGCGCCCGCCGTGCCGACGAAGGCGGCCTCGACTTGCCTTTCGCGGAAGACGCCGCGAGCGACGAGACCGTCGCGCTCGAGTTCGGCGAAGGTCTTCGGCTCGAAGCGGTCGCGCGGGCGGGCGGCCGGGCCACGGGCGCCGCCGGCCATGCCGAAGCGGGCGCGGGCGACGATCAGGGCGGCGGCGAGCACGCTCTCGTTGACGATGCGGACCGACGCCGTCGCCTTGGCGATGCCGTCGATCCGCGCATTGGTGCCGCCGGCGCGCGGTCGGTCGGCACGCGGCGGGCCGACCTTGACGTTCTGGGCGAGCGAT
>DBMN01000323.1 GCA_002298965.1 Rhizobiales bacterium UBA697 | reverse complement strand
GCCGAGGCCGGGCGCAAGGCGGCGCGGCGCGGCGCGCAGGCCCGCCACTGGGTCGAGGATGCGATCCGCGTCCGCTTCGGGGCGCGTGGGCTCGCGGCGGTCGCGGCTGATCTCGAGCGGCCGGGGGAGGGTCCCTTCGGCGCCATCCGCCGGCTCGACGGCATGCTCTCCGGGCGGCTTTCGGCCGAAGTCTCGCGTTCTTCGTAACCATGTCGCGCCGCGCCGAGCGGGGCGCGGACGGGCGAATGCGAGGAAATTCGCGGCTCCCCTCCCGCCTTTAACGCTTTCTCGAGGTTACCCGGCGATCATGACTTCGATCCGGAGGGAATCCGTGGACCGTGGCAGGACTGTCACGGGCGGGTTTCCGACGCGTTGTTCGGAGCTGGTATCGCGTATGCCGAATGATCGCCGTGGCCGTCACAGGGCCCGTCGGGTGAAGTCCACCTCGCGCATGCGGGTGGCCCCCGTCCTCTTCTTTGGTCTCGTCGCAGCCGCCGTGCTGGGCAATGCCCCGTCGGGCGAGCCGCCACTGCGTTGGGCCAACCGCAACGCCGACGTCTGGATGGCCGACTGGGACGGCGTGCGCGACGTGCGCCTCGCCGCCGCCGCCGCCGCGGTGCATCAGGCCGCCAACCAGCTTCCGCTCTCCATGGACGGCGCGGTGGTCGCGCCCAAGCCGATGGTCGCCGCCCGCGACGAGGCCGAGGCGAAGCCGACCGTGGTCGCCGCCACCGAGGTGAAGCCCGTCGTCGTCGCCACCGTCGACGTCAAGCCGATCGTCGTCGCCGAGGCCGATCAACCGCCGCGCGACGTGCCCAAGGTGGTGCCCGACACCGTCATCGATCCCGACGTGACCGGTTCGGTGCCCTCGGCCCGGCAGGTGCCTCCGGCCGACCAGCGCCGCGTGCCGCCGACCATCAACCGCGGCGGCAAGTCCGATCGCCTCTATTCGCCGGCCCCTCTCGGCCGCACCACCGATCGCGACATCTTCACCAAGCCGACGCTCGCCGTCGTGCCGCCGTCGCAGGACGGCTGGCCGCCGGTCGCCACCATCGCCTCGTGGACCGCGCCGCAGTCGGAGAAGTCCCTGCCGCGCGTCGCCATCGTCAAGACGCCGGAGACCGATCGCGAGCCGATCGTCGTCGCCATGGTTCGCTCCGGTCCCGGCCGCGTCGTGACGCCGTCGGTGGTCGCCACCGTCTCGGTCGGCAAGCCCGGTCACAACCGCGTTCTGCTGCCGCCGGTGCCGGAAGGCCAGGTGGCGCAGCTGCCGCCGCGCTCGCGCATCTGGGCACAGCCCGACGTGCCGATGATGGGCTATGCCAATTCGAACGACGTCGAATATCGCTTCAAGTCGCTGCTCGGTGACGAGGAGGCGGACGCCGCCGCCAAGACCGGCGACGACCAGCTGCCGCCGTGATCGCGATCGATGCGCTGAAAGACCAAGGGGGCCTCGCGGCCCCCTTTTTCGTGTTCCTGTCGGTCGTGCTCAGTGCACGTCGATGTCGAGGCCGATGTCGAGCACCGGGGCGGAATGGGTGATCCAGCCGGTCGAGATCAGGTCGACGCCCGATTCCGCGATCGCCGCCACCGTGTCGGGGCCGACGCCGCCCGAGGCTTCCGTCACCGCACGGCCGGCGACGATGGCGACCGCCTGCCGCAGCACGTCCGGCCCCATGTTGTCGAGCAGCACCGCGTCGGGACGCTCGGTCATCGCCTCGCGCAGCTGATCGAGCGTGTCGACCTCGACCTCGATCTTGACGAGGTGGCCGACGAAGGCGCGCGCCCGCCGGATCGTCTCGGCGACCGAGCCGCAGACGGCGATGTGGTTGTCCTTGATCAGCACCGCGTCGTCGAGGCCGAAGCGGTGGTTCGCCCCGCCGCCGCACTTGACCGCGTATTTCTCGAAGGCGCGCAGACCCGGCGTCGTCTTGCGGGTGCAGACGATCTTCGTCCTGGTGTGCGCGATGCGGTCGGCGAACATCGCGGTGGCCGAGGCGATGCCCGACAGGCGGCCGAGATAGTTCAGCGCCACCCGTTCGGCCGAGAGCACGGCGCGGGCCGAGCCCTCCACCCGCGCGATGACGTCGCCGGGCGAAACCCGGGTGCCGTCGCCGGCCAGTTCGGAGAAGCGGATCGCCGGATCCATCATCGCCATGGCGCGGCGGGCGAAGTCGATGCCGGCGACGACGCCGGTCTTGCGCGTCACGAAGGTGGCGACCGCCCTGGCCGACGGCGGGATCGTCGCCTGGGCGGTGATGTCGCCGGCCCGGCCGAGATCTTCGAGCAGCGCCGCCTCGACGGCGCGGTCGACCAGCAGGCGCGGCAGTTCGGGCAGGAAGGCGGGCGTTTCGGGCTGGGTCGTCATGCGGTCTCCGCCTCCCGCGCGACGGCGCCGGCGGTGATCGCCTTGGCCTCGTCGAGCGTCAGATAGGTACGGCGCGCCTGCGCCGGGTCGGTTTCGGGGAAGTCCGAACGCCAGTGCCCACCGCGGCTCTCGGTGCGGGCGAGCGCCGCCGCCGTCACCAGCCGCGCGGCGGTCAGCGTGTTGAGCGTGCCGACGTCGTGCCGGCCCTTCGCCAGCGCGTCGATCTGCGTCAGCGCGGTCGAGAGCCCCTCGCCGGAGCGGATCACGCCGACATGGGCCGCCATCAGGTCGCGCACCGTCTCGACGATGTCGGAAGTGCCGCCGCCGGGCAGTTCGGCCTCCGCCTCGCCACGGTCGATCGCCCAGCGGGCGACCTTCGGCGAGGGCAGCAGGCCCTGGATGTCGCGGGCGATGCGGGCGGCGAAGACCACGGCCTCGAGCAGCGAGTTCGACGCCAGCCGGTTCGCCCCGTGGACGCCGGTCGAGGCGACCTCGCCGCAGGCCCACAGCCCGTCGACCGAGGTGCGGCCGTTGGCGTCGGAGAGCACGCCGCCCATGTGGTAGTGCTGCGCCGGCGCGACCGGGATCGGCGCGACGCGCGGGTCGAGCCCGGCCGAGGTGCAGGTCTCCCACACCGTCGGGAACTTCTTCGGAAAGGCGTCGCCCACCGCCTCGCGCGCGTCGAGGAAGGCACCGCGGCCGGCCACGCGCTCGGCATGGATGGCGCGGGCGACGACGTCGCGCGGCGCGAGTTCGAGGTCCTTGTGATAGTCGGCCATGAAGCGGCGGCCGTTGCGGTCGACGAGGATCGCGCCCTCGCCGCGCAGCGCCTCGGTGGCGAGCGGCGCCGGATCGCGGCCGATGTCGATGGCGGTCGGGTGGAACTGCACGAATTCCGGATCGGCGACGATCGCCCCGATCCGTGCCGCCATGGCCAGCCCGTGGCCGTTGGCCTGCGGCGGGTTGGTCGTCACCCGGTAGAGATGGCCGATGCCGCCGGAGGCGAGCACCACGGCATGGGCCGGGAACTCGACGGTGGTCAGCGCCCGCCCTTCGTTCGGCCGCGCCACCACACCGCGGATCGAGCGGCCGTCGCGGGTCAGGCTCTCGGCGACGAAACCCTCGAGGATGCGGATCGACGGCGTCGCCTTGGCGCGTTCGACCAGCGTCGCCATGATCTCCTTGCCGGCGGCATCGCCGCGGACATGGACGATGCGCCGCTCCGAATGCGCCGCCTCGCGGCCGACGGCGAGTTTGCCGGCGCCGTCGCGATCGAAGGGCACGCCGAAGGCGAGGAGATCGGCGATGCGGGCGGCGGCCTCGCGCGTCATCAGCCCGGCGATCTTGGCGTCGACCGTTCCGGCGCCCGCCGCGATCGTGTCGGCGAGGTGCTTGTCGGGATGGTCGCCGTCGGCGACCGCCGCCGCCATGCCGCCCTGCGCCCAGTAGGACGAGCCGCCGCCGCCGAGCGGTGCGGCGGTCAGCACCGTCACCGGTCGTGGCGCCAGCATCAGGGCGCAGAAGATGCCGGCGAGCCCGCCGCCGATGATGACGACATCGTCGATGCCGTCCTGCGTGCGGGGGCTCGCGAGTTCGTGGGAATGGGTGGTGGTCTGCGGCAACGGCGGGCCCTCCGGTCCGGCGCGTGCGTCCGGACGAGGGGGGAGGCGCGAGCCTCCCCTGCGGCCTCTGGCGAGGTCAGTTCTTCAGGTTGATCATGCGTTCGACCGCCGCCTTGGCGCGCTCGCCGACCGCGGGGTCGACGACGACCTCCTCGGTCATGTTCAGGAGCGCGTCGAGGATCTTCGGCAGGGTGATCCGCTTCATGTGCGGGCACAGATTGCACGGCCGCACGAACTCGACGCCCGGCGCCTCGCAGGAGACGTTGTCGGCCATCGAGCATTCGGTGATCAGCACCACGCGGGCGCCCTGCGGCAGCGTCTTGACGTAGTCGATCATCTTGGCGGTCGAGCCGGCGAAGTCGGCGGCGCCGATCACGTCCGGCGGGCATTCCGGATGGGCGATGATCGTGACGTTCGGATCGTCGGCGCGATAGGCCTCGAGCTCGGCGCCGGTGAAGCGCTCGTGCACCTCGCAGGCGCCCTTCCAGGTGATGATCTTCACCTTGGAATTGGCCGCCACCCAGCGCGCCAGATACTGGTCGGGCAGGCAGATGACGCGGTCCGTGCCGAAGCTCTCGACCACCTCGACGGCGTTCGACGAGGTGCAGGTCATGTCGACCTCCGCCTTCACCTCGGCCGAGGTGTTGACGTAGGCGACGATCGGCACGCCGGGGAAACGGCGACGCAGCAGACGGACGTCCTCCGCCGTGATCGACGCGGCGAGCGAGCAGCCCGCCTTGCCGTCGGGGATCAGCACGGTCTTCTCCGGCGCGAGCACCTTGGAGGTCTCGGCCATGAAGTGGACGCCACCCTGGACGATCACCTCGGCGTCGGTCTTCGCCGCGAGGCGGGCGAGCTGCAGGCTGTCGCCGACGAAATCGGCGACGCAGTGGAAGATCTCCGGCGTCATGTAGTTGTGCGCCAGCACGACCGCCTTGCGGATCTTCTTCAGCTCGTTGATGGCGTGGACGTAAGGCGCGTGGAACGGCCACTCGATCTCGGGGATCACGTGGGCGACCTTGGCGTAGAGATGGGCCGTCGCTTCGGCGATCTCGGGCGTGTACTCGAGGGTGGGCATCGGCAGCACGCCGAAGCGCTCGGCGGCGGTCTGCGGCTTCGCAGCCTTCTTCGCCGCGGGCTTGCGGGGGCTCGCCTTGCGGGGCGCGGCCTTGGCGGTCGCCTTGGTCGCGGCCTTGGCGCGCGGGGCGGGCTTGCCCGCGACCTTCTCGGCGGCGCCGGACTTCGTGCGCGTGCTCGCGGCGGCGCGGCGCGGGGCCTTCGCCTTCTTCGAGATCGCCTCGCCGGCCATCACCTCGGCCTCGACCGCATCCGTCATTCCGTTTCTCCCCGAGGTCTTATGCTCATTTTGAGCATATATGAGACCCGAAAAAACACCGGCGAACACCCGGCGTTCGTCCCGTTACGCGGACGACTGAAATATAGGGTCGTCGCTCCGGCTTGAACAGACCCCCGTCGCATGTCCGTCATGAAAATCGACGAGGGGCGGGATCCATCAGCTCCGTAGATCGATCTCCGCACCTCTTTTGACTTTTCGAACGTGTCCGGCCTGCGTATTCCTACGAAGAGAGGGTCCGTCCGCGTCGCGCGCGAGAGAACGCCGTGCGCCGGCCGAGGCCCCGGCGGAGGAGGAAATTCCGATGACCGGCAGCGAGCGCCCCGCGGGGCGGCATTTCCCCCTCTGGCTGATCGTGGTCTGCGGCTGCCTCATCGCCGCGATCAACTTCGGTCCGCGCTCGTCGATGGGCTTCTACCTGACGCCGATCACCGCCGAACGCGGCTGGGGGCGTGAGACCTTCGCCCTCGCCATGGCCTGGCAGAACCTGCTGTGGGGCGTCGGCGCCATGGCCTTCGGCGCGGCGGCCGATCGCTTCGGCACCGCCAAGACGCTCGCAGTCGGCGCCGTGATCTATGCGATCGGCATCCAGTGGATGAGCTGGGCCTCGACGCCGCTCTCCTTCCATCTAGCCGGCGTCATGGTCGGTTTCGGCGTCGCCGGTTCCGCCTTCGGCATCGTCATGGCCGCCTTCGGCCGCGTCGTGACGCAGGAGAAGCGCAGCCTCGTCTTCGGCTTCGCCACCGCCGCCGGCTCCTTCGGCCAGTTCTTCTTCTCGCCGCTGACGCAAGGCCTGATCGTCAACTTCGGCTGGCACGACAGCCTGACCATCCTCGCCGCGATCATGGGCCTGATCCCGCTGCTGGCGATCCCACTGCAGGGCAAGCCCGGCGCGCGCATGTTCCACGGCCACGACCAGTCGATCGGCGAGGCGCTCAAGGAGGCGCTCGGCCATCGCTCCTACGTGCTGCTGGTCGCCGGCTTCTTCGTCTGCGGCTTCCAGGTCGCGTTCATCACCACCCATTTCCCGGCCTATCTGCGCGACATCGGCATGGAGCCGAAGTGGGGCGTGATCTCGCTGATGCTGATCGGCGCCTTCAACGTCGTCGGCTCGCTCGGCTCCGGCATCCTCGGCATGCGCATCCCCAAGCGCTGGATCCTGAGCTTCATCTATTTCGCCCGTTCTGTGGTCTTCGTCCTCTTCCTGATGGCGCCGGCCTCGCCGGTGACGGTGGTGCTCTTCGCCGCCACCATGGGCATCCTGTGGCTCTCCACCGTGCCGCCGACCAACGCGCTGGTCGCGCTGATGTTCGGCACGCGCTACCTCGCCATGCTCGGCGGTCTGGTGTTCTTCTCCCACCAGGTCGGCTCGTTCCTCGGCGTCTGGCTCGGCGGCGCGCTCTACGACCTGAACAAGAGCTACGATCCCGTCTGGTGGATGGGCGTGGCGCTCGGCATCTTCGCCGGCCTCGTCCACCTGCCGATCCGCGAGCGCCCGGTCGACCGCGAACCCGCCGCGGTGGCCGCTCCGGCGGAATGAGAGGGTCGTCCCGGCGCGATTGCCCGGGACGGTCGCCTCGGCTATCCCTCGCGGACACCCACGTTCGCGAGGAGACCCCATGTCCGACGTCACCATCTGGCACAATCCGGCCTGCGGCACCTCGCGCAACGTGCTGGCGATCCTCCAGGAAGCCGGCGCAGCGCCGAAGGTCGTGCTCTATCTGAAGACGCCGCCGACGCGCGAGGAACTGGTCGCGCTCGTCGCCAGGATGGGCGTGCCGGTGCGCGCGATCCTGCGCGAGAAGGGTACGCCCTTCGCCGAACTCGGCCTCGGCGATCCGGCCAAGACCGACGACGAGCTGATCGACGCGATCCTCGCCCATCCGATCCTGATGAACCGCCCGATCGTCTCGACGCCGAAAGGCGCGCGGCTCTGCCGTCCGGTCGAGAGCGTGCGCGACCTCCTCTGAGGCTACGCCCGAGGTCGCCGTTGGCCCTGCGCCGTCGCGGGTCTATGATCGGCGAAACGGGAGGAAACGAGACGTGGCAGACGACTTCATCTCCGCCGGCATCGCGCGCTGGACGGATGCGATGACGTTGCCGTGGCGGCTGTTCGGCCGCCCGTCGAGCGCCGCGCTGCTCGACGTCTTCCGCCGCCGCAACGTCCTGCTCGACGCGCTCTTCTACGACGTCAAGGTCGTCACCCGCGACGAGGCGATCGACCTCGCACCGTCCGCGGCCTGCGAAGGCACCATCCTCCTCGTGCCGCCCTCCGGCGAAGGCCGTCTCGTGGTCTGCGCCGACGTCGAGGCCTTCATGGCGGCCGGCGGCGCCTCGGTCGACACGATCGCGGTCGCCGGCGTCGGCGGCTCGGCGCTCGGCACCGCCGCCTTCGGCCGCAACGTCGCCGACGCACTCGGCCGGCCGGTCGCGGCGATCGTCTCCGGCTGGGGTCTCGCCGATCTCCTGACCGAGGCCTCCGGCGGCTTCGCCTGGGCGGCGGGTCTGGACGGCCGCTATCGCCTGCGCGAACAGGTCGACCGCTCGCTCGACTGGATCCGCGGCCTCGAGACCGGCGCCTTCGGCGAACAGCCGCCGCACGACCATCGCGACTCGGAGACGCTGCTGGCGCTGCTGCGCGACGAGCGGCTGAAGCTCGACGCGCTCGTCGGCCATTCCAAGGGCAATCTGGTGATCGCCGACGCGCTCCACGCCCTCCAGCGCACCGACCGGGCGCGCTCCGAGGCGCTCTGCGCCGCGTTGCGGATCGTCTCGATCTCGGCGCGGGTGAAGATGCCGCGCGCCTGTGCCCGTGTCGTCGAGGTCATCGGCACCTGGGACCGCATCGGCGACTTCGCCCATCGCCGCAAGGCGCCGCCGGCCGTCGAACTCGAGGCCTGGCACCACACCAACACCGACCTCTACGGCCACCTGCCGGTGACCAAGGTGCTGAAGGACGTGCTCGGGCGTTGAGGCATCGCGCCACGCCGTCGGCCGGACCGCCCGACGGGCGCGATCACACCGGAACCCGCGTCGTCCGCTTGACTGTCCGGAGCGTCAGCTGCGACTGCACCCGCACCACCCCCGGCAGCCGCGTCAGCACCTCCGAGTGCAGCCGTTCGAGGTCGGCCATGTCGCGGAAGATCACCCGCATCAGGTAGTCGGACTGGCCGGCGAGCAGGTAGCATTCCTGGATCTGCGGCACGAGGCGCACCTTGGCCTCGAAGGCGTCGAGGCGGGCGCGGTCCTGGCTGTCGAGCGTGATCGCGACATAGGCCGTGCCCTCGAACCCCGCCGTCTGCTGCTCCAGCACCAGATGGGCGCCGGCCACCAGGCCGCTCTCCATCAGCAGATTGACCCGCCGCAGGCAGGCCGACGCCGAGAGGTGCACCCGCTCCGCCAGCTCGGCATTGGTCAGCCGGGCGTCGGTTTGGAGTTCCGAG
>DBMN01000303.1 GCA_002298965.1 Rhizobiales bacterium UBA697 | reverse complement strand
GTCCGGCCCGCCTTCGTCTGCGCGTCTTCGTCCGCCCCATCGCGATTCGATCGGACGGCGCCCCGAGCGGGCGCCGTCCGATCGTCGTTCTCACGCGCCGTCGCTCGCCTCGCGGGTCCCCTGGAAGTCCTCCACGTGCAGCTCGCGGCCGGCGACGATCTCCGCCTCGGTCGATCCGCACTTCGGGCAGGCGAGGTTCCAGCCCTTGGTCTCGAAGGTCTCCTCGCAGGACGGACAGCGCGCCGAGACGGCGACCTCGTCGATCACGAGGCGCGCGCCTTCCGCCCGCGTGCCCTCCGCCATGATCTCGAAGGCTCCGACCAATTGTCGCACGTCGAGGCCGCGCAGGCGGCCGACCTTGATGCGGACGGACGTGATTCGTGCGATGCTCTCGGCAGACGCCGAGCGCTCGAGAATGCCGAGAATTCCGGCGACGACGGCAGTTTCGTGCATGACGGTTCATCCTGGTCGAGTGGGGCTCGCGCGATGGTGGGCCGCGTCGTGACGAATTCCGACCCGCACAAATGCGTATTTGTCGGCTCCCCGACAGCCCCGGACGACCTGTCGCCCTAGGGTACCATCAACGTAATTCCGGACGTCGGTCACGGGAAGGCCTGTCGCCATGTCACTGATAGCATCGATGGATCCCGCCGTTCTCGCCTCCATGGGGGCGATCTTCCTCTTCTTCGGAGAGGTCGCGGCACTACTCGCCCTGCCCAACCTGATGCGGGTGGTCGTCTTCTCGACGATCGCCGAAATCGGTTGGCTCCTCGTCGGTCTCGGCCTCGGCGGTGACGCCGGGACGACCGGCGCCTTCATGCATCTGGGCTACCAGCTCGTGATGCGTGGCCTCGTCCTGGTGGTCGGCTGGCACATCGTCCGCCGCGCCCGCACCTCGAGGCTCGACGATCTCTCCGGCATCGTCTCGGTGATGCCGGTGGCGGCGACGCTCTTCGCCTTCGGCCTCTTCGCCACGATGGGCCTGTCGCCGTTCAAGGGCTCGTTCTCGCGCTTCCTGATCCTCTACGCCGCGATCGAACAGGGCCGCATCGTCATCGCCCTGGTCGGCACGGCGGCGGCGATCGTCGCCTCGGTCTACTACGTCCGGGTCGTGCAGCGCCTGTGCTTCGAGACGCCGACCCGCGCCTTCGACCTGGTGCCCGGCCCCGCCGCGGCCATGCCGATCGCCTGGGTGCTCGCGGTGGTCACCGCCGTTCTCGGCGTCTGGCCGGAACCGCTGGTCGATCTCTCCGCCCATGCCGCCGGCGTCGCCGTCGGCAGCATTCCGCATTTCGAGGCGCCGTGGTCGCCGATCGTCCTGGTGCCGTGGGTCGGCGCCTTCGCGATCTTCGCCCTCGGCCGCGTCAACGCCCGGCTGCGCGACGTCGCCGCCGTGGTGCTTGCGATCGCGACGGTGGTTCTGGTCGCCCTCGACCCGAGCCTCGACGCGGCTTCGCGCCTCTTCGGTCTGATCTTCGCCGGCATCGGCGCGGTGATGGCGATCTACTCGGTCGACTACATCGCCGCCAGCCATTCGCGCGACCGCTACTGGTTCTTCGCCTTCCTGATGATCGGCTCTCTGGTCGGTCTCTCGACGGCGCACGAACTCGGCAACTTCTATCTGTTCTGGGAGCTGATGACCTGGTCGTCCTGGGCGCTGGTCGTCCATGAACAGACCCCGAAGGCTCTCAAGGCCGGTCTCGTCTACTTCGTGATGTGCGCCGGTGGTGCCTACGTCATGCATCTCGGCATCCTGCTCACCCACGCTCAGGTCGGCTCCTTCGAGTTCGCCGCCATGACCGCCGGGCTGCCGCAGGCCGCCCCGATGGTCGGCGCCGCGATCGTCGCCTGCTTCCTCGTCGGCTTCGCCGTCAAGGCCGGCCTCGTGCCGTTGCAGGCCTGGCTGCCGCTCGCCCATCCGGTCGCTCCCGCCTCGGTCTCCGGTCCGCTGTCGGGCATCCTCACCAAGGCCGGCGTCTTCGGTCTGGTGAAGATCCTGATGATCGTGATCGGCGCCGCGTCGCTGAAGCGCTTCGCCTTCCACGGCGTCGATCTCGCCACCGTCCTCGTCGTCCTCGGCGCGATCACGGTGATCTACGGCGAGGTCAAGGCGCTGTTCGAGAAGGAGCTGAAGCGGATGCTCGCCTTCTCGACGCTGGCTCAGGTCGGCGAGATCGTGGCCATCCTCGGTCTCGGCACCGCGCTCGCCGTCGACGCCTCGCTGCTGCACGTGCTGAACCACGCCGCGATGAAGACCCTTCTCTTCTTCGCCGCCGGCGCCTTCATCCTGCGCACCGGCCATCACATGATCGCCGACTTCGCCGGCCTCGGCCGCAAGATGCCGGTGACCGCGGGTGCCTATGCGCTCGCCTCCATCGCCGTCATGGGCCTGCCGCCCTTCAACGGCTTCGTCTCGAAGTTCCTGATGGTGTGGGCGGCGGTCGACGCCGGTCACTGGGAGATCGCGACGCTGCTGCTGCTCGGTGGTCTCGCCGGTGCCGTCTACTACCTGCGTGTCGTCGCCAAGCTGTTCTTCGAGCCGTGGACCGGTTCGGACGACGTCCGTGAGGCGCCGCTCTCCATGCTGATCGCCGTCTCGGTGCTCGCCGTGGTGATCGTCGCCGGCGGTATCGTCCCCGCCTGGCCGCTCGCTCTCGTCCTGCCGGTCGGCACCGCCTACGCCGTTCAGGCCGGCATCGCCGACGCGGTCCTGCCGAACCTCGCCATGGTGTGGCCCGCCGCCGCGATCGTCGCCTTCGTCGGCGCCGGCGTGGTCTGGCTGGTCGGCCGTCGCTCGGTCACCTGGGCCGGCCGTCTGGCCGTCCTGGTGCTGGTCGCCGCCTTCGCCGCGATCCTGATGGAACGCGGTCGGTGGGACGCCCTGTCGCTCGCCTTCGCGCTGCTCATCACCGGCGTCGGCGTGCTCAACATGCTGCATGCCACCGCCTATCTCGCGCACAACCATGCCCAGGGCCGCTTCTTCGCCGCCTTCGGCCTGATGATCGCGGGTCTGGTCGGCCTCACCGCGGCGCGCGACGTCTTCTCCTTCTTCGGCTTCTGGGAGATCATGTCCTCCTGGGCGCTGTGGGCGGCGATCGTCCACGAGGAGACCCCGGAAGCCCGCCGCGAAGGCTTCAAGTACTTCTTCTTCAACACCATCGGCGCCAGCTTCATGTTCCTCGGCCTCTGCGTGCTCGCCACGACGGCCGGGACCACGGATCTCGCCGGTATCGGTCGGGCCGCGGCCTCCATGCCGCTGCCGGCTCTGGCCACCGGTCTCGTCACCGTCTTCCTCGGACTGGTGATGAAGGCCGCCCAGCTGCCCGTCCGCATCGATGTCCAGATGCACCCCGCCGCGGCTCCGACCCCGGTGTCCGGCTACATCTCGGCCGTCCTGCTGAAGTCCGGCCCCTGGGGCGTGCTGAAGCTCTTCACCCTGTTCGGCGGCGCCGCGGTCTTCGCTCGCGTCGGCGGCACCCTGGTCGGTCTGCCGACCATGCTGGAAGTCATCGCCGTGATCGGCGCGATCACCATCCTGGTCGCCGGCGCCCAGGCCTTCATCCAGAACGGCATCAAGCTGGTGCTCATCTGGTCGACGGTCTGCCAGCTCGGCTACGTCATGATGGCGGTCTCGCTCGGCACCTCGGACGGCGTCGCCGCCGGTCTCGCCCACTTCGTCAACCACATGCTGCTCAAGGACACGCTGTTCCTGGTGGCCGGTGCGATCATGGTCGCCAACCATGCGACGATGCTCGACGAACTCGGTGGTCTCGGCCGCAAGATGCCCTTCACCTTCGGCGTCTTCCTCTTCGCGGGTCTGTCGCTCGCCGGCATCCCGCCGCTGAACGGCTTCGCCTCGAAGTGGATGATCTTCCAGGCGTGCTTCACCTCCGGCCATTGGGCGCTCGGCATCTCGGCGATGATCGGTTCGCTGTTCACGCTGGCCGCGGTGCTCAAGTTCGCCCACGCCGCCTTCATGGGTGCGCCGACCGCCAAGGCGCTCGCCGCCGAAGAGGCGCCGCTCGCCATGCGGATCCCGATGGGCATCCTCGTCGCGGCCTCCGTCGCCGTCGGCGTGATGCCGGGCCTCATCCTGGTTCCGATCGCCGCGATCCAGGCCGAACTCGGCATGACCCCGATCGTCGCCACGCTCACCGGCGGCCTGCCGGGCCCCGACGGATGGCATCCCGGACTCGTGTCCGTGCTGCTCCTGATCGTGGCACTCCCGCTCGTTCCGTACCTCCGTCTCGCCTATCGTGGTGCCGGTATCCAGAGGATCCGTGTCCACCAGGCCGGTGCCGACCACCTCGTCGCCGAAGAAATCCGGATGCGTGCTTCGAGCCTGTTCGAAACCCCCGACGCCATCGTCCGCGGTCTCCTCTCTCGGGAGAACGCGAAGGACGGCTCGACTGAAAAGCACGCCTGAGGAGAGTGGAAATCATGTCCTCCCAAGCAGCTCTCCTGACCTCGGTCCTCCTCTTCCCCGGCGGTCTCTTCGCTCTCGCTCTCGGCCTCGGCCTCAAGGGTGCCGATCGTCGCTTCGCCGCGCGCCTCCAGGCCCGCGTCGGACCGCCGCTCCTGCAGCCGCTCTACGACCTGGTCAAGCTCGGCTTCAAGCGCACCATGGTGCCTCTCACCGTCGCCTCGCAGCTGGTCTTCCTGGCCACGCCGCTGGTCGCGCTGGTCGCCATGCTCTACGCCGCCGCGCTGATCCCGGTCCCGTGGCTGCCGGCGCCCTCGCCGCAGCTCGGCAACGTGCTGGTGCTGGTCTACCTGCTCGCCGTCCCGGGCGTCGCCCTGATGATCGCGGGTTCGGCCTCCGGCTCCACCTACGGCGCCATCGGCTTCTCCCGTGAGATGGCCCTGATGCTCGCCTACGAAGGGCCGATCGTCCTGGTCGTCGCCGCCGTCGCGCTCCGCACCGGCGCCACCGAAGGTCAGTTCGCGGTCCTGTCGCTGACCGAGATCGTCCGCCACCAGCAGATCCACGGGGCGAACCTGTTCGACCCGATGCTGTGGCCGGCCCTGATCGCCTTCCTGTTCTTCTATCCGGCCAACCTCGGGATCATCCCCTTCGACATCCCGGAAGCCGAGACGGAAGTGCTGGAAGGACCGCTGGTCGAGTATTCCGGCCCGGCGCTCGGCCTCTTCAAACTGATGTCGGCGGTCAAGTCGGTGGTCGTGCTGGGACTGGGTCTCACCCTGTTCTTCCCGATCGTCCCCGAAGGCCCGCTCGGCCTCGTGGTCTGGCTGCTCGAGGACTTCGTCCTGATGCTCCTCGGCGTCACCGCCCTGCGTGTCGGCATCGGCCGCATGCGTATCGACCAGGCGGTCTCCTTCTTCCTGAAGTGGCCGCTGGTCGCCGCCCTCGCCAGCCTTGCCGTCGTGGTCGCGGCGTGAGGAGTGTGACATGAACATCCTGAGCAGATTCAAGGACGTCGCCTCGCGCTCGCCGTGGCTCTACCGGATCAACGCCGGCTCCTGCAACGGCTGCGACGTCGAACTCGCCACCACCGCCCTGATCCCGCGCTGGGACGTGGAGCGTCTCGGCTGCCAGTACTGCGGCAGCCCCCGCCACGCCGACATCGTGCTGATCACCGGTCCGCTGACCCGCCACGTGCGTGACGCGGCGCTCCGCCTCTTCGAGGAAATTCCGGACCCCAAGGTCACGGTCGCCGTCGGCGTCTGCCCGATCTCGGGCGGTATCTTCCGCGAGAGCTACGCCACCTGCGCGCCGATCGATCAGTACCTGCCGGTCGACGTCAACATCCCCGGATGCCCGCCGCGTCCTCAGGCCATCCTCGACGGTGTCGCCAAGGCGATCGCCGTCTGGCGCCAGCGGCTGTGAGGAGAAAGCCATGAACGTTCTCGGCCTCTTCTGGCGCAACCTCGTCAACGGCCCGGCCACGGATCCCTATCCGTTCGGCCCGACCGTGACGCAGAAGCGCTTCCGCGGTCGCATCGAGTTCGACGCGCCGTCCTGCGAGGGCTGCAAGCTCTGCGAACGCGTCTGCCCGTCGGGCGCGATCAAGTTCTCGAAGGATCCGGGCGGTCTCGCCTTCGACTGCTGGCACGCCACCTGCGTGTTCTGCGGCACCTGCGAGTTCTACTGCCCGACCGGCTCGATCCATCAGACCGACGACTGGTCGCTCGCCCACCTGCAGGAAGACAAGTATCGGATGGTCGAACACGGCCTGATCCCGAACATGACCTGCTCCGAATGCGGCGCCACCGCGCTCGACACCGCGCCGATGCGCAACACGCGCCCGCCGCTCACCGACGAGGAGGTCGCGACGCTCCGGCCGATGTGCCCGAAGTGCCGCGCCAAGTTCATGAAGAATCGGAAAAAGCCATGACCCGCCTGCCGCAAGATCTCGAGGCCCGTCTGGCCGCGGTCGCGCCCGCCGGCATCGCCTACGAGGCGAAGACCGACGACTACGGCGTGACGACCGCCTGGGCCCAACTCGCCGATCGCGACGAACTCTTCGCCGTCGGTCGCCTGATGCTCGAACTGGGTGCTCGTCTCTCGATGACCACCGCCTCGCAGCCGCCGGCTCCCGAGGAGGAGGAAGAGGAAGAAGAGGAAGAGGTCGCCGAGGGCGAGGAAGCCGCGGAGAAGCCCGCGAAGCCGGTCCCGACCAGCTTCGGCGGCACGCCGCTCGACGGCACCTCCTACGAGCTCGCCTATCACTTCGACCTCGACGGCGACACGCTCACGCTGATCGTCCACGTGCCGCACGGCGGCGAGGTGGTCAGCCTGACGCCGCTCTATCGCACCGCCGACTGGGGCGAGCGCGAGATGATGGAACTCTATTCCATCGTCATCCGCGACCATCCCGATCCGCGTCGCCTGTTCATCGATCCGGCGATCGAACCCGCCGTCTTCGAACGCCTGATCCCCTATTCGACGCTGGTCAACGCCGCGTCGACCAAGGGGCTCTGGGACAAGATCGCCGCTGCACGCAAGGAGGACGCGGCATGACCACGCCTCATGAGACCCAGGTCCCCGAGACCTACACGATCCCGGTCGGCCCCCTGCACGTCGCGCTCGAAGAGCCGATGTACTTCAAGATCGACGTCCGCGGCGAGACCGTCGGCGCGGTCGACATCAACGCCGGCCACGTCCATCGCGGCATCGAGTATCTCGCGACCCATCGCTCCATCACCCAGACGGTGGTGCTGACGGAACGCATCTGCTCGCTGTGCTCGGCCAGCCATCCCGAGAGCTTCGCGATGGCCGCCGAAACCATCGCCGGCCTCGAGATCCCGCCGCGGGCCAAGTACCTGCGCGTGATCGCCGGCGAGGTGAAGCGCATCGCGTCGAACCTCTTCAACGTCGCCATCCTGGCGCATCTGGTCGGCTTCGAGACCCTGTTCATGCACGTCATGCAGGTCCGCGAGATCGCCCAGGACATCAAGGAAGGCGTCTTCGGCAACCGCATGGACCTCGGTGCGATCTGCATCGGCGGCGTGCGCTACGATCTCGACGAAGAGGTCACGGCCGATCTCAAGGCGCGCCTCAAGCGCATCTCGCCGCTGGTCGACGAGCTGATCGACACCTATCGCACCAACGGGTCGATCCTGCGCCGTACCCGCGGCGTCGGCGTGCTGACCCGCGAGCAGGCGCTCTCGACCGGCGTCGTCGGTCCCGTGGCGCGCGGCGCCGGCATCGCCTACGACGTCCGTCTGGCGGCGCCCTATGCGGCCTACCCGGACCTCGACGTCCAGGTCCGGACGCAGGAAGACGGCGACGTGTGGTCGCGTGCCATGGTCCGCCTCTACGAGGCCCGCGACGCGATCGACATCGTGCTGCGCGCGCTCGATCGGCTGCCCGACGGCGAGATCCACCTCGAGGATCGCCCCGACATCCCGCCCGGCCAGGCGATGGCCAAGGTCGAGGCTCCGCGCGGCGAGCTGGTCTACTATCTGAAGACCAACGAGACCGCGAACCCCGAGCGCGTCAAATGGCGCGTGCCGACGTTCATGAATTGGGATGCCCTGCGCTTCATGCTCGCCGGTGCCAAGGTCGCGGACATCGCGATCATCGTGAACTCCATCGATCCGTGCATCTCCTGCACGGAGCGTTGAGCCCGCAGACGACGCCGGGGGAGGCCCGGCGTCGCGAAACCGAGGAAGGAAGAAGAACCATGCCCCATATGATCGACACCGAGACCTGCACCGCCTGCGGCTCCTGCGAAGACGTCTGCCCGAACAAGGCCATCAGCCACAAGGGCAAGATCTTCAAGATCGACGCCAAGAAGTGCAAGGACTGCGAAGGCGACTTCGACGAGCCGCAGTGCGTCGACGTCTGCCAGTCGGGCTCCTGCATCAAGATCGCAGCCTGACGCCTCGCACGCCGTTCGACGCCGGCCGGGTGCACCGGCCGGCCGTCGCCTCGCCACGGGAGGCCATCCCATGGACGTCTTCGAAGATCTCATCCACGAGAGACGTGAAGGCAGGGCCTGCGCCCTGGCGACGATCGTGACGGCGAAGAGGGGCGGCGCCGCCGACGGCGGCGCCCGCATGGTCGTCCACGAGGACGGCTCGGTCGTCGGCAGCGTCGGCGGCGGGCCGGCGGAGGACGAGGTCGTCCTCGTCGCCCGCGAAGCCGTCGCCACCGGACGTCCGCGCACCGTGTCCTTCTCGCTGCGCGATCCGGCGCTCGATGCGGGCCTGGTCCGCGGCGGAAGGCTCGACGTCCACGTCGAACCGATCCTGCCGACCCCGGTCCTGCACCTCTTCGGTGCCGGCGAGATCGGTCTCGTCACCGCCCGGATGGCGCGTGCCGCCGGATGGGAGACGGTGATCGTCGATCACCGCGCCCGTTTCGCCAATGCCGAACGCTTCCCCGATGCGCTCGACATCCGCGTCGAACCGCTCGAGACGGCGATGGCCGCTCTGAAGCCGGATCGACGCTCGGCCGTCTTCATCGACACCCGTTGCCACGAGCGCGATGCGACCGTGCTGGAATGGGCGCTCGGAACCGAGGCCGGCTACATCGGCATGATCGGTTCGAAACGCAAGGCGGCGAAGATCTTCGCCCGTCTGCAGAGCGAAGGCCTCGCCGCCGACGCGTTCGAGCGGGTCCATGCCCCGGTCGGTCTCGACATCGGTGCCGAGACCCCGGAGGAGATCGCGATCTCCGTCCTCGCCGAGTTGGTCGCCTGGCGCCGCGGTGCCGCGGCCGCCCGTTCGATCACGCGCGTCGTCGACGCCGCCGCCGTCGATGCGGCGAGAAAGGAGGCCTGTTGACGCAATTGCCCGACCACGCCTCCGGCCGTCCGCGCCGCGCCTTCTGCTGACCCCGCGAACGTACCGCGTCCGAGCGACGCCGGCGGCCCGAGCCGCACGGCGAACCGATGATCGCGGCCGTGCGCCCTCCATCCGACCGGCGACCTGCGAACGGGCGCCGGCGGCGGCCCGAAAGAGGCCGACGAGCTGCCCCG
>DBMN01000288.1:482-3186 GCA_002298965.1 Rhizobiales bacterium UBA697 | reverse complement strand
GAGCGGGGCCTCGAACCATCGCGCGACGCGCCAGACCGAATTATGCAAAGGTCGCGCAACCGCGCGCTTGCCGATGCGCCACTCCAGGACGCGCATCCGCCCTCACGGCGTGAACTGCGCCCCCGGGAACACGCTCATGATCCACTCCCGGTGCGGCGACACCCGCGCCATCCAGGAGCTGTCGCCGTAGCGGGCGTGGCCGGTGCCGTTGCCGTTGACGCCGACGATCGCCCAGGTGCCGCCGACCTTCATCCAGGCCGAGCCGCCGCTGTCGCCCGAGCCGAGCAGGCCGACCATCCGGTCGGCCGGCTTGTTCGAGCCGCCGTAGGGGTTCTCGATCGAACCGTCCTCCTTGGGCAGGAAGACGCCCATCCAGTTGCCGAGGTCGCCCTTCTTCTTCTTCGCGCCGGCCGGATCGACGTACTGGTCGACCACGCCGCGTGCCGCCGCCTTGTCGGAGCCCTCGTAGAACTTCGCCTGCTCGCCCTTCGAGCCGATGCCGCGATTGCCGTAACCGACGAAGGTGATCGTCTTGCCCGCCTCGCTGCCGCCGGCATGGATCAACGGCGGCTCGCCGAGGCCCTCGATCGGCTTCTTCAGCCGGATCAGCGCGAGGTCGAAGCCGGTGCGGGTCTCGGTGTCGCCGTTCCACTTCGGATGGATCACCAGCCGGTCGGCCTTCATGATCTCGCCCTTCGGTCCGCGCACGACGTAGTCGTCGGTCGAGCCGGGCAGTTCGAAGATGTGGGCGGCGGTGAGGATCCAGGCATGGCCCTCGACGTTGCCGATCCAGGTGCCCGAGGCCTCGCCCCAGGCGCCGTCGGGGGTCGAGAGTGCCAGCACGGCGCGGAACTGCGGCTCGGCGGCGAGTTTCAGATGCGCCTTGAAGCCCGCGGTCTCGCGCCCCTTGGCACCGCCCTCGGCCTTCCAGGTCGAATCGAGGATGACCACCGCGGAAGCGGGCGAGACCGCGAGCCCGAGCGCGACGAGTGCCGCCGCCATCCCTCCGAAACGTCCCGTCGATCGATCCATGCCGTCCATCCCTCGTTGGTCGTCCGATGTTTCCCGGTGGTAGCCGGTTCCTTAGCCTCGCCGCAGGCGGTCCTTGAGCGCAAGCACCTTCGCTTCGAAGAGGTACCAGGAGAGGCTGGCGAGCCCGACCGACACCGGCGCCATCACTGCGAAGTCGACGACGTTCTTCGGCAGGCCCGTCGCCTCGCTCCAACGGGCGAGCGGCAGCCACGCCTCGGCGAAGACGCCGACCGGCAGGTGGATGACGTAGAGCCCGTAGGAGATCAGGCCGAGATACTTGAAGGGCGCGAGCTCGAGCACTCGCGTCAGGCCGCTCTCGGGGTTCTGCAGCACGTGGATCATCACCACGGACAGCGCCGCGACCGAGCCCAGTTGCAGCACCACGTAGGGCAGATGGAAGCCGACGGTGCGCTCGGCGATCGGATAACAGGCGAGCGCCACGATCACCGGCGCGGCGGCGAGGAGCATCGCGGTCGAGCCGATCCAGCGCGGGGTACGGGCGCGCTCGAGCGTCATCAGGGCGCCTGCCGCCATGAAGACGAAACCGTTGGCCGGTGACGTATAGAGCGTGATCATCTCGTAGCCGAGCGCCTGCAGCCCGGCGATGGTGGCGAGGCAGAGGAGGATCGTCGCGATCATCAGCCTGGTGTGGGCCCACGTCGGCAGGAGCACGACCAGCGGCGCGAAGAAGACGTAGTACTGCTGCTCGACCGCGAGGCTCCACACATGGGTGAAGTCGCCCCAGCGGTAGGTGACGAAGCCGAGCAGAAAGTTCTGCAGATAGGCGAGATACCACCAGAGCTCGCCGACGATCTCGCCCTTGCGGAAGACGACGTCGAGGACGACGAAGGCGCCGAGCCAGAGATAGTAGGCGGGGAAGATCCTGAGCGCCCGGCGGATCCAGAAGTCGGTCAGCGCCGGGCCGATCGCCAGCCTGCCCGCCTCGATCGCCTCGCGCGAGCGGTGCAGGATGCCGGTGATGAGGAAGCCCGACAGGATGAAGAACAGGAACACCGACAACCCGCCGATGTCCGTTCCCATGATCAGCGAGTGATGGATGACGACGGCGAAGGAGGCGATGCCTCTGAGCCCGTCCAGTCCGAGATATCGCCCGTCGGTCTTCGTCCCGCTCATCGTCGCCCCGTCATCCCACGTCGTGCGAAGCCGTGCACGATCGGCGCGGCGAGTTCAAGGCGGCAATCGGGTGAAGACGGGACGGCCCGCCTCACGTGCCGCGCGGCTTCGCCCGTGTCGTCGGGGCGGCGGCGGCCGGATCGTCCGGCCAGACGTGNNTCGCGCCACGAGCCGCGCCAGAAGCCGGGGAGATCGCGCGTCACCTGGATCGGCCGATGCGCCGGCGACAGCAGTTCGACCAGCAGCGAGACGCGCCCGTCGCAGATCGCGGGATGGCGATCGAGGCCGAAGAGTTCCTGCACCCGGATGGAGATCGCAGGGCCGTTCTCGACCTCGTAGTCGATCGGCACGTTGGAGCCGGTCGGCGCGGTGAAATGGGTCGGCGCCTCGCGGTCGAGAAGGCGGCGCGCCTCCCAGTCGACCAGTGCGTCGAGCCCGTCGAAGACGTCGCCCTCGGTGATGTCGGCGGGCGACGTCCGGCCGAGCACATGGGGGGCGAGCCAGTCCTCGAGCGTGGCGAGAAGCGTCTCCTCCGAGA
>DBMN01000288.1:0-434 GCA_002298965.1 Rhizobiales bacterium UBA697 | reverse complement strand
TCCATCAGCGCGCGGGCGACCAGCGCCCGGTCGGGCTTCTCGATCGGCTTTTCCGACAGGATCACCCGGTGGAAACGGCGGACGCGCCGCGCCTTGACCCGCGACGCGGCGGCATCGAAGCGCACCTCGTCTTCTTCGACCACATGGGCGGCAAAATCGGCCTCGATGTCGGCGGCTGTGAGCGGCGCGGCTAGGAGGATGCGCGCCTCGCGCGCCGCACCCTGCATCTCCGCGACGGCGAGGAAGGGCTGACGCGCCAGGGCCTCGTGCGCCTCCATCTTGCCGCCGCGGCCGTTGGCGAGGCGGAAGGCGCCGGTCGCGCCGCGCGCCTGGGCGACGCGGTCGGGATAGGCGAGCGCAAGCAGGCGGCCGCAGTCGGCGAGATCGCCGGAGAAGTCGTCGCTCTCGGCGCGGCCGGCGAGCGACGTCCAGCG
>DBMN01000286.1 GCA_002298965.1 Rhizobiales bacterium UBA697 | reverse complement strand
AGCGAACCGGAGAAGGCAAAGGGCCGCCCCTCGGGGCGGCCCTTTCGATTCGGCGAAGTCGACGCGTTGCGGGGTCAGACGTAGCGGTCGACGAGACGGCCCTGTCCGGCGGGGGCCCGGGCGGCCGTCTGCTTCTCGTCGTCGGCGTCTCTGTCGGGGGTGCGGTCGCGGCCGGGGGCTTCGGCCCTTTCGGGCGTACGGATCGGGGTCGACCCGGTCGCGGCGATCGATTGGCTCATCGGGGGGATTCTCCTCGGGGGTGAAGCGAGGATGAAGCCGACTCCTCGAGGAAACCTCTCGGAGATCCCGACAATGCGAACGACCGGACACGAAAAAGAAAAGCCCCGAGTACGTCAGTGTCATCGCTCGCATCGGCAACCAGTCGAAGGTTGTCCTGTCACTCCCCTACTCGAGCACGTGCTACGACTTCAGCACTGGCGGATAGCGATACGACCGGTGGGGCCGAAGGCATGACCACCTTGGGCGATCGGCTTTCTTGTCGTGTCGATTCGGACCGTCTATCGTCATCGCGCCGCCCGTCGTTTCGGACGTTTAAGCTCTGGACCGCCTCGGCGGGTGCATAGGGCAGGGCGGCACCCTACCTCTTCCACATCGTGACCACGCCCAGCCGGCGCCTCCCCGGCGCGGATGCGCTTGCGGGTGATCGCCGCCAATCCGATCCGCGTGGTACCCTGCCGGTACCCCGCAACGAAAAAGCCGCCCGGCGAGGGCGGCTTTCTGAAACAAAATCAATGTGCTGCCCGAAGGCGCATCACTTGATCTTGGCTTCCTTGAACTCGACGTGCTTGCGCGCGATCGGGTCGTACTTCTTCGCGGCGAACTTCTCCGTCATGGTGCGGGAGTTCTTCTTGGTCACGTAGAAGTAGCCGGTGTCCGCGGTCGACACGAGCTTGATCTTGATGGTGGTCGCCTTGGCCATGGCCGGTCCCTCTGGAAAACAATCTCGAAAGCGAAGGCCCGCGTGCTCGCGCACCGGGCCTCGCGCCGATCTCGAAGTGGGGCATACCTGACCGAAAAGGCCGGCGCTGTCAAGCGCGAGACGCCTTTTCGGCCGCTCCCTTCACCAGTTGCGGCCGCGGAATTCGACCGGCGTCAGCGCGCCGTCGCCGTTGCGGTCGGCGTCACGGAACTCCGCCTCGTGACCCTTGGCGAATTCCGCCGCGCCGACGAAGCCGTCGCGGTCGGTGTCCCAGGTGCCGAAGCGCGCGGCCTTGCGGCTCTGCATCTGCGCCTGCCGATCGGTGTTGTACCCGCGCTGCGCGCCCATGCGGACGGCCATGTATTCCTCGCGCGTCAGGCGATCGTCGGAATTCACGTCCATCGCGGCGAAGACGCCTTCGGCCTGTTCGCGCATCTCGGCGGCCGAGATCGCGCCGTTGCCGTCGGTGTCGATCGCGGCGAAGCGCTCGCGCCACGGCGCGTCCGGCCGGCCCATCCCCATGCCGCCGCCCATCCCGGCGCCTTGGCCGCGCCCGGCGCCCTGACCCCAGCCCATGCCGGGTCCGGGCTGAGCGTCGGCCGAGGGAACGGTGGCGAAGGCGACCGCGAGGGTGCCGGCGGCGAGGATGGTGAGGGCGAGGGTCCTGCGTTTCATGACGGCCTCCTTCGTCGACACGCGCGGGCTCCCCACGGAAGGCGAGCCTTCCGTGCCGTGGCGGCTGCGTCGATCGTCGTCTCGTCGGAGAACCTCGCGCCGCGGGCCGATCGGCCGCGGTGGGTTCCTCCATGTCGTGAATAGTAATACGCGCCGTATAACTTATCCAGTTAACTCGGCTTAATGTGGCCTCACGCCCGTGCCGCGATGGTCGCGGCCGCCCCGCCCATGGCGAGTGCGCTCGCCCGGCGCGTCCAACGCACCGCCCGCGGCGAGGTCAGGAACCGCCGCGCGCCCGATGCCGCCGCGACCCACGAGAGGTCGACGAAGGCCATCACGCCGATCTGCACGGCGGTGAGCAGCGCCCAGTCGGCGAGGCCGATCGCCCGCACGTCGAGGAGCGTCGGCAAGAGCGCGACGTAGAAGACCATGATCTTGGGATTGCCGATGGTCAGCGCCATGCCGGTGGCGAAGAGGCGCCAGCCGCCGGTCGGGGCGGTCGATTCGCCCTCCGCCGCGCCGGGATCGCGCCACAGGCCGATCGCCAGCCACAGGAGATAGAGGACGCCCGCCCACTTCACGAGGACGAAGACCTCGTGCAGCCGCTCGGCGACGACCGCCAGCCCCGCGACCGCGGCGGCGAGCCACAGCGCCTCGCCGATCCACATGGCGGCGAGGAAGGGCAGCACCGAACGGGCACCGCGCGACAGCACCTGCGAGACCAGCGCCGCGACGCTCGGGCCCGGCGATCCGGCGTTGAGGAACAGCGCGCCGGCGAAGATGGCGAGGGCGAGGAGGCTCATCGGCTCAGATCTCCGTGCGGACGAAACGGTCGCGCACCCAGCGATAGAACGGCACCGGATGATCGGGGCCGAACCCGGGATCGCGCATCAGCCGCCCGTCGAGCTCGTCGAGCACCGCCTTGGTGATCGGCGGCAGCTCCGGCCGGGCGCGGGCCTCGGCGAAGGTGACCCAGGCGACGTCCTCGAGCTCGCCCGAGGGGCCGACGCCGGTCTCGATCCGCCCGCCGACGGCGCTCGCCGGCACCGCGAAGAATCGCGTGTCGAAGCGGCGCGGCCGCCCCGGCGGGGTGATGGCGCGGGCGACGAAGCGCATCGCCGCGATCGAGGGCAGGAAGCCGCGCGCCCGGAAGGCGGCGAAGGCGTCGTGC
>DBMN01000005.1:5199-5400 GCA_002298965.1 Rhizobiales bacterium UBA697 | reverse complement strand
GCGAGGAGACGATCAGGCCGATCGCCGCGATCCGCGCCGCTTCGCCGTGCAGCCGCTCCGCCGTCGAGCCGCGGACCGGCCGCGTCAGCGCCCGCCAGCCGCCCATGCGGCGAGCGAGCAGCGCGAGGCCGGAGACGACGACGACGATCATCGCCAGCGCCGAGATCGCCGCGGCGATCCGGCCGTCGGAGCCGAAGCCGA
>DBMN01000005.1:0-5141 GCA_002298965.1 Rhizobiales bacterium UBA697 | reverse complement strand
GCCTCGCCGTCGGTGACGCTCGCGGTGACGACGCCGGTCGCCCGGACCCGGATCGAGGCGACCGCCTCGTGACGGGCGGAGACGGCGGCGGCGAGGTCGGCGACCGACGTGCCGCGGGTGATCGCGGGCGTCGACAGCCGGTCGAGCGCCGGCACGACGGAGAGCACCGCGCCCGTCGCGGCGGTGACCGCGAGGGCGACGGCGAGAACGAGACCGGGCAGCGAATGGAGGCGGCGGAGCATGATCGATCCTCGGTTCAGAACGTGACCTTGAGCGACTTGACGTAGCCCTTGCCGGCNNCGACTGGTCGGCGGAGAGCGGCACCACGGCGTCGGCGGAGACGTCGCGGCCGTCCTCGACCGAAGTGTCGACATGGACGACGTAGCCGGCGTCGATCAGGGCATCGGCGACGTCGACGGTGATCTTCAGCGTGCGGCCGGAGCCGATGCTGGCGCCGGTGATGCCGTCGACTTCCGTGGCGCGGCCGCCGGAGGCGCGCTGCCAGTCGGCGAGGTGGCGCCAGTACTTGGCGCGGTCGCCGGCCATCCACAGCGTGCCCTTGTACTTGCCGGAGGCATCGGCGACCCAGACCACGGCATAGGCGCCGGGGCCGCCGTAGGCCTTCATCGTCGTCTCGATCGTCACCTGGCGGGCGGCGGCCATCGTCGGAGCGACGAAGGCGGCGGTGGCGGCGGCGACGGGCAGAACGAACTTCATGGGGTGAACTCCTCGGGAAACGGTGGGACGGTCGGTCATCAGTTCACCTCCACCTTCGGCCGGGTCTTGCCCTGGAAGAGGCCGTTGTCGGGAACCGGCGTCGTCGGATCGCTCGGACCGGTCACCGGCATGCGACCGCCGCCGCGACCTTCGCCGCGCGCGCCGTCGTCGTCGTCGTCATCGTCGTCGTGATGGTCGCGGTGGTGCTTGCGGCCGTGATGGTCGCGATCGCGGTCGCGGCGATGGTCGCCGGCGACGCGGAAGGGGGTGTCGTCGGAGGTCTCGGCGCGGGCGGCATGGTGCTCGCCGCCGGCGAGGCGGTCGGCGATTTCCGGGGTCGAGGCGATGGCGGCGCCGGCGGCGGTGCCGGCGAGGAGCGCTGCGACGAGAGCGAGGGAGGTCTTCATCGGGGTGGTCTCCGGTTGATTGGACCGGAACACCCTGACCCCGCGACCTGACGCCGACCTGACGTCGACGTGTGAACGCCTTCAGCTTCGCGTCAGCTTCGCGGCCGGATCGGCGAAACGCACGCGGGCGAGGAAGCCGTCGCTGCGGCCGGGGACCGGCGACAGCATCTCGAAGGTCGCCCCGGCCCCCCGGCAGATCGCCGCGACGATGGCGAGGCCGAGGCCCGAGCCCTCGGCGGTGCTGCCGCCGCGCTCGAAGCGCCGGCCGAGCCGGGCGAGCACGTCGGGCGCCGGTGCCGGTCCGTCGTTCTCGACCTCCAGCACCCGGCCGTCGAAACGCAGCACGATGCGGCCTTCGGGATCGCCGTGGATGGCGGCGTTCTCGACCAGATTGCGCACCAGGATGGCGAAGGCGTCGGCATCGATGTCGAGCGCCGCGCCGCCGTCGTCCGGGGTCTCGATCGTCAGCCGGTCGGCGATGTCGCGCCGCCGGTCGACCTCGTCGACGACGAGGGCGAGCACGGCCCCGAGCTGGGCCGGCTTCTCGGCGAGCAGCCCGCCGCCCTCGGCTTTGGCGAGTTGCAGCAGCTTCTCGGAGAGCGACGACAGCCGCCGCAGCGAGGCGGCGACGGCGCGCAGCCGCGCCCGCGGGTCGTCGCCCTCGATCTCGGCGGCGAGGCGTTGGGTCTGGGCGAGCGCCGCGGCGATCGGGGTTCGGAGTTCGTGGGCAGCATTGGCGGTGAAGCTGCGTTCCGCCTCGAGCGCGCCGCGCAGCCGCTCCATCAGCGCGTCGACCGCCTCGGCGATCGGCGCGATCTCGGTCGGCAGGCCGGCTTCGCCGAGCGGCTCGAGATTTCCGCGTCCGCGCGAGCCGATCCGGTCGCGGAAGGCGAGGACCGGCCTGAGCGTCGCGCGGCCGACGAGATGGACGGCGAGGAGCGCGATCGGCACCAGCGCGGCGAGCGGCAGGAGCAGGCCGAGGACGGCCCCGCGCAGCGCCGCGGCACGATGGGCGATCGGCTCGACCGTCGTCACCCGGATCGAGCCCTTCACGGCCGCCACCGAATAGAGCCGCAAGCCGTCGACCGTGGTGAAACCGTCGGCGAGATCCTTGGGGATCCGCGCCGGCGTGGCGTCGCTCGACTGGAGGAGATCGTTGCCCGCCGCGTCGCGGACGACATAGGTGATCGCCTCGCGATGCGGTCCGAGCGGCGGCAGGTGCTGCGTCTGCTCGCCGTCCTCGCGCGAAAGCACTTCGGAATAGGCGAGCGGCAGGATGCGCTGGGCGACCTCCTGCAGGGCGCTGTCGAAGACCTCGTCGATCTCGTGTTTCAGCACCAGCCCGGCGACCGCCGCCGCGGCGAGCCACGACAGCACGATCGCCACCGACAGGCCGAGGCCGAGCCGCCGGCCGAGGCTGCCCGAACGCGGCGCGCTCATGCCTCCTCTCCCGGCGTGCCGAGCCGATAGCCCATGCCGCGCACCGTCTCGATCGCGTTGGCGCCGAGCTTCTTGCGCAGCCGCGCGACATGGACCTCGATGGTGTTGCTCTCCACCTCGGCATCGAAGGAATAGAGCCGTTCCTCGAGCCGTGCCTTGGAGATCAACTGGTTGGGGTTCTGCACGAAGGCCTCGAACAGCGACCACTCGCGCTGGGTCAGCCGGATCGGCTTGCCGGCCCGATGGACCGAACGGGCGGCGAGATCGACGTCGAGGTCGCCGACGACGACCAGCGGATTGGGATTGCCGGAATAGCGTCGCCCGACCGCGCGGATGCGGGCGGAGAGTTCGGCGAGATCGAAGGGCTTGACCAGATAGTCGTCGGCGCCGGCATCGAGTGCGGCGATCCGGTCGGAGATCTGGTCGCGTGCGGTGAGCACCACGACCGGCGTGACGTCGCCCGCCGCCCGCAGCGCCTTGAGGAAGTCGAGGCCGCGCCCGTCGGGCAGCATCAGGTCGAGCAGGACGAGATCGAACACGCCGGTGCGCCGCGCCGCGTCGGCATCGGCGAGGCGGGTGACGCGGTCGGCCGAGTGGCCCTCGGCGACGACGTGGTCGTTCACCGCCTGACCGAGAACGACGTCGTCTTCGATCACCAGAATGCGCATGTCCGCCTCGAACGCCCCGCAGCCCGCGCGCCCCGCGGGAATCGGCCGCGCGTCGTGCGATCGGCCGACCCCATCAATAATACGGGCGGACGGCGCCCGCGTCGGGTATTTTGTCGAGATCCTTCAGGTCGGCGTCAGGTGACTGTGCTCCTATGGCCGCGATCAGGGAGATCATGCGCGTGTTCCGTCGTCCGCCCACCCTCGCATTCGCCGTCCTCGCCGCCACGCTCGCCGTCGCGACGCCGTCCGCCTCGCGCGCCGACGACCGCTGCGCCGTACCGCTCGCCGACTGGCAGCCGCGCGAGGCGCTGAAGGCGAAGCTGGAGGGGGCCGGTTGGAGCGTCCTCAAGATCCGCGCCGACGACGGCTGCTACAAGGTCCTGGCGGTCGACCCCGACGGCCGCACGGTGAAGTCCCGCTTCGACCCGGCGACGCTCGAGCGCGTCGAGGGCCGCGGTCACGACGGCCACGGTCATCGCCACGGCCGCGACGGCGAGGACGACCGCGACTGACGGGCGTCCCCCGTTGTCGAAGACGGCGCCGTCGCGACCTCATGACCGTTGACCGCCCGTCTCGACTGCCCGACAATTCGGCAAATGCATGCAAGCCGTTCGGGGATGAAGACACATGGCGCGCGGGGACGGGGTGATCGACTGGGCGCGCCCGCTCACCTCCGGCGGAGAGCCCTATTACCTCCAGATCGTCCAGTCGATCGAACGGGCGGTCGAGACCGGCCGCCTGCGCCCCGGCGATCGCCTGCCGCCGCAGCGGCGCCTCGCCGAGGCCCTCGGCGTCGACTTCACCACCGTCACCCGGGCCTATGGCGAAGCGCGCCGACGTGAGCTCCTCGACGCGGTCACGGGGCGCGGATCCTTCGTCTCGCCGCGCCGGGAGACGGCCGGGCCGCGCATCGACCTCGGCATGAACATCCCGCCGCCGCCGACCGGCCTGCGCATGGACGAGGCGATCCGCAACGGCATTTCCGAGATCCTGACACGCACCGACGCCCATCTGCTGATGGCCTATCACGCCGGCGCCGGCTCGCGCGCCGAACGGGCCGCGGCTTCGGCCTGGCTGCGGCCGCTGCTGCCCGACGTCGACGACGATCGGATCGTGGTCTGCTCCGGCGCGCAGACGGCGCTCGTCGCGCTGCTGTGTCGGTTGGTCCCCGAGGGCGGCGGCTTTCTCTGTGAGGCGCTGACTTATCCGGGGCTGATCGCCGCCGGCGCCGAGACCCGCCGCAAGCCCGTTGCCGTCGCCGTCGACGGCGAAGGGATCGTGCCGGAAGCGCTCGCCGAGGAAGCGCTGCGCAGCGGGGCGAAGGTCGTGGTGATCACGCCGACCATCCACAATCCGACCACGGCGACCCTGTCGGAGGCGCGCCGCGAGGCGATCGTCGCCGTCGCGCGGCGGCACGATCTGACGATCGTCGAGGACGACCCCTACGCGCTGCTGGCGCTGAAGAGCGCGCCGGCCCCGCTCGCCGCGCGGGCGCCGGAGCGGACGTGGTACGTCGCCTCCCTGTCGAAGACGCTGTCGCCGGGGCTGCGCACGGCCCATGTCGTCGCCCCGACGGCGGCCGATCTCGATCCGCTGCTGTCGCTGCTCGCCGCGCTGACGCGGATGCCGGCACCGCTGATGACGGCACTGGCGACCCACTGGATCACCATCGGTCTCGCCCGCGACATCCTCGAGCGCGTCCGGGCGGAAGCCGAGCAGCGCCAGACGCTCGCCCNNCCCGCCGCATCCTGCCGCAGGCGCTCGGGCATCCCTGCGGCCTGCACGTCTGGCTGACCCTGCCGTCCGACTGGGATCGCCACCGGCTGATCCAGACCGTCCGCCGCGACGGGCTCGGCATCGTCGCCTCCGACGCCTTCGCCGTCGCGCGGCCGGCGACCGACGCGGCGGA
>DBMN01000319.1:296-20649 GCA_002298965.1 Rhizobiales bacterium UBA697 | reverse complement strand
GGCGGCCTCGCCGTCCATCAGCGTGATCCGGGCGAAGCCCTCGCGGACGGCGATGGCGGCCGCCGCCGCGACGCGCGGATCGCCGCCTTCCGGCAGGACGATGTGGCGGCGGAGGTCGCGCGCCCGGTCGAAGAGATGGTCGAGCGCCCGCATCACCGCACCACGACGGGAGGGCGAGGAGAGCGGCTCTGGTCTGCGAGGCCGGATGGAAACGTCACGGGGAGGCCCTCGTCTGTCTTTCGAAGGACGCGTTCGCCCGCCCGGCGCCCGCGAGGGCGCCGGGGGACTTCGTCACCTGTGGGAAGCGACGCTTCCGTCTCAGACGGCGCCCTGCTGCGGGCGCATGTCGGCCGGGTCGATGCCGGCGACCACCACCGGCTTCTTCATCGCGTCGCGACGGAAGGGCTCGCCGAGTTCCTGGTTGAGCAGGACCTCGATGAAGGTGGTCTTCTTCTCCTTCATCTGCCGCTCGACCGCCTTCTCCAGCGCGTCGGAGAGCTCCTCCATCGACCGCACCACGACGCCCACGGCGCCGCAGGCCCGGGCGATGCCGGCATAGGTCGTCTCGCGGTCGAGCTCGGTGCCGACGAAGTTGTTGTCGTACCAGAGCGTCGTGTTCCGCTTCTCCGCGCCCCACTGATAGTTGCGGAAGATCACCATGGTGATCGCCGGCCACCAGTCACGGCCGCAGGCCGTCATCTCGTTCATCGAGATGCCGAAGGCGCCGTCGCCCGAGAAGCCGATCACCGGCGTGTCGGGGTTGCCGATCTTGGCGCCGAGGATCGCCGGGAAGCCGTAGCCGCAGGGACCGAAGAGGCCCGGCGCCAGATACTTCCGCCCCGTCTCGAAGCTCGGATAGGCATTGCCGATGGCGCAGTTGTTGCCGATGTCGGAGGAGACGATCGCGTCCTTCGGCACCGAGCGCATGATGGCGCGCCAGGCCTGACGCGGGCTCATGAGATCGGCGTCGCGGGTGCGCGCCTCGGCGTTCCAGACGGTGCCCGGATCGTCGTCCTCGTGGTCGAGGCTGGAGAGTTCCTGCGCCCAGCGCGACTTGGTCAGCGAGACGAGTGCCTTGCGGTCGTCACGGCCGACGTTGCCGGCCGCCGGCGAGAGCCGGGCGAGGATGCCGCGCGCCACCTTGCCGGCGTCGCCTTCGATGCCGACGTCGACCTTCTTGGTCAGGCCGATGCGGTCGGGGTTGATGTCGACCTGGATGATCCGGGCTTTCTTCGGCCAGTAGTCGATGCCGTAGCCCGGCAGGGTCGAGAACGGGTTGAGGCGCGTGCCGAGCGCCAAGACGACGTCGGCCTTGGCGATGATCTCCATGCCGGCCTTCGAGCCGTTGTAGCCGAGCGGTCCCATGGCGAGACGGTGCGAGCCGGGGAAGCTGTCGTTGTGCTGGTAGTTGGAGCAGACCGGCGCGTCGAGCCGTTCGGCGAGCGCCACCACGTCGGCGATGGCCCCCGAGAGCACGACGCCGGCGCCCGACAGGATCACCGGGAAGGCGGCGCCGCTGAGGAGCTTGGCGGCCTCGGCAAGCGCGTCCTCGCCGCCGCCGGGGCGTTCGAAGCGGACGATCTGCGGCAGCTCGATGTCGATCACCTGGGTCCAGAAGTCGCGCGGCACGTTGATCTGGGCGGGCGCGCTGGCGCGGCGGGCCTTCAGGATGACGCGGTTCAGGACCTCGGCGACGCGGGTCGGATCGCGCACCTCTTCCTGATAGCAGACGCAGTCGGCGAAGAGCCGCATCTGCTCCATCTCCTGGAAGCCGCCCTGACCGATGGTGCGGTTGGCGGCCTGCGGGGTGACCAGCAGCAGCGGCGTGTGGTTCCAGTAGGCGGTCTTGATCGGCGTGACGAAGCCGGTGACGCCCGGTCCGTTCTGGGCGATCGCCATCGACATCTTGCCGGTGGAACGGGTGAATCCGTCGGCCATCAGACCGGCATTGGTCTCGTGTGCGCAGTCCCAGAAGGTGATGCCCGCCTTCGGAAAGAGATCGGAGACGGGCATCATGGCCGAACCGATGATGCCGAAGGCGTGTTCGATACCGTGCATCTGAAGAACCTTCACGAAGGCTTCTTCGGTCGTCATCTTCATCGTCGTGTTCTCCTGGCAGCGGGGACGCCGCGCCTGCGCGCGACGCCGATCCCGGCGCGGCGGCCTCTGTGGGCGGCCGCTCGTGGTCTGGTCGGGACGGGCCCGAAGTCGAGGGGTGGACGTGGGGCCGGCCATGGCCTGCGCCCCACGTCCGGGGCGGGCTCAGGTCGCCCGTTGCAGCTGGCCGTAGCCGACCGTCTGCCGCTTGAGGATCGCCAGCGCCGAGAGCATCGAGACGATGGCGGCGAAGACCACGTAGCCGATCAGGTACCAGGGCTGCTTGCCGTTGGCCTCGATCAGATAGGTGGCGATGATCGGCGTCAGTCCCGAGGCGAAGATGCCGGAGAACTGATAGACGAAGGAGATGCCGCTGTAGCGCACGCGCGGATCGAAGAGATCGGCGAAGAGCGCGGCCTCCGGGCCGTAGCACATCGCGTAGATCACGCCGAAGGGGATGATCAGGGCGGCGAAGATCAGGACCGGATCACCCGAGCCGAGCAGCATGAAGGCGGGATAGGCCGAGAGCGCCAGCAGTGCCGATCCGATCGCGTAGGTCTTGGGGCGCCCGAGCTTGTCGGAGACCCAGCCGAAGAACGGGATCGTCGCCACCATCATCAGCGCCGAGGCCGAGACCCCCCACAGCGCCACCTCGCGCGACACCTTCACCGGCGCGAGCTGGGTCAGGTAGACGATCGAGAAGACGGCGAAGGCGTTGAAGAACACGCCGTCGATGTAGCGGGCGCCCATGCCGAGCAACACGTTGCCGGGATAGAGCCGCATCATCTCGGCGGCGGGGACCTTCACTTCGGCGTTCTGCTCCTTGACCTTCCGGAACTCCGGCGTCTCGACGATCTTCACGCGGATGTAGAGACCGACCAGCACCAGGAGGAACGAGGCGATGAAGGCGATGCGCCAGCCCCAGGACAGGAAGTCCTTGTCGGGCAGACGCGACAGCAGCGCCACCACGCCGGACGACAGGCACAGACCGATCGCCAGACCGATCTGCGGGATCGAGGCGTAGAAGCCGCGCTTCTCGGGTGCGGCGTATTCGTAGGTCATCAGCACCGCGCCGCCCCACTCGCCGCCGAGCCCGATGCCCTGCGCCAGACGCAGGATCACCAGCAGGATCGGCGCGAGGATGCCGATCTGATCGTAGGTCGGCAGGAAGCCGACGAGCATGGTGGCGACGCCCATGATCATCAGCGTCGCCACGAGGACGCTCTTGCGCCCCGTCTTGTCGCCGAGATGGCCGAAGACGAGACCGCCGAGCGGCCGCGCCACGAAGCCGATGGCGAAGGTCGTGTAGGCCAGCAGGATCGACACCACCGGGTCGCTCGCCGGGAAGAAGAGTTTGTTGAAGACGATGCCTGCGACCGCACCGTAGAGGAAGAAGTCGTACCACTCGATCGTCGCACCGATCAGACTGGCAAAGACTACCTTCCTCATTTCCCCCTTGTCTGGTTTCGTCGACATGTTTCCTCCCTCCGTTTTTTATGAGTTCAGGTCTTCCAGGATCATGTCGGATGCCTTTTCCGCGATCATCACCGCGGGAAGGTTGGTGTTGCCCGAGACGAGTTCGGGCATGATCGAACAGTCGACGACGCGCAGCCCGGCGACGCCGCGCACCCTGAGGCGCGGGTCGATGACGGCGTCGGCATCGACGCCCATCCGGCAGGTGCCGCTCGGGTGGAAGATCGTCGCGCCGTATTCGCGGGCGAATTCGAGCAGGTCGTCGTCGGTGACGGCGGCGGGACCGGGCAGATGCTCGCGCACCAGTTCTCCGGCGAGCGGTTCGGTCGCCGCGAGCTTGCGGGCGAAGGCGAGGGCCGCCTTGGCGCAGCGCCGATCGGTCTCGGTCGAGAGATAGTTGGCATACATCAGCGGCGCCGCGAGCGGATCGGCCGAGGCGAGCTTCACCTCGCCGCGGCTCTCGGGCCGCAGCTGGCAGACCGACAGCGTGCAGCCGGAGAACGGGTGCGGCGTGCCGCCCGCCATGTCGGCGGAAAGGGTCGCGACGTGGAACTGCACGTCCGGCCGCGTCGATTCCGGCAGCACCTTGGTGAAGATGCCGCCCTGGTTGATGCCGACGGCGAGCGGTCCGGTGCGGGTGAGCAGCCACTGCAGACCGATCGACACCCGGCCGACCAGACTGCGGAGCTGGTCGTTGGTGGTGATCGGCCGCTTCACCTCGTAGATCAGGCGGAGCTGGAGGTGGTCCTGCAGGTTCTTGCCGACCGCCGGCCGGTCGACGCGGACCGGAATGCCGTGGCGGGCGAGTTCCGTGCCGTCGCCGATGCCGGAGAGCATCAGCAGCTGCGGCGACAACAGCGCGCCGGCCGACAGGATCACCTCGCGCCGCGCGCCGATCTCGAAGCGCCGACCACCCGAGGAACAGACGACGCCGACGGCGCGGCCGTCTTCGATCAGCACCCGTTCGGCCCGCGTCTCGGTGACGACGCGCAGGTTGGCGCGGCGGCGGGCGGGCTTGAGATAGGCCTGCGCGGTGGAGCAGCGCCGGCCGTTGCGGGTGGTCAGCTGATAGTAGCCGACGCCTTCCTGCTTGACGCCGTTGAAGTCGCGGGTCCGCGGGATGCCGAGCTTCTCTCCGGCGCCGATGACCGCCTCGATCAGCTCGTGGCGGGCGCCGATGCTCGACACGCTGAGCGGACCGTCGGCGCCGTGGCCGGGTTCGCGTCCGGCGAGGTCGTTGCTCTCGAGGCGGACGAAGTAGCGTTCGACGTCGGCGAAGGACCAGCCCTCGTTGCCGAGTTCGGCCCAGCGGTCGTAGTCCTCGCGCTGGCCGCGGATGGCGATCAGGCCGTTGATCGACGACGAGCCGCCGAGCACCTTGCCGCGCGGCCAGTAGATGCGGCGGTCGTGCATGCCCGGATCGGGCTCGGTGCGGAAGCACCAGTTCACCCGCTCGTTCCACATCGTCTTGGCATAGCCGATCGGAACATGAATCCACGGATTGGTGTCGCGCGGCCCGGCCTCGAGCAGGGCGACGGTGTGGCGTCCGTTCTCGCTCAGGCGCGCGGCGAGCGCACAGCCGGACGATCCGGCGCCGACGACGACGAAATCGTAAACCTCTCGATCCACGAGGACCTCCCCAGCGGGGTCGCTTCGATCGGCGACCTCTCGATGCGTAGAATTACGGCCAACGATCTTCGAGTCAATCGATTAAACGCAATTATCTGTTCCGTTTAACGGAAAAATATGCAATCATGGCGACGAATCTCGATCCGTGTTCGGAAATTCGGGACGCGCAGAGGAGGGTGACGAGGTGGGTGATCTCGACGTGGTTGCAGGCACCGATGATCAGCGCGAGCAGGCCGGGCGGGCGAAGCGACCGGCGGTTGCTCGCGCCCTCGAGGTGCTCGAGTTCCTGGTGGAGAACGGCGGTTCGGCGACCGTGACGGACGTCGCGCTGGAGATCGGCCTGCCCAAGGCGACGGCCCATCGCCTCTGTCACCGGCTGGAGGAGGAGGGCTTCGTCCAGCGCGAGGGCGGTTCGAAGAAGTTCACCCTCTCCCCGCGCATGCAGCGTCTCGGTCTCGGCATCGTGCGCCAGTCCGGCGCCTCGGCGGCGCGCCACCGCATCCTCGCCGACCTGGTCGAGCGGGTCGGCGAGACCTGCAACCTGACCGTCCTGTCGGGGCAGGGCGTGGTCTATCTCGACCGCGTCGAGACCCATTGGCCGCTGCGTCTGTCGCTGGAGCCGGGTTCGCGCGTGCCGCTCCACTGCACCGCCAGCGGCAAGCTGCTGCTCGCCACCCAGCCCAAGGCGAAGCGCGATCGGCTCCTCGACGGTCTGACGCTGACGCGGGAGACGCCGAAGTCGATCGTCGACCGCGCGGTGCTCGAGCGCGAGTTGCAGACGATCGCCCGCCAGGGCTACGCCGTCGACGACGAAGAGTTCCTGAGCGGACTGGTGGCGGTCGCGGTGCCGGTGCGCGATCCGCGCGGGCGGGTCTTCGCCGCCATCGCCTGCCACGCGCTGACGGCGCGGATGAGCCTCGACAAGGCGGTGTCGCTGGTGCCGGTCTTCGTCGCGGCCGCGGCCGAGATGGCGGCGACTTTCGGGGAGTGACGGCGGGCGGTCAGTTGCCCGACTGGAGCATCGGTGCGGCCGTGTCCCAGGCGTGTTGCCACAGGGCGGCCGCCTCGGGGGTGATGCGCGGGGCGTGCGTCGGCGCCGGCCGTCCGGGGTGGCTCAGGATGGCGACGGCGATCGTCACCGCCATCAGCGGTCCGATCATCATGCGCAGCGTGTCGTCGAAGTCCATGGTCGCGAGCTCGGGGTGATCTGTTCCAAGACGGCACAGCTTTACCGGCATACCGCCGCCGAGGCCACGTCGTCGGAATCCTTACGTATCGTGCCGCTCACCGCGCCGCGCGGTCGCAGTCGAGCGCCCAGAGATAGACGACGGGATCACGGTCGCGGGTCTCGGAATTGTCGAAGATGTCGGGTCGCTTCAGGGCGAAGACCTCGTTCTCCTTCCGCGCGCGATAGGTCGACGAGCGGTAACCGGAGAGCTCCGGCCGGATCACCGGGATGTCCAGCTCGCGGTAGTCGCCGAGATCGCGCTGGTAGGAGATCACGTGGCGCACGCCGAGGCCGCACAGCCGTGCCTCCATGTCGGCGTCCGGCCTCAGCGCGGCGAGATGGGCCTTGTCGGAGACGAGGCCCTCGAGCTGGACCACCGGCCCGCGATGGACCGCCGCGAAGGAGCCGGCGCGGTCGCCCATGGCGATCGGCACCGGGCCGAGCCGCCGCATCACCTCCTCCGCCGCGAAGGCGTTCATCCGTTCGAAGTCGGTGTCGAGGCCCGGTCCGGTCCGCCAGGCGCCGTTGCGGGCGGTCGCCCCGACGAAGCCGACGAGGCCGGCGGCGAGGACGATCTCGCCGAGGCGCGCGTAGCGGGCGACGGAGCCCGGCGCCGCCTGGAGGCGCGCGGCGACGCGGTCGACGGTCACCACCAGCAGGAAGAGCGTGAGGATCGCCGGGAAGTCGTACCAGGGCCAGACCTGCCACGACGAGAAGAAGAAGAGCTTCGTCCAATAGACCGCGAGGCCGAGGCCGATCGACGCCGTCATCGCCCCGAGCAGCCGATCGCGGCGGGCGAAGGCGAGGAAGAGCGCTGCGGCGACGAGGTAGGGCGGAAACTGTCGTCCGACGTGCGGCGCCTGGAAGATCTTCTTCGCGCTGACGCCGAAGGGGAAGAGCTGCTCGGCCAGCGCCGCGTTCCATTGCAGCCCGCCGAGCGACTTCACCGCGCCCGAGATCGGCATCGGCAGGCCGAAGAGCGCCATGTTGATCGCGCCGTAGAGGCCGACGACCGCGACGATCTCGGCGAGGAGCACGGCGCGCGCCCGGTTCGACCGCACCAGGAGGAGGGCCCCCGGCGCGACGAAGACGATCGCCTCGATCCGCGCCAGGAAACAGAAGGCGACCGTCGCCCCGAGCCAGTGGACGGAGCCGCCGTCACGCCCGTCGGCATGGCGCGCCATCGCCACGAACCACGTCGCGGCGGCGAGGAAGACGAGGTCGACTTCCATACCGTGGGCGAGAATGCCCTGGATTCTCATCGGCATGTAGAGCGCGACGAGGGCGACGTGCAGCGGCCCGATCCGCCGCAGGCAGGCGAGGAAGATCCAGACGGCAGCCGCCACCAGGACGAGCTGCAGCAGGATCACGCCGCGGACGCCGACGTCGAAGAGGAAGACCGCGCCGGCCATCACCATCTGCCAGAGCGGATGATAGCCGTTGGTGGCGACCAGCCCGTCGAAGGAGCTGAAGCCGTGGCGGGCGATGTTGAGCGCGATCCGGTGGTAGTACCAGGCGTCGTCTTCGAGGAAGAAGAAGCCGCGCGGATCGACCAGCCGGCGCACCACCATCACCATGACGAGGAAGAGGACGACCGCGCCCGCCCGGACGAGCGGACGCGCGGCGAGCGCGGTCCACCGCCCCTGCGGGCCGTCGACGGTCGTGTCCGGTGCCGCCGTCATGACGCCCGAGCCCCGGTCCGGTCGCCGTCGGCGCGAAGTGGTTGCGGGGAACGGTGGCGCGGCGCCGGCGCGGCGAACGTCATGAAGGCAACTCCGCGCGCCGCCGGAGACCGGCGGCGACGCATGCGAATGTCGATCCGCCGGAGCCTGCACCGACCGTGCGCGGCTGTCGACGACAATCTCCGGCCGTCCCCGGTTCCGCGCGGCGGCGGTCCGCCGCCCCGATCACGCGCTCGGCAGCTTGTAGTCGCGGAAGCGCTCGCGCAGCGTCATCTTCTGGATCTTGCCGGTGGCGGTGTGCGGGATCTCGTCGATGAAGACGACGTCGTCGGGCATCCACCACTTGGCGATCTTGCCCTCGTAATGGGCGAGGAGCCCCTCGCGGGTCGGCGAGGTGCCGGGCTTCGGCACCACCACCAGCAGCGGCCGCTCGTCCCACTTCGGGTGGGCGACGCCGATCACCGCCGCCTCCAGCACGTCGGGGTGCGAGATGGCGAGATTCTCGAGATCGATCGTCGAGATCCACTCGCCGCCCGACTTGATGACGTCCTTGGAACGGTCGGTGATCTGCATGTAGCCGTTCGGGTCGATCGTCGCGACGTCGCCGGTGTCGAAGAAGCCGTCGGCGTCGAAGGCCTCCTTGCCCGCGCCCTTGAAGTAGCCGCCGGCGATCGCCGGGCCGCGCACCTTGAGGCGACCGAAGGAACGGCCGTCGCGCGGGCGCTCGGCGTTCGCGTCGTCGGTGATCTTCATCTCGACGCCGAAGGGGGGAATGCCCTGCTTCACCTGGAGATCGAGCCGCGCCTCGAGGTCGAGGTCGGCGGTCTCGGGCTTCAGCGAACAGATCGTGCCGAGCGGGCTGGTCTCGGTCATGCCCCAGGCATGGGCGACGCGGACGTCGTAGACCTTCTCGAACTTCTCGGTCATGGCGCGCGGACAGGCGGCGCCGCCGATGATCACCCGCTTCAGAGTGGAGAGCCGGACCTGCTTCGCCTCCATGTGCTGCAGCAGCATCTGCCAGACCGTCGGCACGGCGGCGGTCAGCGTCACCTTGCCGACCTCCAGCATCTCGTGGATCGAGGCGCCGTCGAGCTTCGGCCCCGGCATGACGAGGCTCGCGCCGACCATCGGCGCGGTGAAGGCGAGCGACCAGCAATTGGCGTGGAACATCGGCACGACCGGCATGATCACGTCGCGCGAGCCGCAGCCGAACATGTCGACCTGCGCCGCCTGGAAGGCGTGGATCACGTTGGAGCGGTGCGAATAGACGACGCCCTTCGGGTTGCCGGTGGTGCCCGAGGTGTAGCAGAGGCCGGCGGCGGTGTTCTCGTCGAAGGCCTTCCAGGCGAAGTCCTCGTCGACCTCGGCGATCCAGTCCTCGTAAGGAACCGCGTTGGGGAGCGTCGTCGCCGGCATGTGCGCGGCGTCGGTCAGCACGATCACCTGCTCGAGCGTCGGCATCTGATCGATGTATTTCTCGATGATCGGCAGGAAGGTCAGGTCGACGAACAGCAGCCGGTCGGCGGCGTCGTTGACGATCCAGACGATCTGGTCGTGGAAGAGCCGCGGATTGACCGTGTGGTAGATGGCGCCGAGGCCGAGCAGGCCGTACCACACCTCGAGATGGCGCCAGGTGTTCCAGGCCAGCGTCGCCACCCGGTCGCCGAGACGAATGCCGTGCCTGTCCAGCCTCTTGGCGACCTTGAGCGAACGCCGGCGGATCTCCGCCCAGGTCGTCTCGTGCATCGGCCCCTCGACCGAACGCGACAGCACCGTCCGACCCGGGTGCAGCAGCGCCGCGTGGTCGATGATCTTGGTGCACAGCAGCGGCCAGTCCTGCATCGATCCGAGCATCGTGTCCTCCCTCGACCCTTTCGAGGCATGACCTCGAGGGCTTCATCTTGACGTATTGGTTCGGATGTTGAGCCGAAGGGAAGGGTCATGTCCAGTCGGTCCTTCGACGGTGCGACGCCGTGCGATCGGGACAATCCCGGGGCGCGAGGCCGGCGCGCGGACCCCCGTTCCCGCGGCGTGCCGCGACGCGCGGGGAAGACGGTGGACGTATGCGTCGATCGACGATCCTACCTCGACGGCGGAGCTCAGTGCCGCCGGCCGCCGTGGATCGCGGCGATGCCGAAGGAGAGGTCCTGCCACTGCACGTCGGCGAAGCCGGCCGCTTCGATCTGACCGGCGAAGGTCGGCTGGTCGGGGAAGCGGCCGATCGATTCGACGAGGTAGCGATAGGCCTCGACCCGGCCGGAGACGGCGGCGCCCAGCGCCGGGATCGCGGTGCGCGACCACAGGCCGTAGAAGGGCGCGAGCCAACGGCGCGGCGTCGAGAACTCGAGGCAGAGGAAGCGCCCCTCCGGGCGCAGCACGCGGCGGATCTCGGCCAGCGCCGCGTCCATCCGCGTCGCGTTGCGGATGCCGAAGGCGATGGTGACGAGATCGAACGTGGCGTCGTCGAAGGGCAGGGCCTCGGCCTCCGCCTCGACCCAGGCGATCGCCTCGCCGCCGGGCCGCTGCATGCCCACCGTCATCATCGCGATCGAGGGATCGGCCACCGCCACGGTCGCGCCGGCCCGCGCCAGCGCGAAGGCGACGTCGCCGGTGCCGCCGGCGAGGTCGAGTGCCCGTTCGCCCGAACGCGGTGCTGCGAGCGAGACGAATCGCCGCTTCCACAGGCGGTGGATGCCGAGGCTCATCAGGTCGTTCATCAGGTCGTAGCGCGGCGCCACGGCCTCGAAGGTCGAGCGGACCAGGCGCCGCCGTTCGTCGGGCGAGACGATCCGGCGGCCGAAATGCGTGGCGAGCGGATCGCCCTGACCGGTCTCGCTCGTCAACTGCGTGCCTCCATCGCGGCGCGGATCCGTTCGGCGGAACGCGCGCCGCCGAGATCGTGGGAGAGCCGTCCGGCCGGCTCGCCCGCCGGATCGGTGATGAGCAGGCTGGCGGTGTGGTCCATCAGATAGGGACGGCCCTCGCCGACCTCCACCTTGGCGTATTTCACCCGCCAGGCCTTGCCCATCACCTTGAGCTCCTCCTCGCTCGGCGTGATGCCGACGAGGCGGGGATGGAAGAAGCCGACATACTGCGACATCACCGCCGGCGTGTCGCGGGCGGGGTCGACGGTGACGAAGACCGGCGAGAGACGGGCGCCGAGCGGCCCCAGCGCCTCGATCGCGTCGGCCATGGTCTGGAGACCGAGCGGGCAGACGTCGGGGCAATGGGTGTAGCCGAAGTAGACCAGCCGCCATTCGGGGAAGTCTTCCGGCCGGGCGTCGCGTCCGTCGTGACGGCGCCCGAGAATCGGCAGGGCCGCGGCCCGCGCCGGCAGCGTCGCGGAGACGAACGCGAGGCCGGCGAGGAGCGAGACGGCGGTACGGCGGGTGATCATCGCGAAGCTCCGGCGGATCGGGAGCCGGCATTCTCGCGCCGAACCCGGCCGATGTCCTTGACCGATTTCGCCCGCGCGTCGATGGACGGGCGCAGGGCTTCGTCGAAATGCGTCGCAGAGGCATGGAACGCGGCGCGTCCTCCGCTATAACGATCGCGGTCTTCGGTCCGCGCGGGTCACGGCGGACGAGGCGATCGATGGAGACACCGTTTGACCGGCCAGCCCCGTCCCCTGTTTCAGATCGACGCGGCCGACCTCGCGCGCATTCGCGAGGTGCCGATGTTCCGCCACATGGACCCGGAGGTCGCCGCCGCGGTCCTCGCCGGTGCCGTGCCGCGGCGCTGGGATCGCGGCGCGAGCGTCGTGCGCCAGGGCGATCCGGCCGATGCCTTCTGGGTCATCCTCGACGGCTGGGTGAAGCTCTACCGCCTGCTGCCCGACGGGTCCGAGGCGGTGGTCGCGGTGATGACCGTCGGCGAGAGCTTCGCCGAGGCGGCGATGTTCATGGGCGGTCGCTTCCCCGTCGCCGCCGACACGGTGACCGAGGCGCGGCTCCTGCGCATCGAGGCTGCGACGCTGCGCGCCGCCATGCGCGCCGACGGCCGCGTCGCCACCGCGCTCCTCGCCTCGATCGCCCACCACACCACGACGCTGTCGGAACAGGTGCGGGTGATGAAGGCGCATGCCGCGCCCCAGCGCGTCGCCGACTTCCTCGTCACCTGCGCCCGCCGGGTCCAGGGCGAGGGCGCTGCCGGCCGCCTGCGGATGCGGCTGCCCTACGACAAGGCACTGATCGCCCGCCGTCTCGGCATGACGCCCGAGAGCTTCTCGCGCGCGCTCGCCACCCTGCGCGCCGAGGGCGTCGCCGTCGAACGCGACAGCGTCGAGATCGCCTCGCTCTCCCGCCTCGCCCAGTTCGCCCGCGAGGCGAGCGACCGCCTCTGAGGATGCCGCCATGGATGCCGCCGATTTCGCCGTCGTTCGCAGCAACATGCTGTTCCGCGCCATCGACGAGGCGCTCGCCCGCGACATCGTCGGCGACCGCACGCCGCGTGCCTTCGCCAAGGGGCAGGTGCTGTTCCTCGAAGGCGACCGGATCGACACCCTGTTCCTCGTCGTCTCCGGCTGGGTGAAGCTGATGCGCACCTCCGAGGATGGGATCGACACCGTCGTCGCCATCAACGGCGCCGGCGAGAGCTTCGGCGAGGCCGCCGCCCTCCTCGGCATCCCGACCCACGCCGGCGCCGAGGCCGCAGCCCCCTGCCGCGTGCTGGTGCTCGACGCCGATCGTCTGCGCTCGCGCCTCACAGCCGACGCCGACCTCGCCTTCCCGATGCTGGCCTCGGCCTCCGCCCACCTGCGCGTCATGGTGGAGGAACTGGAGCGGCTGAAGAGCCTGCCCGCCACCCGCCGCATCGCCGGCTTCCTCTCCGATCTCGCGGGCGGCGCCCGCGGCGGCGCGACGCTCGAGTTTCCCTACGAGAAGACGTTGATCGCCGGCCGCCTCGGCATGACGCCCGAGAGTTTCTCGCGCGGTCTCGCCAAGCTGCGCGAGCACGGCGTCAGGGTCGATCGCGAGAGGGTGGAGATCGCCCGGGTCGAAGCGCTGCGCGCGCTGGCGCGCGGCGACGTCTGAGACCCGCCGCGACTTGGAACAATTCGAAGCGAAGACGACGGATCACGCGGGTTTTTGTCCCCGACATCGATCGGAAACAAAAATTCCGAACGCGAATCGTCCCATCCGTGGCAAGACGGAAGAATGTATCCGACGCCTCACATCCTGGTCGTCGAGGACGACCGCGAAATCAGCACGTTGGTCGCGCGCTACCTGCGCGCCAACGACTGTCGGGTGACGGTCGTGGCCGACGGCGGCGAGATGGATCGCTGCCTCGCCGACGAGACCGTCGACCTGATCGTCCTCGACCTGATGCTGCCGGGGGAGGACGGCCTGTCGATCTGCCGCCGTCTGCGACGAACCAGCCGCATCCCGATCGTCATCCTGACCGCCCGCTCCGACGAGGGCGACCGGATCGCCGGCCTCGAGCTCGGCGCCGACGACTATCTCGGCAAGCCCTTTTCCCCGCGCGAACTGCTCGCCCGCATTCGCGCCGTGCTGCGGCGGACCGCCGGCGAGGGCCCGGGCGAGGCCGCCCGCTTCGCCGTCCACGCCTTCGAAGGCCACCGCCTCGAGGTCGCGGCGCGTCGGCTGATCAATGCCGACGGCGCCGAGGTCGCCCTGACCGGGGCCGAGTTCGACCTCCTGCGCGTGCTGGTCGAGCGCCCCGGCCGCGTGCTGTCGCGTGATCGGCTGCTCGAACTGACGCAGGGCCGCGTCGCCGGGCCCTTCGAGCGCTCGGTCGACATCCTGATCAGCCGCATCCGCCGCAAGATCGAGACGAGCCCGCACCATCCCGAGATCATCCGCACGGTCCGCGCCGGCGGCTATCTCTTCGCCGCCGACGTCGAGAGTTCCTGATGCGGATCCCCTGGCACCTCTGGCCCCGACGCCTCGCCGGGCAATTGGTGCTGGTGGCGATCGCCTCGGCGATCCTGGTGCAGATCATCGCCGCGGCCGGTTTGCTGATCTTCCAGCCGCCGCCGCGCATCGTCCGCGTCCATGTCGACGCCATCGTCCGCTACATCGCCGGCCTGCCGCCGGGCGAGACGCGCGAGGCGCGCATCGAGGAGATGGCGGCGATCTTCCCCGAGCTCAAGCTCGACCTCGATCCCGATCCTCCGGCCGGTGCCGAACCGACGGGGGCCAACTCGGCCGCCGGCCGCTACCTCGGCCCCTTGATCGACGACATCCGCCCTTGGGTCGAGGGCATCCGGATCGTGCCGCCGGTATCGTCGGGCGAGGTCATGCGCCTCGCCGTCGGCCTGACCGGCGGCGAATGGCTCGTGCTGGTGCCGCGTCTGCCGCCGCCGCCGCCGCCCAATGTGGCGGTTCCCGCCGTGGTGGTCGGCCTCGCGCTCGTCACGTCGCTGCTGCTCGCCCTGTGGGCGGCGGTGGCGCTGGTCCGGCCGCTGCGCGATCTCGCCGCCGCCGCCCGCGCCTTCGACGCCGAGAAGGACGGCCCGCCGCTCGCCCCCAAGGGACCGGAGGAGGTGCGCGTCGCCGCCCGCTCCTTCGACGCCATGCGCCGCCGCATCCGCGATCTCGTCGCCGACCGCACCGGCATGCTCGCCGCCATGGGTCACGACCTGCGCACCCCGATCACCCGCATGCGGCTCCGGACCGAGTTCGTCGACGACGAGGCGCTGCAGGCGGAGTTCCGGCGCGATCTCGACCTGATGGGAGAGATGATCGAGGGCGCGCTGACCTATCTGCGCGAGGGCCGCCATGCCGAGGAGCCGGCGCTGGTCGATCTCGCCGCGCTGATCGAGACGGTCTGCGACAATGCCGTCGATCTCGGCGGCGACGTCGTCTATGCGGGGCCGAACCATCTGTCGCGCCGCCTGCGGGCCCAGTCGACCACCCGCGCGCTGACCAATCTCGTCGAGAACGCCGTGAAATACGGCAAGCGCGCCCGCGTGCGGCTGTCGCTGCGCGAGGCGACGGCGGTGATCGAGGTCGAGGACGACGGTCCGGGCATTCCGGAAGCCGCGCGCGAGGTGATGACCCACCCCTTCGTCCGCGGCGACGTGTCGCGCAATCTCAACGCCGGATCGGGCTTCGGCCTCGGTCTGGCGATCGCGCGGGCGGTGGTGGAGGGGCAGGGCGGTCGCCTGATCCTCGGCGACGCGCCGTCCGGCGGTCTCGCCGTGACGATCGAGTTGCCGCCGTTGCCGGCGTGAGCGCGCCTCAGGCGCCGGTCGGACGCGAGGCTTCGCCGCGCCGCGACGCGCGCGCCTTTTCGCCGGCGGGTTCCGGCATGTCGGCGAGCCGCATGGCGCCGATCACCAGGGCGACGAAATAGCCGACCTGCAGGGCGACCAGCGAGACCAGTGTCGTCAGCACCGTGCGCCCGGGGGCGGAGACCCCCATCGTACCGGCGATCACGCCGCAGATCATCGCGGCCAGGCAGAGCCAGACCAGCATTCTGACGTTGAAGCGCAGCCCGGTCACCAGACCGACGAGGACCGCGAGGCAGACCAGCAGCGACACGAATCCATCTCCCTGCATCATTCCCGTGATCCTCGCGCCGTGATCGTTACCGAATGGTTGACGCGTGCTTCGCATCGACCCCGTCGACCGGTCGCGTCGACTGCGCGATCTATCGGTTCGGCTCGCGAGAATCGACCTCCTCTCCTAAGGAAGTCTCGAGATCATCGTATGTTCCACGCGCTTCGAGGAGAAGCGTGAACGAATGTCGCGCGTCCTTCGGGACATTTGTCTCGAATACGAAAAAGGAGGCCCGGGGGCCTCCTTCGTCGCTTTCGAGCGTCTCGGCGGCCTCAGCCGTAGACGACCAGCAGGTCCTTGGCATCGATCGGCGAGCCGGCATTGACCAGCACTTCGGCGATCTTGCCGTCGCGCTCGGCGTGCAGCGCCGTCTCCATCTTCATCGCCTCGATCGAGAGCAGGACGTCGCCGGCCTTGACCTCCTGGCCGGCCTTGACCGCCACGGTCGAGACCACGCCCGGCATCGGCGCGCCGACATGGGCGTCGTTGCCCTCCTCGGCCTTGCGGCGGGCGACGATCTTGGCCGAGGCGGCGCGGTTCGGCACCTTGACGATGCGCGGCTGGCCGTTGAGCTCGAAGAAGACCTTGACCTGACCGGTCTCGTCCGTCTCGCCGATGGCCTGCGCCAGGATCACCAGCGTCTTGCCCTTCTCGATGTCGACGGTGACCTCCTCGCCCGGCTGCATGCCGTAGAAGTAGGTCGGCGTCGGCAGCGCCGAGGTCGGGCCGTAGAGGTCCTGCATGCGGAAGAAGTCGGTGGTGACCTTGGGATACATGAGGTAGCTGGCGAGATCGGTGTCGGAGATCGCCGTCGCCTCCCGGCCGGTCTTCTTCGCCGCATCCGCGCGCACGCCCTCGAGATCGGCGGCCGCCATCAGCGAACCCGGGCGATCGGTATAGGCCGGCGCGCCCTTGAGGATCTTCGCCTGCAGCGCCTTCGGCCAACCGCCCGGCGGCTGACCGAGGTCGCCGCGGAAGAGCTGGACGACCGAATCGGGGAAGGCGACGTCCTTGGCCGGATCGGCGACCTCTTCCGCCGTGATCCCGGCCGCCACCATCGCCAGCGCCATGTCGCCGACCACCTTGGAGGTCGGCGTCACCTTGACGATGTCGCCGAAGAGGCGGTTGACGTCGGCATAGGCCTGGGCGACGTCGTGCCACTTGGCCTCGAGGCCGAGGCCGCGCGCCTGTTCCTTGAGGTTGGTGAACTGGCCGCCCGGCATCTCGTGGAGATAGACCTCGGACGCCCCCGAGCGCAGATCGCTCTCGAAGGCGCGATACTGGGCGCGCACCGCCTCCCAATAGAACGACAGTTTGCGGATGGTCGCCGCGTCGAGGTTCGCGTCGCGCTCGCTCCCCTTCAGCGCCGCGACGATCGAGCCGAGGCAGGGCTGCGAGGTGAGGCCGGAGAAGGCGTCCATCGCCGCGTCGATCGCGTCGACGCCCGCATCCACCGCCGCCAGCACGGACGCCGCCGCGATGCCCGAGGTGTCGTGGGTGTGGAAATGGATCGGGATCTGGATCTCCTCGCGCAGCGCCTTGAAGAGGACGCGCGCGGCGGCGGGCTTGAGGAGGCCGGCCATGTCCTTGACGCCGAGGATGTGGGCGCCGGCCTTCTCCATCTCCTTCGCCAGTTCGACGTAGTACCTCAGCGAGTACTTCGCCCGATCCGGGTCGAGGATGTCGCCGGTGTAGCAGACGGCGGCCTCGGCCACCTTGTTCTCGGACGCGACGGCGTCGATCGCCGGGCGGATGTTCTCCATCCAGTTGAGCGCGTCGAAGATGCGGAAGACGTCGACGCCTCCTCGAGCCGCCTCGCGGACGAAGAACTTCACGACGTTGTCGGGATAGTTGGCGTAGCCGACGCCGTTCGCCCCGCGCAGCAGCATCTGCAGCAGGATGTTCGGCGCCTTCTCGCGCACCTGGGCGAGGCGTTCCCACGGATCTTCGGTGAGGAAGCGCATGGCGACGTCGAAGGTCGCGCCGCCCCAGCATTCGAGCGAGAACAGCTGCGGCAGGCCGGTGGCATAGGCCTCGGCGATGCGGACGATGTCGTGGCTGCGCATGCGGGTGGCGAGCAGCGACTGATGGCCGTCGCGCATGGTCGTGTCGGTGACGAGCACGCGCTTCTCGCCGAGCATCCAGTCCGCCAGCCCCTTCGGGCCGCGCGCGTCGAGGATCTGCTTGGTGCCGGGCACGATCTCGCGGTCGAACACCGGCACGATCGGCTTGGCGGCATCGGTCGGCGGCGTGGCGCGGCCGCGCACCTCCGGGTGGCCGTTGACGGTGACGTCGGCGATGAAGGTCAGGAGCTTGGTCGCCCGGTCCCGGCGACGGGCGCCGCGGAACAGTTCCGGCGTCTCGTCGATGAAGCGGGTGGTGTAGCTGCAGTCGCGGAACTTCGGATGGGAGACGACGTTCTCGACGAAGGTCAGGTTGGTGGCGACGCCGCGGATGCGGAATTCGCGCAGCGCGCGGTCCATGCGGGCGATCGCCTCGCCCGGCGTCGGCGCCCAGGCGGTGATCTTCTCCAGCATCGGGTCGTAGAAGCGGGTGATGACCGCGCCGGAATAGGCCGTGCCGCCGTCGAGACGGATGCCGAAGCCCATGGCGCCGCGATAGGCGGTGATGCGGCCGTAGTCGGGAACGAAGTTGTTCTCCGGGTCCTCGGTGGTGATGCGGCACTGCAGCGCGTGGCCGTTCAGCCGGATCGCCGCCTGCGGCGGCACGCCCGAGCCGGGGACGCCGATCTTCTCGCCCTCGATCAGATGGATCTGCGCCTTGACGATGTCGATGCCGGTCACCTGCTCGGTGACGGTGTGCTCGACCTGGATGCGCGGGTTCACCTCGATGAAGTAGAACTTGCCGGTGTCGGCATCCATCAGGAACTCGACGGTGCCGGCGGCGACGTAGCTCGTCGCTTGCGCGATCTTCACCGCATGGCCGCAGAGCTCCGCCCGTTCGGCGTCGGAGAGATAGGGCGCCGGCGCCCGTTCCACGACCTTCTGGTGGCGGCGCTGGACGGTGCAGTCGCGTTCGAAGAGGTGGACGACGTTGCCGTGGGTGTCGCCGAGGATCTGCACCTCGACGTGGCGGGCGCGCTCCACCAGCTTCTCGAGATAGACCTCGTCCTTGCCGAAGGCGGCCTTGGCCTCGCGCTTGGCGGCGACGACGTCGCGCATCAGCTGGGCCTCGTCGCGGATGACGCGCATGCCGCGTCCGCCGCCGCCCCACGACGCCTTGAGCATCACCGGATAGCCGATCTCGAGGGCGGCCTTCTTCACCGCCTCCATGTCGTCGGGCAGCGGTTCGGTCGCCGGCATGACGGGGACGCCGACCGAGATGGCGAGATTGCGCGCCGCCACCTTGTTGCCGAGCCGGCGCATCGTGTCCGACGACGGGCCGACGAAGGTGATGCCCGCCTCGGCGCAGGCGTCGGCGAACTCCGGGCTCTCCGACAGGAAGCCGTAGCCGGGATGGATCGCGTCGGCGCCCGAGAGCTTCGCCACGCGGATGATCTCGGGAATCGACAGATAGGCCTCGATCGGCCCCAGTCCCTTGCCCACCTGATAGGCTTCGTCGGCCTTGAAGCGATGGAGCGCCAGTTTGTCCTCTTCGGCGAAGACGGCGACGGTGGCGAGCCCCAGTTCATTGGCCGCCCGGAAGACGCGAATGGCGATTTCCGAACGGTTGGCGACGAGCAACTTCTTGATCTTCGGCACGGACGAGGGCCCCCCAACAGGCGATCGAAACGATTAGAATTCGCCGCGGACCCACTCCGGAGGACCCGACGACAGACGCCCGTTCCGCGATGTCGCGGTGAATTAGACGAACGTCGTCAGCACAATGGCCTAGTTGTCGGCGCCGGAAAAGCACTTTCGCTGCACTGCGACAGAAAACTGCATGCAATGCGAAAGGACGCGCGGCGGCGAAAGGTCTTGCGCTTCGTCGGCGGTTTTCCGGCCCTTCGCGGGTTGATCGGACCGGACGAATGGGGGAAGGATCGCGCTCCGGCCGCCGAGGGGGCGTGCTGCGATGACATCGCGGGGATGGACGCGTGACGGCAACGATCGAAGTGGTGCGGGGCGGATTCGTCGAGAGCCGGCATCCCGTCGACTGGGTGGTGGCGGATGCCGCGGGCGCGATCGTCGCCCAGGCCGGCGATCCGACCCGTGTGATCTATCCGCGGTCGTCGATCAAGGTGATCCAGGCGCTGCCGCTGGTCGAGAGCGGCGCCGCCGACGCCCTCGGCTTCGGCGTCCGCGAACTGGCGCTCGCCACCGCGTCGCATTCCGGCGAGACGGATCACGTCGAAACCGCCCGTGCCATGCTCGCCGCCGCCGGCCGCGACGAGACCTGTCTCGCCTGCGGCCCGCAGTGGCCCGGCCGCGAGGCCGACCGCGGCGCGCTCCACCGCGCCGGCCTCGGCCCGACGCGCCTCCACAACAACTGCTCGGGCAAGCACGCCGGCTTCGTCTGCGCCGCCTGCCATCAGGGCATGGAACCGGCCGGCTACGAACAGGTCAACCACCCGCTCCATCGCCAGATCGCCGCCGCGCTCGAGGACGTGACCGGCNNGACGGCTGTTCGATCCCGGTCTGGGGGATCCCGCTGGCGGCGATCGCCCGCGGCTTCGCGAAGCTCGAGACCGGCGTCGGCCTCGCGCCCGAACGAGCCAAGGCGGCGCGGCGGCTGCTCGAGGCCGCCCGCGCCGAGCCCTT
>DBMN01000319.1:0-252 GCA_002298965.1 Rhizobiales bacterium UBA697 | reverse complement strand
AAGATCGGCGCCGAGGGCGTCTATGTCGCGACCCTGCCGACGCTCGGTCTGGCGCTCGCGCTGAAGTGCCTCGACGGCACCGCCCGCGCCGCGGAAGTGGCGGTCGCGACCCTGGTGGCGAAGCTCCTCGGCCGCACGGACGACCCGGCGCTCGCGGGGTTCCTCACGCAGGAGATCCGGGACTGGAACGGGCAGTTGGTCGGCGAAGTGCGGGCCGGGGAGGGGTTCGGACCCCTCAGGCCCTGACCCGCA
>DBMN01000213.1:497-3248 GCA_002298965.1 Rhizobiales bacterium UBA697 | reverse complement strand
GCCGGCGGATCGCTCCGCCGGCCCTCGTCGTTTCTGCCTCGACCGAGGCTCAGTAGAGCAGACGGCAGCGGATGGTGCCGTCGATGGCGCGCATCTCGGCCAGAACCTCGTCGGCGAAGTCGTCGGCGGCATCCGCCTCGATCACCACGTAGCCGACGTCGCCCTCGGTCTGGAGATACTCGGCCGCGATGTTGAGACCGCGGTTGGAGAACAGCGTGTTGAGGCGGTTCAGCATGCCCGGGCGGTTCTGGTGGACGTGCATGAAGCGCGTGCCGGCCGGACGCGCCGGCAGCTGGACCTGCGGGAAGTTGACGGCGCCGACGGTCGAGCCGATGTCGGACCAATCGACCAGCTTGCGGGCGACTTCGGCGCCGATGCGCTCCTGCGCCTCTTCGGTCGAGCCGCCGATGTGCGGCGTCAGGATGACGTTGGGCAGGCCCTGGATCGGCGAGACGAACTTCTCGGCGTTGCCCTTGGGCTCCTTGGGGAAGACGTCGACGGCGGCGCCGGCGAGGTGGCCGTCTTTCAGGGCGCGGGCAAGCGCCTCGAGATCGACGACCGTGCCGCGGGCGTTGTTGACGAGATAGGCGCCCTTCTTCATGGCGCGGATCTCCTTCTCCCCGATCATCATGTGGGTCGAAGCGTTCTCCGGCACGTGGAGGGAGACGACGTCGGCCTGATCGAGCAGCAGTTCGAGCGTGCCCGAGGGCTCGGCCATGCCGTGGCTGAGTTTGTCGGTGACGTCGTGATAGATCACGCGCATGCCCATGCTCTCGGCGAGGTTCGACAGCTGCGAACCGATGTTGCCGTAGCCGACGATGCCGAGCGTCTTGCCGCGCACCTCGAAGGAGCCGTTGGCCGACTTGTCCCAGCCACCCTGATGGGCCGACACCGAGCGATCGAAGATGCGGCGGAACAGCATCACGATCTCGCCGATCACCAGTTCGGCGACCGAGCGGGTGTTGGAGAAGGGCGCGTTGAAGACCGGGATGCCGCGCACGCGGGCGGCGGCGAGGTCGACCTGGTTGGTGCCGACCGAGAAACAGCCGACCGCGATCAGCTTGTCGGCGGCCTCGAACATCTCCTCGGTCATCTGCGTGCGCGAGCGGATGCCGACCATGTGGACGCCCTGCAGCGCGTCCTTCAGCGCCTGACCTTCCAGCGCCGTCTTGAGATGGGTGACGTTGGTGTAGCCGGCCTTCTTCAGGAGGTCGACGGCGGTCTGGCTGATGCCCTCGAGGAGCAGGATCGAGATGCGCTCGCGCGGCATCGAGAGGCGTACGGTCATGACGACACCCGGTTCAGGAAAGGAAGAGCCGGTCTAGGCCGAACCGCCCCCCCGGTTCAATGCAAAAAATGCAACATCGGCGCGGGATTCGCCCATTGGCCAGCCACCGGCGCGGCGTGTTCCGCTCAGCGCCGGGCCGTCAGGTGATGCAACACGATGCCGGAGGTGGTGGCGACGTTGAGACTGTCGACGCCCGCCGCCATCGGGATCGACACCGCCCGCGCCCGCGCGATCACGTCCGCCGGAAGGCCGGGCCCCTCGGTGCCGAGCAGGATCGCCATGCGCCCGCGCGGTCTGACGTCGATCAGCCGTTCGGCGGCCGACGGCGTCAGTGCCAGCGTCTCGAAGCCGCGGGCGGCGGCGAGCGCCACCGGATCGGAGCCGCCCGCGAGCCGCGCGTGCGGCACGCTCAGGACATGGCCGACGGAGACGCGCAGCGCCTTGCGATAGAAGGGATCGCAGCAGGTGGCGTCGATCAGCACGCCATGGGCGCCGAAGGCGGCGGCGTTGCGGAAGAGGCCGCCGATGTTGTCGTGATTGGCGATGCCCATGGCGATCACCACGACGGCGTCGTCCGGCGCGCGCGCCAGCAGCGCCTCGGGGCTCTCGGGCGCGCCCTTCTCGCCGATCGCCAGGATGCCGCGGTGGAGCGGGAAACCGGCGATCGCGTCGAGCACGGCGCGCGGCGCCGTCATCACCGGGACGTCGTCGTCGAGTTTGGCAAGCAGCGACGCGAGGCTCTCGACCCGGCGCTCGTCGATCAGCAGCGACTGCGGCCGATGGCGGCGCGCGCGGACGAGGACGGTGAGGACGACCTCGCCCTCGGCGACGAAGAGCCCCTGCCGGCCGACGAGATCGCGCTCGCGCACGTCGCGATAGGCGGCGACGGCGGGATCATCGGGCGATGTGACGGGAATGATGCGGGGCACGGCGCGGTCTCGCAGGAGGACGGCGCCTCGCCTAGCACGAAGTGCCGCCCGCGGCCATGGCCGCGGGCGATCTCCGTCGCGGGAGGGGGATCCCCTCCCCGGCCCGGCGCATATGTGCCCTCGCCGGCCTCAGAACGCGACGCGGACGGCGGCCCGAACCTGTTGGTTCTGGATCACCTCGGCATCGGTCGTCAGCAGATACTCGAGGTCGATCGAGATGCCGTCGAGCGTCATCATGCGGAGCGAGACGCCGCCGGTCAGGCTGTCGCGGACGGCCGGCGTGCCGGTGATGGCGTAACCGGCGCCGCCGAGGTCGGCATAGCCGAGGCGCTGGGTGAAGCCACCCTCGAAGGCGTGGCGGTATTCCAGCCGCACACCGGGCGTCACCGTGCCCCACTCGACCGGGATCGTGTAGTTCGCCCGGAGGCCGGCGACGCCGCTGACCGTCGTCGTCTCGAGCCGATCGTAGGCGAGCGCCCAGACCGCCGAACCGGTCTCGCCGTAGGCGTCGAGGAACACCTTCACCACGTCGAC
>DBMN01000213.1:0-442 GCA_002298965.1 Rhizobiales bacterium UBA697 | reverse complement strand
CCGGCCGTCGACCAGCGCCGGGTGTCGAAGCGCAGCGCGCCGTATCCGCCGGTCACGTCGAGGAAGGCCTTGGGCGCGAAGCGCCAGCTGCCGTAGAGCGTCGCCGTCCAGGCGGTGCCGTCGGAGCGGCTGCCGTCGTTGCCGAAGGTGGTGCGGTCCTGGCCGTAGCCGAGCGCCAGACCGACCTTCAGCCCGTCCATGACGCGGCCGTCGATGCCGACCGTCAGGCCCGCCGTGGTGAAGTGGTTGTCGTAGGACCCGTCGATCTTCAGCCGGCCGAAGTCGATCGAGCCCGCCGTCCACAGACGGAAGGGCAGATCGGCCTTCTTCTGCATCACCGCGAAGGCCTGGGTGATCTTCTGGATGGCGCGGCCGGCGTCGTTCATCGACGCCCGGTCGCGGCCGTCCTCGGGCGCGAAGGCGAGGACGGTGCCGTCGGCGT
>DBMN01000091.1:14940-22780 GCA_002298965.1 Rhizobiales bacterium UBA697 | reverse complement strand
GCTGGGCGCCGCCGCGCTCGCCGGCGGCACGCTCGCCGCCCCGGCGATCGTCCGCGCCGACACCAAACTCACCTGGAAGATGGTGACCTCCTGGCCGAAGAACTCGCCCGGCGTCGGCGTCAACGCCCAGCGCCTCGCCGATTCGATCACCGCCATGTCGGGCGGCCGTCTGACGGTCCAGCTCTTCGCCGCCGGCGAACTGGTACCGCCCTTCGAGTGCTTCGACGCCGTCTCCTCCGGCGCCGCTGAGATGGCGCATGCCTCGCCCTACTTCTGGCAGGGCAAGGACAAGGCCTTCCACTTCTTCACCGGCGTGCCCTTCGGCCTCTTCGCCAACGAGCACATGGGCTGGATCTGGTACGGCGGCGGTCAGGCGCTGTGGGAGAAGGCCTACGCCCCCTTCGGCGTCCAGCCCTTCTACTGCGGCTCGTCCGGCCCGCAGGCCGGCGGCTGGTTCCGCAAGGAGATCAAGACCGTCGACGACTTCAAGGGCCTCAAGATGCGCATCGCCGGCCTCGGCGGCGAAGTGCTGCGCCGGCTCGGCGTCAACGTCGTGCTGCTGCCGCCGGGCGAGGTGTTCCAGGCGATGCAGTCCGGCACGATCGACGCGGCCGAGTGGATCGGCCCGTGGAACGATCTCGCCTTCGGCCTCTTCCGCGTCGCCAAGAACTACTACATGCCGTCCTTCTTCGAGTTCGGCCCGGCGCTGGAGCTGATGGTCAACAAGAAGCTCTACGACGAGCTGCCGCAGGATCTGAAGGACATCGTCAAGCGCGCCGCCTTCGCCTCCGCCGCCGAGAGCTACGCCGACTTCAGCTATCACAACGTGACCTCGCTGAAGCCGCTGCTCGAGAAGGAGGGCGTCCAGGTCCGCACCCTCTCCGACGACATCGTCAAGGTGCTGGCCAAGGAGACCGTCGCGGTGATGCAGGAGATCGCCGCCGCCTCGCCGATGGCCAAGGAGACCTACGAGAGCTTCGAGGCCTATCGCAAGCAGTGCGTGACCTATGCCCGCGTGATGGATCTCGCCGCCTACAAGATGCGCGACATCGGCGAAGGCTGAGATCGCATCGCGGATCGCGAAGACACGACGGGCGCCCTCGGGCGCCCGTTTCGCGTTTCGGCGGCTTCGAAGAAGAGCAGGCCCCGATCCTCGGGCGGCGTCACGCCCCCGGCGCGGCCGGCGGCAGGGCGGCGGCAGTGCGGGCGACCGGGCAACCGGCCTTGCGGCAGCCGTCGCGCTCGCAGGCCCGGCAGGTGCGCTCGGCGCCGTCGGCATCGAGCACGCTCGCCTCGAGCAGACGATCGAGGATCGGTCCGAGGGCGGCGCGCTCGGCCTCGTCGAGGCTCGCGAGCAGGCCGTCGACCACCGACAGACGGCGTTCCTGGAACTGCGCGGCGCGGCGCTTGCCGCGTGCCGTCGCCTCGACCTTCACTTCGCGCCCCTTGCGCGACAGGCGGCGCACCAGCCAGTCCTTCTCCAGACGGTCGATCAGGCGGACGGTGGCGGAATGGGTGAGGCCGATGGTCTTCGCCACCTGCTGGATGGCCAGCGGGCCTTCCTGACGGATGGCCTGAAGCGCCGCGACGGCGCTCGCCGACAGCTCGTCCGTGTCGGCATGGACGGCGTCGTCGATGGCGGTCGCGAGAGCTGCGAGGCGGTTGGCGAGAACGGTTTCCGGCATGGGCACAATGCATGGCATGCCGGAACGGCAGGAGCAACGGTCGATTCGGCCCACGAGGCCCGAAAAAGCGGCGCGAGCGTGACGAATCGTCGAATTGGTCGTCGAGTGGTGAACGCGATTCGAACAGTCCGCCGACGTGCGTCTTCCTCAGCGGAAGACTTCGTCCGGATAGGCCCCCCAGACGCGGCCCTGTTCGATCCAGCCCTTGGCGCCGGAGACCTGGATCCGGCACCACCGGCCGGTGCATTCGGCGACGTCGACGAGGACGCCGGGACCGATTTGGGCGACGATCGGCGCGCTCGCCTCGGCCGCCTGACGGATCGGCGTGGTGCCCTTCTTCTCCCACGGTGCGACGAGGGCGGTGCGCTTGCCCGAGAGCAACGTCTTCTGCACCCAGCCCTCGGCGCCCTCGCTGTCGCGGATGCGCAGCCAGACGTCGAACTCCTGGGTGATCTCGACCGGCACGCCCGGCTTGACGAAGGTCCAGGCGACGTCGTGGTCGCGGCTCGGCCCCATGCGGACGTTGACCGGGCTCGACTTGGTCGAGGCGAAACGCGGCAGCGGCAGGCCGCTCGGACCGATCTGCTGCGACTGGGCCGCCGCGTGGTCGGCGAGGACGAGAGAACCGGCCAGAACCACGGCCGCGACGACCGTCGCCGCGACCGCGGCGCGACGGACCCGCGCTGCGGTCTCGCGCCAGGACCGCGACGAAAGGTAGGTTCCACGACGAATTGTCATTTGCGAGGCTTCTGATAGAGAGAACGAAGGACCCGACGTTCACCGCCGAGTGTGGGAGCGTCGCGGTTAACGAGCCATCAACGATCGGCGACGATGTTCGCCGGCACGATGGTCGCGGGAACGATGATCGCGGACGATCGCGGTTCGAGAGCGACGGTCTCGTCGCCGGATCGGACCCGCGTCCGACGGCCACCAGAAGAACCGAGAATCGGGCGGGAGCGTGAGTACCATGACGAAGAGCAAACCCTCGGTGATCGTCACCCGTCGGCTGCCCGACGTCATCGAGACGCGGATGCGCGAACTCTTCGACGCTCGCCTCAACGTCGAGGATCGCCCCTTCACCCAGGCCGAGCTGGTCGACGCGGTGAAGCACTGCGAGGTGCTGGTGCCGACCGTCACCGACGTGATCGACGCCGCCGTCATCTCCCAGGCCGGCCCGCAGCTGCGCCTCATCGCCAACTACGGCAACGGTGTCGACAACATCGACGTGCAGACCGCGCTCAACCGCGGCATCACCGTCACCAACACCCCCGGCGTCCTCACCGAGGACACCGCCGACATGACCATGGCGCTGATCCTCGCCGTGCCGCGCCGCATGGCCGAGGGCATCGCGGTGATGCAGTCGGGCGAATGGGGCGGCTGGTCGCCGACCTGGATGCTCGGCCATCGCATCAACGGCAAGCGCCTCGGCATCATCGGCATGGGCCGCATCGGCCAGGCCGTCGCCCGTCGCGCCAAGGCCTTCGGCATGTCGATCCACTACCACAACCGTCGCCGCCTGCCGGCCTCGGTCGAGGAGGGTCTGGACGCGACCTGGTGGGAGAGCCTCGACCAGATGCTCGCCCGCATGGACGTCGTCTCGATCCACTGCCCGCACACGCCGGCGACCTATCACCTGCTCTCCGCCCGCCGCCTCAAGCTGCTGCGCGCCGACGCCTACGTGGTCAACACCGCCCGCGGCGAGGTGATCGACGAGAACGCGCTCGCCCGCATGCTGGATGCCGGCGAGCTCGCCGGTGCCGGTCTCGACGTGTTCGAGCACGAGCCGGCGGTGAACCCCAAGCTCGCCCGTTCGAGCCGCGTCGTGCTGCTGCCGCACCTCGGTTCGGCGACGCTCGAGGGCCGCATCGACATGGGCGAGCGGGTGATCATCAACATCAAGACCTACCAGGACGGCCATCGCCCGCCCGATCGCGTCCTGCCCTCGATGCTCTGAGGTCGGTCGCCCGACCTCGCCCGGAGATGCCGATGCGCCGCGCCGTTCAGAAGTCTCTCGCCACGCTCGCCTTCGTCGTCGCCGCGACGGCGGCGGCCGCGCCCGCCGTCGCCCAGCCCAAGCCGCCGCAGACCGACTTCTCCGGCCTGCCGGAGAAGCTCTCGGGCGACGAGATCAAGGCGAACTGGTTCGACGGCCGCAAGGTGCTGGCCATCTCGCCCGACGGCACCCAGTTCGAGATCGTCTTCACGCCCGACGGCAAGTCGAGCCGCACCCAGATCGGCGCCAAGCGGCCCAAGGCCACCTCCGGCTTCTGGCGGGTCATCGCCGAGGGCTATTGCTCGCGCTGGACCGGCAACAATCGCGAGAAGTGCTTCAACGTGCGCAAGAGCCCGGAAGGCAACGACGTCGTCGTGCGCTTCGGGCAGCAGGTCGTGGCCACCTGGCGGCGCCCCTGAGGCCCGCCGGTCCGCGAAGCGCCACCGAAGGGGGGAGGGAGCGCCGATGGCGGAACATCGACCGAAATATCGTCGGGCCCTGCCCGAGGACCGCCGTGACGATCTCGTGGCGGCGACGCTGCGCTGCCTCGCCAAGTGGGGCCACGCCGGCGTCTCGGTCCGCCGCATCGCGGTCGAGGCGGGCGTCTCCGCCGGCCTCGTCAACCATCACTTCGACGGCATCGAGGCGCTGGTCGCCGCCGCCTACGAGAAGGTCTCGGGCGACGTCATGGCGGCGATCCTCGCCCGTGTCGAGCCGGTCGTCGGCGCGCGCGCCCGTCTCTCCGCCTTCATCGAGGCGAGCTTCTCGCCCGAGGTGCTCGATCCGGCGCTGCTCCGTGTCTGGGTGGTGTTCTGGTCGCTGCTGCCGCACGTCGACGTGCTGAAGGGGATCCAGAAGCGCACCTGGGTCGACTACCGCCGCACCCTCGAGGTCGAGCTCGCCGCCTGTGTGCCGGCCGGCCGCAGCCTGGACGTCGAGCGCGTCGCGCTCGGGCTCGCCGCGCTGATGGACGGCCTGTGGCTGCAGTGGTGCCTCGATCCCGGCTGCTATGCCGCCGAGGTCGGGGTGGCGCTCGCCGAGCGTTTCGTCGACGACGCGCTGGTTGCCACCCGTCAAGGATGACGTCGCCGGTGGGCGGCATTTTTGAAGTATCGGAGCTGTTTCGGGGTGCTTTCGCCCCGTTCACGGAACCGTGATGCTTGCAACCCGCGAAGTGCTTTGGCACAGTCGCCACGAATTCGGCCGCGTCTCCCGGGCGCGATCGCCGCGTCGGCCTCCGGGCGGGCTCTCCGCCCCGCAGGGAGGGCCGGGAAGGAACGTCGTCCTATGGACATCGCGCAACTGGAAGCCAACGCCGAACGTGCCGCCTCTCTTCTGAAGTCGATGGGAAGCCCGCGCCGCCTGCTGATTCTGTGTCAGCTGGTGGAAGGCGAGAAATCGGTCGGCGAACTCGAGAAGTCGGTCGGCCTGTCGCAGTCGGCCCTGTCGCAGCATCTCGCCGTGCTGCGTCACAAGGGCTACGTCTCGACCCGCCGCGCCGGCCAGATGATCTACTATTCGCTGCACGGCGACGAGGCGCGCACCATCCTGACCTCGCTGCACGGCCTCTACTGCCGCGCCGACTGCGGTCCCGGCGCCGCCTGAGGGCTCACGCCGCGCCGAACCAGTCTCCCGCCGCCGCGATCTCCTCGCGCACGAATCGCACGACCGCGCGCACCCGCGCGCTGTCGGCGATGTCGCCGTGGGTGAAGAGCCAGTAGCTGCGGGTCAGCCGCACGTCGTCGGGAAGCACGGGCACCAGCCCCGGCCGCCCCCGCGCCATGAAGTTCGGCAGCACGCAGATGCCGTGCCCCGCCTCGGTTATGGCGCGCTGGGTGACCAGCGACGAGGTCTGGATTCGCGCCTCGAGCCCCTGCAGCACGTCGTCGAGATAGTCGAGGCCGCGGGTGAAGAGCAGGTCGTCGACATAGCCGACGAAGACGTGACCGGCGAGATCGGCCCGTCGCTGGATCGCCGGCCGCCCCGCGAGATAGGCGGGCGAGGCCCACAGGCCGAGGCGATAGTCGGTCAGCCGCTCGGTGACGAAACGGTTCTCCTTCGGCGGCTCGATGCCGATCGCCACGTCGCCCTCGCGCCGCGACAGCGCGACGATCTGCTGGATCATCACCAGCTCGACCCGGAGCCGGGGATGCTGGGCGACGAATCGGCCGATGCGGGGGGCGAGAAAGAAGTTGCCGAAACCCTCGAGCGTGTTGATCCTGAGCGTGCCGGTGATCCCGGCCTCGGGACGCCCGAGCCCTTCGGTCGCCGCCTCCGCCTCCGCCGCCATCGCCTCGGCGTGGGCGACGAGGCGTTCGCCCGACAGCGTCGGCAGATAGCCCTGCGGCGTGCGCTCGAAGAGCTTCGCCCCGATCGCCGCCTCGAGGGCGGAGATCCGTCGCGACACGGTGGCATGGTCGGTGCCGAGCCGCCGCGCCGCGCCGGTCAGCGTGCCGACCTGCGCCACGGCGAGGAAATAGCGCAGGTCGTTCCAGTCGAATCCGCGTCGCATGTCGTCACCGCTCGCCTTCGCCCAGGACTGTTTCGTATGGGCATTTTGCCACGGGGCATGGGCGTGATGATCTCTGGATGTGGCGATTTGTCCATCCTACTCTCCGCCACCACGAAACAAGCCCATCAAACGGGAGGAAGCACTCGATGCGCACTTACGGTCACTTCGCGGGCGGCAAGCCGATCGCCGGAACCTCCGGCCGCACCGCGCCGGTCTTCCAGCCGATGACGGGCGAACAGATCGCCACCGTCGCGCTCGCCACCGCCGCCGAGGTCCGCGCCGTCGTCGAGAACGCCAAGGCCGCCCAGCCCGAATGGGCCGCGGTCAACCCGCAGCGCCGCGCCCGCGTGCTGATGAAGTTCCTCGAGCTCTGCAACGCCCGCGCCGACCAGATCGCCGACCTGCTCGCCCGCGAGCACGGCAAGACCGTGCCCGACGCCCGCGGCGACCTGCAGCGCGGCCTCGAGGTGGTCGAGGTGGCGATCGGCGCCCCGCACATGCTGAAGGGCGAGTTCACCTCCGACGCCGGCCCCGGCATCGACCTCTATTCGATGCGCCAGCCGCTCGGCGTCGTCGCCGGCATCTCGCCGTTCAACTTCCCGGCCATGATCCCGCTGTGGATGTGCGGTCCCGCGATCGCCGCCGGCAACGCCTTCGTCATGAAGCCATCCGAGCGCGATCCCGGCGTGCCGATGATGATCGCCGAACTGTGGATCGAGGCGGGCCTGCCGGCCGGCATCTTCAACGTCGTCAACGGCGACAAGGAAGCGGTCGACGCGGTCCTCGACGATCCCGACATCAAGGCGGTGTCCTTCGTCGGCTCGACCCCGATCGCCCAGTACGTCTATGCCCGCGCCACCGCCAACGGCAAGCGCGCCCAGTGCTTCGGCGGTGCCAAGAACCACATGGTGGTGATGCCCGACGCCGACCTGGACAAGGCCGTCGACGCGCTGATCGGCGCCGGCTACGGCTCGGCCGGCGAGCGCTGCATGGCGATCTCGGTCGCGGTCCCGGTCGGCGCCGGCACCGCCAAGCGCCTGCTCGACAAGCTGGTGCCGCGGGTCGAGAGCCTGAAGATCGGCCCCTCGACCGATCCGTCGGCCGACTTCGGCCCGGTCGTCACCGCCGCCCATCTCGCCAAGGTGAAGGCCTATGTCGACACCGGCGTGAAGGAGGGCGCGAAGCTCCTCGTCGACGGCCGCGGCTTCAAGATGCAGGGCTACGAGAACGGCTTCTACATGGGCGGCTGTCTCTTCGACCACGTCACGACCGACATGACGATCTACAAGGAGGAGATCTTCGGCCCGGTCCTGTCGATCGTCCGCGCAGGCACGTACGAAGACGCGCTGGGCATGATCAACGCCCACGAATACGGCAACGGCACCGCCATCTTCACCCAGGACGGCGACGCGGCCCGCGACTTCGCGGCGCGTGTCGAGGTCGGCATGGTCGGCATCAACGTGCCGATCCCGGTGCCGCTCTCCTACTACACCTTCGGCGGCTGGAAGCGCTCGTCCTTCGGCGACCTCAACCAGCACGGCGCCGACGGCTTCCGCTTCTGGACCAAGACCAAGACGGTGACCTCGCGCTGGCCCTCCGGCATCCGCGCCGGCGCCGACTTCGCCATCCCGACGATGAAGTGAGCGAACG
>DBMN01000091.1:0-14926 GCA_002298965.1 Rhizobiales bacterium UBA697 | reverse complement strand
GGGGTGTCTGCTGGGCGGAGGAGGTCCCGCACGCTCCATCCTCGGAAGTCCAAAGGGGTCCTCGGCTCGCGTCTGCCGCCACGTGCGCGATCCGCGACGTCGAACCCCACCCCCGACCCCTTNNCCCTCCCCTGAGGGGAGGGGGGATCGCCCTCGCGGCCATGGTCGACCCGGACCGAGGAGACGGTCAGGCAATCGACGCGCGACCTTCGGGAGGAACCGATGGAAACCTACGACTACGTGATCGTCGGCGGTGGCTCCGCCGGCTGCGTCCTCGCCAACCGGCTGTCGTCGGACCCCGACGTTCGCGTCTGCCTGCTCGAGGCGGGCGGCAAGGACGACTGGATCTGGTTCCACATCCCCGTCGGCTACCTCTTCGCCATCGGCAACCCGCGCGCCGACTGGTGTTTCCAGACCGAGCCCGATCCGGGGCTGAACGGCCGGTCGCTGAAGTACCCGCGGGGTAAGGTGCTCGGCGGCTCCTCGGCGATCAACGCCATGCTCTACCTGCGCGGCCAGAAGGCCGATTACGAGCGCTGGCGCGCCTCCGGCCTCGAAGGCTGGGGCTGGGACGACGTCTTCCCGGTCTTCAAGTGGCACGAGGACCACTTCCTCGGCGCCTCGCCGAACCACGGCGCCGGCGGCGAATGGCGGGTCGATCAGGCGCGCATGCGCTGGGAGATCCTCGACGCCTTCGCCGATGCGGCGGAAGCGTGCGGCATCCCGAAGGTCGCCGACTTCAACGGCGGCGACAACGAGGGCTCGGCCTATTTCCAGGTCAACCAGAAGCGCGGCCGGCGCTGGTCGGCGGCGCGCGGCTTCCTGAAGCCGGCGCTCGGCCGGCCCAATCTCACCGTGATCACCGGTGCGCTCGCCGATCGCGTCCTCTTCGAGGGCACGCGGGCGAGCGGCGTCGCCTACCGCCGTGACGGCCGTGAGGAACGGGTCGCGGCGTCGCGCGAAGTGGTGCTCTCGGCCGGTGCCGTCGCCTCGCCGGCGATCCTCGAGCGCTCCGGCGTCGGCGATGCCGCCCGTCTCGCCGAACTCGGCGTGCCGCTGGTCGCGAACCTGCCCGGCGTCGGCGAGAACCTGCAGGATCACCTGCAGCTCAGGACCGTCTTCAAGGTCGAGGGCACGCGGACCCTCAACACGATGTATCCGAAGCTCCTCGAGCGCGCCTGGATGGGGATCGAATACGCCCTCTTCCGCCGCGGCCCGATGGCGATGGCGCCGTCGCAGTTCGGCGCCTTCACCCGCTCGTCGCCCGACCACGCGACGCCCAACGTCGAGTTCCACATCCAGCCGCTGTCGCTCGACAGGTTCGGCGAGCCGATGCACCCGTTCGGCGCCTTCACGGTGTCGGTGTGCAACCTGCGCCCGACCGCGCGCGGCTCGATCCATGCCCGCTCGACCGACCCGGCGGCGGCGCCGGCGATCCGGCCGAACTACCTCTCGACCGACGAGGATCGCCGCGTCGCCATCGATTCGATCCGCCTCGCCCGCCGCGTCGTCGAGGCCCCGGCGCTCGCCCGTTTCCGCCCGACCGCGCATCTGCCCGACGCGCGGCTCGTCACCGACGAGGAACTGGCGAAGGCGGCAGGGGACATCGGCACGACGATCTTCCACCCCGTCGGCACCGCCAGGATGGGCGTCGACTGCGATTCCATGGCGGTGACCGACGCCCGTCTCAGGGTGCGCGGCGTCTCGGGCCTGCGCGTGGTCGACGCCTCGGTGATGCCGACGATCGTCTCCGGCAACACCAATTCGCCGACGATCATGATCGCCGACAAGGGGGCCGCGATGATCCGCGAGGATCGCCGCCGCGGCTGAGCGGGGGACATGTTCCCCCCGTCACGACGGGTTGGGCGAACCGTCATGCGGATGGCATCGAAGTCTGGTGGAAGGGGCGCGCCACGAAGTTGCGGAGCGCCCCATGTTCGACCGTTACCTGATCGAGATCGACGACGTCGAGGCGGGCATCCTCGTCCTCGAAGGCGAGTCCTACGCCTTCCATGCGCTGGCCGGCCGCTTCCGCGCCTTCGAGGGCGCGCGCTTCTCCGACCCCTGGTCGGCCGAACGCGCGCTGCGGCGGCAGGCCCAGCGCCCCGGCCGCCCCGACGAGCGTCGCGGCGGCCCCGGCCTCAGCGGCCGGTCGCCGACGCGGGACCGTTCCGCGTCCTGAGCCCGTTCTTGACGCGACGACCGTTGCCGCGCCGCTCGAGGGTGAGCGTGCGACCGTAGAACGGATCGTCGTCGGCCGCCTTGACCAACGCCACCACCGACAGGGTCTCGCGGGCGGAGAGAAGGCCGAAGATCCGCCGCTGCGCCTTGGCCGCGAGCGCCGAGGTGGCGTCCTCCATGATCACCCAGTCGGGGGCATGGAGCAGCGCGCGGGCGAAGGCGAGCATCTGCTGTTCGTCGATGGCGAGATCGCGATCCCAGCGCAGCGTCTCGTCGAGGCACGCGGTCAGCCGGTGCAGCCCGACGGCGTCGAGCATCGCCGTCGCGTCCTGGTCGGCGATCGTGCCGCTCGGATCGGGATAGGCGAGCGCCGCGCGCAGCGTGCCGATCGGGAAATAGGGCCGCTCGGGCAGGAAGATCATCCGCCCGCGCGGCGGATGGCGGATCGTGCCCTGGCCGCGCGACCAGAGACCGGCGATGGCGAGGAACAGCGTGTTCTTGCCGGTGCCGGTGTCGCCGACGATCTGCACCCGCTCGCCGCGTTCGATCGCCACGTCCGGCGTGGCGAAGCCCGAGCGCCCGACGGGGAGTTTCAGCTCGAAGCCCTCGAAGCGGATGCCGTCGGAGGCGTCCTCGATACAGTCGAAATGGCCGTCGGCGCCCAGCGGTCGGTCGAGGGCTGCGAGCGCCTCGTGCAGCGCCTCGACGCGGCCGAGCGTCGCCCGCCAGTCGGCGATGCGCGAGAAGTTGTCGACGAACCAGCGCAGCGACGACTGCACCTGGTTGAACGAGTTGACCACCATCATCAGCCCGCCGAGCGACATGGCGCCGGAGAAATAGCCGGGCGAGGCGACGATCACCGGCACGACGAGGGCGAGCCAGCCGTAGCCGGAGGTGACCCAGGTGAGCCGGGCGAGATCGTCGACCAGCCGCTTCATCGCGCCGAGCACGCGGTCGAACAGCATGTCGATCGAGCGCCGCTCGTCCGCTTCGCCGCCGTAGAGGGTGATGCCCTCCGCCTGTTCGCCGATGCGGACGAGGGCGAAGCGCATGTCGGCCTCGCGGGCGTAGCGGGCGGCGTTGTCGCCGACCATCGGCCGGCCGACGAAATAGGTCAGCGCCGAACCGGCGAGCGCGAAGGCGATGGCGCACCACACCATGTAGCCGGGGATGCCGACCAGCTTGCCGTCGATCTCGAACTTCACCTGTTCCGAGAGCACCCAGAGGACGCCGATGAAGGAGACGAGCAGCAGCGTCGCCTGCACCAGACTGGCGCCGAGGTCGGCGGTGAGCTCGGCGAGGTGTCGCGTGTCCTCGTGGATGCGCTGGTCGGGGTTGGCGCCCACTTCGCCGGCGAAGGTGAGGAGCCAGGAATGGTTGGCGGTCAGCCAGTCGTCGAGCAGATGCCGCGTCAGCCAGGAGCGGATCTGCACCTTGATCATCTCGACGCCCCAGGTCTGGAGCACGACGAGGACGAGCAGCGTGCCGGCGATCTGGAGGAAGTGCAGCGCCTCACCGACGAAGCCCGGCCAGTCGCGCCGCTCCAGCGCGTCGTAGAACAGGCCCTGCCAGTCGTTGAGTTTGATCTGCATGAGGTTGTTGGAGACGATCATCGCCACCACGCCCAGCACCAGCCAGGCGAGCGCCTTGCGCTCCGGCGCGCCGCGCATGCGGCGAATCACCTGCGCGACCTGCACGAAGGTCCCGCCATGGGGGGAAAGCGGCGCTCCGAAGAGCGGGGTGTCCCGGTTCTCGGCGGTCCCTGCGGGTTCTGACATGGGCGGTTTCCGACGGATTGCCAGTGGCGGGAAGCGGATCTTACATGGTGCTTCGACGATCATATCCGCGGCGAGGCGTCCCGTCCCGCCCATGAGACGAAGGCACGAGACATGTCCCGGATCCGCTCGCTTCTCACCGCCATGACCCTCGAGGAGAAGGTCGGCCAGCTGGTGATGGAATCGCTCGGCGCCGAGACCATCGTCACCGGGCCGAAGGCGGCGACCGAACCGACCGTCGAGGACGTCCGCGCCGGCCGCTTCGGCTCGGTGCTGAACCTCGTCGGCGTCGAGCGCATCCACGCGCTGCAGAAGGTCGCGGTGGAGGAGAGCCGGCTGAAGATCCCGCTGCTCTTCGGCCTCGACGTCATCCACGGCTACCTCACCGCCGCCCCGGCGCCGATCGGCGAGGCGGCGAGCTTCCGCCCCGATCTCTGGGAGAAGACCGCCCGCGTCGCCGCCGAGGAGGCGACCGACGCCGGTCTGGCGCTGACCTTCGCGCCGATGCTCGACGTCGCCCGCGATCCCCGCTGGGGCCGCATCGTCGAGGGGCCGGGTGAGGACCCGGTCGTCGGCCGCGCCATGGCACGGGCCAAGGTCGCGGGCTTTCAGGGCGCCGACACCGCCGCGCCGTCGTCGCTCGCCGCCACGGCCAAGCACTTCGCCGCCTACGGCGCCTCGATCGCCGGGCGCGACTACGCCTCGGTCGAGCTCTCCGACCGCACCCTGCACGAGGTCTATCTGCCGGCCTTCGAGGCGGCGGTGAAGGCCGGCTGCATCGCCATCATGCCGGCCTTCGTCGACATCGCCGGCCGCCCCATGTCGGGCGATCGCGGCTGGCTCACCGACCTCGTCCGCACCCGCTGGGGCTTCGACGGCATCTATGTCTCCGACTACGACGCGATCGGCGAGTTGATCGCCCACGGCGTCGCCGCCGACCCGGTCGAGGCCGCCGCCATCGCGCTGAAGGCCGGCATGGACCTCGACATGATGAGCGGCGCCTACCACGCCGGCATCCCGGTCGCGCTCGAGCGCGGCCTGATCTCCATGGAGGACGTCGACGCCGCCGTGTTGCGCGTCCTCTCGGTCAAGGAGCGCCTCGGCCTCTTCGACGACCCCTACGGTCGCGGCCGGCCGGAGAACCTCGCCCGCTCGACCCGGCTCGAGCGCCGCGCCGCGGTGCGCGAGGCGGCGGAGGCGACGCTGACGCTGCTGACCAACAGGAACGACGTGCTGCCGCTCGCGGCAACCGGCGGGCCGATCGCCCTCGTCGGCCCCTTCGGCGACGAGCGCATGCAGATGCTCGGCTCGTGGTACGGGCTCGGCGATCAGGACGAGATCGTCACGCTGCGCCCCGGCATCGAGGCGGCCTTCCCCGACCGCGAGATCCGCATCGCTCGCGGCTGCAATCCCGAGGCGGCCGCCGACGACACCGACGACCGCCGACTGATTGCGGAGGCCGTCGCAGCGGCCGAGACGGCCGAGGTCGTCGTCCTGCTCCTCGGCGAGCCCGGCGAGATCACCGGCGAGGCGGCGAGCCGCGCCGAACCGCGGCTGACCGGCCGCCAGCGCGATCTCGCCGAGGCGATCCTGGCGCTCGGCAAGCCGACCGTCTGCGTGCTGACGTGCGGCCGACCGCTGGTCGAGAAGGACCTTCTGGAGAAGATCGACGCGACGCTGGTCGCCTGGTTCCCGGGCTCGGAGGGCGGTCACGCCGTCGGCGCGGTGCTCGCGGGCAAGCGCTCGCCCTCGGGGCGGCTGCCGGTCTCCTGGCCGATCGACGTCGGCCAGATCCCGGTCTTCTATGCGGCGCGGCCGTCGGGGCGGCCCTTCGTCGCCGGCGAGCACTTCACCACCCAGTATCTCGACATTCCCAACGCGCCGCAGTTCGTCTTCGGCCACGGCCTGTCCTACAGCCGCTTCGCCCTCGACGAACCGGCCGTGTCGGCGCCGACCTTCGCGCCCGGCGAGGGCGTGACGGTCTCGACGCGGGTGACGAACGAAGGGGCGGTCGCGGCCTCGACCACGGTCTTCCTCTTCCTGCGCGACGTCGTCGCCTCGACCGCGCGGCCGATCATCGAGCTGCGCCGCTTCGAGACATTCGATCTTTCCCCTGGCGAGAGCCACGACCTCGCCTTCGCGCTGGCGCCGGCCGACTTCGCCGTGCTCGACGCGGCACTGGAGCCGGTGGTCGAGCCGGGCGTCTTCGAGCTCTCCGTCGGCTTCTCGGCCGAGCGCACGGCGTTGAAGACCGTGCGGGTCGAGGCGGTCGCAACCGGGCCGCTGGTGGCGTGATCAGGCCGTCGGCGGCGCCTTCTGCACCGGCAGGAACACCGAGCCGGTGAAGGCGAGGGCGGAGATCGTCATGATCACCAGCGTCGCCGTGCCGCCGCCGAGCGAGGCGGCGACGACCGCGAAGCTCATGCCGCCGACCTGCTGGGCGATACCGAGCCAGGCCGAGGCCTGACCGGCCATCTCCGGGAAGGGTCGCAAGCCGATGGCGGTCGCCATCGGTTGGGCGAGGCCCCAGCCGATGTAATAGGGGAAGAGCGCCAGCATCAGCCCCCACCAGTGCACGTCGCCGGAGACCACCAGCGCCAGCGGCACGGCCGTGCCGAGGATCATCGTCGCGGCGGCGATGCGCAGCACGTGGCGCGGCAGAAGCACGCGGGCGAGCCGCATGGCGATCATGCCGCCGGCGAGGAAGCCGAAGGCCCCCGCCGTATAGACCCACGACGCCTCGACCTTGGTGTAGCCGAGCTTGCCGACCATCAGGAAGGCCGAGGTGGTGAGCCACGAATAGAGCGCGCCGTAGCCCATGCCGAGCGCCAGACACCCGACGACGAAGGCGCGGGTGCGCACGCAATGCCGCAGCGCCTTCATGATCGACACCCGCTCCGCCCCGTGCACGTGCTGCGGCCGTGTCTCCGGCAGGCGGAGGAGCAGCGCGACGAGCAGCACCGCGGCATAGATCGCCAGCGTGCCGAGCGCCCCGCGCCAGCCGAAATGGCCGGCGGCGAAGGTGCCGACGAAGGGGGCGACGAGCGGCGCCACGCCGAAGAGCACGCCGACCTTGGAGAGCGCCCGCCCGGCGTTCTCCGGCGTGACCGTGTCGCGGATGAGGGTGCGGGCGACGATCGGCCCGGCCGCGGCGGCGGCGCCCTGGACGAGGCGGGCGACGACCAGCGTGTCGAGGTTGGGCGCCAGGATCGCCGCGATCGCCGCGACGAGATAGATCGCGGTGCCGCCGATCGCCACCGGCCGTCGCCCGAACAGGTCGGCGAGACGGCCGACGAAGAGATGGGCGAGGGCGAAGCCGAAGGTGAAGGCGAGCATCGTGCGCTGCACGCCCGCCACCTCGACGCCGAAGTCGCGGCCGAGATCGACCATGGCGGTCAGATAGACGTCGGTCGAGAAGGGCAGGATGCCGAGGAGACCCGCAGCCACGTGAGTGATGGTCGGCGAGGCGCCGTCGGCGGTCGGACGGGCGGCCGGCGGCAGGTCGGGACGGTGGTGCGCGGTCATCGGTCACTCGGGGAGAAGGCGGCGCCGGTCGGTGCCGCCCCTTCCTGATAGCCGCTTTCGCGCCAGCGCGCATCGGCCGATCGCCGACCGCGACGGTTGTTCGCGCAAGGGGCCGGACCTCGGGTCGTCAGAAGGCGACCACCAGCCCGTCGTCGGCGGCGAGCGTGATGCGCTTGCCGAGGATCTCGCCGTCGCGTCCGCCCTTGGCCGAGAGCACGACCTGACCGCCGCTCGCCGCATCGACCTGCGCCTCGATCAGCTCGTGACCGAGGTTGAGGAGGACGACGAAGCGTTCGTCGCCGTGGCTGCGCTCGTAGGCGAGCAGATCGCCCTCCGCCGCCAGCACGCGGACGCCGCCGACCGCGAGCGCCGGATGGGCGCGCCTGAGCGCGATCAGCCGCTTGTGGAGCGTCAGCATCGAGGCCGGATCGGCGAGTTCGCGCTCGACGTTGACCGTCTCCCAGCCCGGCACCAGCGGCAGCCAGGGCTCGGTGGTCGAGAAGCCGGCGTTTTCCGTCGTGTCCCACTGCATTGGCGTGCGGGCGATGTCGCGGTTGTGGCCGGGCAGACCCGGCTCGTTCTTCTCCTGCGGATCGCGCACCCGGTCGGGCGGGATGACGCCGTTGGTGAGCCCGATCTCGTCGCCTTGGAAGAGCGTCGGCGTGCCGCGGGCGGTCAGGAGATACATCGCCGCGACGCGCGCCTGTCCCTCGCCGAACCGCGAGGCGACGCGGCCGTTGTCGTGGTTGCCGAGCACCCAGTTCGGCCAGGCGCCCTTCGGCAGCATGCGCTCGTATTCGTCGATCAGCCCGCCGACCACCTCGGCCTTCCACGGGTCCATCAGCAGATGGAAGTTGAAGGGCAGATGGGCGCCGTCGAGGTTGTCGCCGTAATAGGCGCACATGCGCTCGATGGTGAGATAGATCTCGCCGATCAGCACCCGGTCGTCGAACTCGTCGAGGACCTTCCGGAAGCCCTTCACCAGATCGATGATGCCGGGCTGGTCGCAGGTCATGATCTGCAGGATGTGACGGACTTCCGGCTCGTCCGGCGTCCAGTCGGGATTGGGCGGGTTGTCGCGGAAGTCGGGGTCCTTCAGCAGATGCCAGATCACGTCGACGCGGAAGCCGTCGACGCCACGGTCGAGCCAGAAGCGCAGGACGTCGTGCATGGCGGCGACGACCTTCGGGTTGCGCCAGTTGAGGTCCGGCTGCTCCTTCAGGAAGGCGTGGTAGTACCACTGGCCGCGCGCCGGCGACCATTCCCAGCCGATGCCGCCGAACATCGAGCGCCAGTTGTTGGGCGGCCCGCCGTCGGGCGCCGGGTCGTGCCAGATGTACCAGTCGGCCTTGGGGTTCGTCCGCGACGAGGCGCTCTCGAGGAACCACGGGTGCCGGTTCGAGGTGTGGTTCGGCACGAAGTCCATGATCAGCTTCATGTCGCGGGCGTGCAGCTCGGCGATCAGCCGGTCGAGGTCCGCGAGCGTGCCGAAGCGCGGGTCGACGTCGCAGTAGTCGGCGACGTCGTAGCCGAAGTCGGCCATCGGCGAGACATAGACCGGCGACAGCCAGACGGCGTCGACGCCGAGTGAATGGAGATGGTCGATCCGCGCGAGAATGCCCGGAATGTCGCCCATGCCGTCGCCGTTCGAATCCTGGAACGACCACGGATAGACCTGATAGACGACGCCCTTCTTCCACCACGGCGCATCGACGACGGCGGCGGGAGGGGCGAGCGGACGGGGCGAAGCGACGAGGGTCATGCGGAGACCTCCCATGCGAGGGGCTCGCCTCCGGTGTCGGCCGGGTCTCGAGCCCATCGACGGTAACATTCTGCCACGGACCGCCCCCGACCGACAGTCGTAGAGGGGCGTACCCCCGCCGATCATCGCGCGGAAGGTGAAGATTTCATGTCGGAAGGAGCCTTCACCTCGCGCACCACACGGCGGAGCACCTTCCTTCTCCCCTTGCGGGAGAAGGTGCCCGAAGGGCGGATGAGGGGTATCGCGCGGCAGCGCGACGACCTCCCATTCGCTACGCGTCCTCGACCGCCACGGCGGCTCGGCCGGTGGCGCTCGAACCCGTCCGAGCGCACTTTCGTGCGCCACCCCTCATCCGGCCCTGCGGGCCACCTTCTCCCGCAAGGGGAGAAGGGCATGCGCCTCGTCAGTTGCGGATGAGATGATCGAAGGCCGAGAGCGCGGCGGTGGCGCCGGCGCCGACGGCGATGACGATCTGCTTGTAGGGCACGGTCGTCGCATCACCGGCGGCGAAGACGCCCGGCACCGAGGTCGCGCCGCGGGCGTCGATCTCGATCTCCTTGCGGTTGGAGAGCCGCACGCTGCCGTCGAGCCATTCGGTGTTGGGCAGAAGGCCGATCTGCACGAAGATGCCCTCGAGAGCCAGATCGTGGATCTCGCCGGTGGTGCGGTCCTCGTAACGCAGCCCGGTCACCTTCTCGCCGTCGCCGATCACTTCCGTGGTCTTCGCCGAGACGTGGATGGTGACGTTTGGAAGCGAGCGCAGCTTCTTCTGCAGCACCTCGTCGGCGCGCAGCTTCGAATCGAACTCGATCAGTGTCACGTGCGAGACGATGCCGGCGAGATCGATCGCCGCCTCGACGCCCGAGTTGCCGCCGCCGATCACCGCGACGCGCTTGCCCTTGAAGAGCGGCCCGTCGCAATGGGGGCAGAAGCAGACGCCCTTGGCCTTGTAGTCGGCCTCGCCCGGAACCCCCATCTCGCGCCAGCGGGCGCCGGTCGACAGGATCACCGACTTCGCCTTGAGCGAGGCGCCGGAGGCGAGCTTGACTTCGATCGGGTCGGCGGCGGAGGCGGCCGGGATCAGCGCCGTCGCCTTCTGCAGCTTCATGATGTCGACGGCATAGTCGGAGACATGCGCCTCGAGGGCGGCGGCGAGCTTCGGCCCTTCGGTGTGCGCGACCGAAATGAAGTTCTCGATCGCCATCGTGTCGAGCACCTGGCCGCCGAAACGCTCGGCGACGACGCCCGTCTTGATGCCCTTGCGCGCCGCATAGACCGCCGCCGCGGCACCGGCCGGGCCGCCGCCGACGACGAGGACGTCGAACACGTCCTTCTCCGCGATCTCGGCCGCCGCGCGTTCCGCAGCACCCGTGTCGAGCTTGGCGACGATCTCGTCGAGGCTCATCCGGCCCTGGCCGAAGGGCGCGCCGTTCAGCATCACGGTCGGCACCGCCATGACCTTCTCGCGCTCGACCTCGGCCTGATACATCGAGCCGTCGACCATGGTGTGGCGGACGTTCGGGTTGAGCGCCGCCATGGTGTTCAGCGCCTGGACGACGTCCGGGCAGTTCTGGCAGGTCAGCGACACGTAGGTGACGAAGTCGAAGGAGCCCGAGAGCGCCTTCACCGCGTCGAGCGTCGCCTCCGCCTCCTTCGGCGGGTGGCCGCCGGTGTGGAGGAGGGCGAGCACCAGCGAGGTGAACTCGTGGCCCATCGGCAGGCCGGCGAAGCGGATGCGATGGGTCTCGCCGGCGATGCCGATCGAGAAGGACGGCTTGCGGGCGTCGGTGCCGTCGGTGCGGGCGGTGACGAGGGGCGAGCAGGCGGCGATGTCGGCGACGAGCTCCGCCGTCTGGCGCGAGCCCTCGTCGTCGCCGAGCGAGGCGGTGAGTTCGATCGGGCGCTTCAGGCGCTCGAGGTAGGCGGTCAGTTGGGCCTTGATGCCGTCGTCGAGCATGACGCGTCTCCGGAAGGATGAAATTTCGAACGTGAGGAGGAAGCGTCGGGAGCGGTGTGCCCCGACGGCTCGTCGTCGCCTTCGATGTCTGGGGAGGGAAGGGGCGGCGCGCGGCCGAGTGGTGCGTCCGGGGCGCGTGCGCCCCGGACGACCCTGTCGATGCGGTCGATCAGATCTTGCCGACGAGCTCGAGCGACGGGGCGAGGGTGGCCTCGCCCGGGGTCCACTTGGCCGGGCAGACCTCGCCCGGATGCGAGGCGACGTACTGGGCCGCCTGGACCTTGCGCAGCAGCTCCTTGGCGTCACGGCCGATGCCGAGGTCGTGGATCTCGGCGACCTTGATCTTGCCTTCCGGGTCGATGACGAAGGTGCCGCGCAGGGCGAGACCGGCTTCCTCGATCAGGACGTCGAAGTTGCGGGAGATGGCATGGGTCGGGTCGCCGACCATCGGGTACTTGATCTTCTTGATCGTGTCCGAGGCGTCGTGCCAGGCCTTATGGGTGAAGTGGGTGTCGGTCGAGACCGAGTAGACCTCGACGCCGATCTTCTGGAACTCCGGATAGACGTCCGCGAGGTCGCCGAGTTCGGTCGGGCAGACGAAGGTGAAGTCGGCCGGGTAGAAGACGACCACGGACCACTTGCCCTTGAGGTCGGCCTCGGTGATCTCCGAGAACTTGCCGTTGTGATAGACGGTGGCCTTGAACGGCTTCAGTTCCGAATTGATGATCGGCATGTGTCTTCTCCAGTTTGGCCTCGATGCGGCCGGGTCGGGCACTGCGGGTGAAACCCGCCTCACGGTCGATCGCCCCGTCCCCGCCGAAGGCAGGGGAATCGGCGGCGAAGGACCACGTTTTCCGGCTCGGCGGCGAGAGCATCCCATCGCCGAGTGACAGCAGGCTAACGTCCGTCTTGGCATCGTTCAAATAGATTGTCTCTGTTTTTTCGATCGGCGACACCTATCGAAATTTCCGATCCCCGTTTCCTGCGATCCGCCTCCGCGCGGGCGCCGCTGGCGCCGGCCGACGGGCGTGCTATCGATGACGCGAACCCGGGCGGCGGCGCCGCGCCGGGAGCGATCGAACGAGGCGAGATCCGACATGAAGCTTCTGCGTTGGGGCCCGAAGGGCCAGGAAAAGCCCGGCCTTCTCGATACCGAGGGGCGCATCCGCGACCTCTCCGGCGTGGTCGACGACATCGCCGGCGCGGAACTCGCCCCCGAGGGCCTCGCCCGCCTCGCCGCGATCGATCCGGCGACCCTGCCGCTCGCCCCGGAAGGTGCCCGCATCGGGCCTTGCGTCGGCCGTGTGCCGAAGTTCCTGGCGATCGGCCTCAACTATGCCGACCACGCGGCCGAGGCCGGCATGCCGCTGCCCAAGGAGCCGGTGCTCTTCATGAAGGCGACGTCCTGCATCGCCGGCCCGAACGACGACGTGCCGATGCCGCGCGGCTCGACCAAGCTCGACTGGGAGGTCGAACTCGGCGTGGTGATCGGCACCCGCGCCTCCTACGTGACGCGCGAGGACGCGCTCGCCCATGTCGCCGGCTACTGCACGATCAACGACATCTCGGAGCGCTCGTTCCAGCTCGAGCGCGGCGGCACCTGGGACAAGGGCAAGGGCTGCGACGGCTTCGGCCCGATCGGCCCGTGGCTGGTGACGAAGGACGAGGTGCCGAACCCGCAGGACCTGCGGCTGACGCTCACCGTCGACGGCGTCGTCCGCCAGAACGGCACGACCCGGACGATGATCTTCGACGTCGCCGAGATCGTCTCCCACGTCTCGCAGTTCATGACGCTCGAGCCCGGCGACGTCATCACCACCGGCACCCCGCCGGGCGTCGGCATGGGCGCCAAGCCCGATCCGATCTTCCTCAAGGTCGGCGAGACGATGCGCGTCGCCGTCGAAGGGCTGGGCGAGCAGGTCCAGACCGTCGTCGCCCCGCGCTGAGGTTTGCGGGGAGGCGCCGCGCGCGCCTCCCTTCTCCCCTTGCGGGAGAAGGTGCCCGAAGGGCGGATGAGGGGTATCGCGCGCGAGCGCGAAGCCAGCGAGATCCGCCCGTCCTTGACCCCGGCGGGCGCGCGGGGCATTCCCGTGGGCGAAATCGCTCGAGAGGCCACCATGCCGTTGAAGATCGTCTTCATGGGAACTCCCGACTTCGCCGTGCCGACGCTGGAGAAGATCCACGCCGCCGGCCACGACGTCGTCGCGGTCTATTCCCAGCCGCCGCGCCCCGCCGGCCGCGGCATGGCGCCGAGACCCTCGCCGGTCCACGCCCGCGCGGAAGCGCTCGGCATCCCGGTCTTCAATCCGGTCTCGCTCAAGGGCGAGGACGCGGCCGAAGCCTTCCGCGCCCACGGCGCCGACGTCGGTGTGGTGGTCGCCTACGGCCTGCTGCTGCCCGAGGCGATCCTCGCCGCGCCGCGCTTCGGCTGTCTCAACCTCCACGGCTCGAAACTGCCGCGCTGGCGCGGCGCGGCACCGATCCAGCGGGCGATCATGGCGGGTGACGCATCGACCGCCGTCGAGGTGATGCAGATGGAGAAGGGCCTCGACACCGGCCCCGTCGCGATGAGCGCCGAGACGCCGATCGGCGCCGACGAGACCACGCTCGATCTCCACGACCGCCTCGCCGCCCTCGGCTCCGACCTGATGGTGAAGGCGCTCGCCGCGCTCGAGGCCGGCTCCTTCGCCACCCGCCCGCAGGCCGACGACGGCGTCACCTACGCCAGGAAGATCGACAAGGCCGAGGCGCGGATCGACTGGTCGGCCCCGGCGAAGCACGTCCACGACACCGCTCGCGGCCTCTCGCCCTTCCCCGGCGCGTGGTGCGAGGCGACGGTCGGCGGCAAGGTCGAGCGGCTGAAGGTGCTGCGCTCGACGCTCGCCTCCGGCTCTGGTGCCCCCGGCGAGATCCTCGACCGCGACGGCGTCGTCGCCTGTGGCGATGGCGCGATCCGCCTCGTCGAGGTCCAGCGCGCCGGCGGACGGCCGCAGCCCGCCCGTCAGGCCTTCGACGCGATGAAACTCGCCCCCGGCGCCCGGTTGCTCTGATGCCCCGTTTCAAGCTGACGATCGAGTACGACGGCACGCCCTATGTCGGCTTCCAGCGACAGGCGAACGGCCCCTCCGTACAGGGCGCTCTCGAGGAGGCCTTCGCCAAGCTCCACGCCGGCCCGATCACCGTGCGCGCCGCCGGCCGCACCGATACGGGTGTCCATGCGACCGGTCAGGTGATCCACGTCGACGTCGATCGCGACTGGCCGGCGTCGAAGCTGATGGACGCGATCAACTTCCACCTCAAGCCGGCGCCGGTCGCGGCGATCGCGGTCGAGATCGTCCCGCCCGAGTTCGACAGCCGCTTCTCGGCCAAGGCGCGCCACTATCTCTACCGGATCATCGACCGCCGCGCGCCGCTGGCGGTGGAGCTGAACCGGGCCTGGCACGTGCCGACCCGGCTCGACGTCGAGGCGATGGACCGCGCCGCCAAGATCCTCGTCGGCCACCACGACTTCACCACCTTCCGCTCGACCCACTGCCAGTCGAAGAGCCCGCTGAAGACGCTCGATCGGCTCGACGTCGCCCGCGTGTCGGAAGACCTGATCGAGATCCGCGCCTCCGCCCGCTCCTTCCTGCACAATCAGGTGCGCTCGATGGTCGGCTCGGTGAAGCTCGTCGGCGAAGGCAAATGGGACGAGGCCCGCCTCGCCGCCGCCCTCGCCGCCGCCGA
>DBMN01000095.1 GCA_002298965.1 Rhizobiales bacterium UBA697 | reverse complement strand
CGCCCTGATCGAGCGCTGGGCGCCGGCGCTCGGCCGACGGGCGGTGCGCACGATGCTCGATCGCGATCCGACCCTGTCGGCCGCCGCGCTGCCCAGCCTCGGTCGGCCGCTCCTCGCCGTCGTCGGCTTCCTCGCCCTCGGCGTGACGGCGCTCGGTTCGCCGGGGCCGGTGACGGCGACCTGGACCTTCGTCTTCCTGATGATCGGCCTCTTCCGCCTGCTCGTCGCCGAGACCGGTCAGCCGCCGCCGCCGCCGCGACTGGCCGACGGCGACCTGCCGCGTTTCGCCGTGCTGGTGCCGATCCATCGCGAGGAGGCGGTCGTCGCCGATCTGGTGGCGGCACTGTCGCGGCTCGACTATCCCGCCGACCGCCTCGACCTGCGGCTGGTGGTGGAGGCCGACGACCTCGCCACCCGCGCCGCCGCCGAGCGTGCGGTCGAGGGCACCGCGGTCGACATGGTGATCGTGCCGCCGTCGCTGCCGCGCACCAAGCCGAAGGCGCTCGACTTCGCGCTCGCCACGGTCGATGCCGAGTTCGTCACCGTCTACGACGCCGAGGATCGCCCCGACCCCGACCAGCTGCGCCGCGCCGCCGCCGTCTTCGCCCGCGGGTCCGACGATCTCGCGGTGGTCCAGGCGGCGCTCGAGATCGACCATGCCGCCGACGCCCGGCCCTGGCTGGTGCGCCAGTTCGAGATCGAATACGCCATGTTGTTCCACGGTCTGCTGCCGTGGCTCGCCGAACGACACCTGTTCCTGCCGCTCGGCGGCACGTCGAACCACTTCCGCCGCGACGCGCTCCTCGCCGTCGGCGGTTGGGATCCGCACAACGTCACCGAGGATGCCGACGTCGCGGTGCGTCTGGTGCGTGCCGGTTGGCACGCCGACGTCGTCGCCTCGGCCACCCGCGAGGAGGCGCCGACCGACCTCGGCGCCTGGTTCGCCCAGCGCACCCGCTGGATGAAGGGCTGGATGCAGACCTGGTTCACCCACATGCGCCGGCCGCTGCGCTTCCACGCCGAACTCGCCCCGCGCGACGCCGTCGCCGTCCACATCCTGCTCGCCGGTCAGGTCCTCTCGGCGGCGACCTTCCTGCCGAGCCTGATCCTGGTGGCGCTGCAGTTCTCCGGCGTGCTGCCGTTGTTCGCCGATTCGGGGATCGACGCCGACGTCCTGACGCTCGCGGCCCTCGCCGCCTTCGCCACCGGCCTCGTCGGCGCGCTGATTCTCGCCCTCACCGTCGCCTCCCGCGTCGGCCGACGGTTTCGCCTCGTCGATCTGGCGACGATGCCGCTCTACTGGTGCGCCATCTCGCTCGCCACCTATGCCGCGATCATCGAACTGCTGCGCGCGCCCGCCCGTTGGAACAAGACGCCGCACGGCCTCGCCGCCCGCCTCGCGGAGGAGGCCGAGGCCGCGTCGCCGGAGCCCGCCGATGCCCGCGAGGGCTTGCACGAAGCCCCCGCCGAAGGGTAAGAGAGGGGGCCTCGAGCGGGTGTAGTTCAGAGGTAGTGATACATTATCGTTGTATTTCAGATACATGGACAGTATGCAGATGCATAGCGGTGCCATTGTTTCGCAATGCTAATTTGGCGCACTGTCCCACTGGTTAATCCGCAACATCCGGCACGATCGCCTCGACCTGCGCATACAGCCAATCGAGATCGCCGTCGTTGACGATCACGACGTCGGGCGCGCCGATGTCGGTCGTCTCGCTGGCGTGATTGCCCGCGCTGGCGGCGAGGCCGGCGCCGGGGCGGTCCACGCGGACGATGACGCCGCCGAGGGCGCGGATCGCAGCGACCTCCTCCGGAAATCGGACATCGTCGGCCACCACGACCAGGCGGCGCATGTCGGCGGACGCCTCGAGGGTGGCGCGATCGACGGAACGACGCCAGGCGTCGACCCAGAACGTCGGCGACAGCGCGCGGCCCCATTCGGTGCCGAGCGTCTGCATCGCGTGGCGCGGCGTCCGACCGCCGAATACCTCCGACGGCGCCTCTTTCAGGTCGCCGTCGATCATTCGCGTCGCGACGGCGAGGCCGATGCCCTGCGTCTCGAGCAGGTCGAGTAGCATCGACTTCAGCGGCTTGGCGAAAGGGATGCGGACAGCGGCGACGCGGTCGACGAGGCGGCGCGCCAGCGTCGACTTGCCCGAACCGGCCTTGCCGGTCACACCGATGACGACGAGCGACATGGAACACTCCGAAGAAGGAAGGGGCGCGCAACCGATCGGGAGCGCCGGCCGGCTTGGAAGGCAGGAAGGACGTGCGGCGGCCCCGCTCGGGGTCACTCGCGCGGCACGGACACCGCCGGCACGCGCCAGCGCGGCCGCAACTCGCGGTCCTCGGGCGGCGGGGCATAGAGCGCGCCCTCGGACGGCGAGCCCACGTTGATCCAGCGCGTCGCGGTGACGCCGCGGCGGGGGTGGATCGTCAGCCAGATCTGGCGCGCCGGCGCCGGCCGGAAGCGCCCGTCGCGGGAATACTCGCTCGGCCCCGGCAGACAGCCGTTGACGAACCCTTCCTCGAGCATCAGGGGGGTGTGGAAGTGACCAATCATGATCAGGTCGAGGTGAACGCCGCGGGCGGCGTAGTCGGCGACGAGCCGCTTCATGCCGCGCGCGGCCGTCGCGGCCGGGCCGATGAAGCCGGTACCGCCGCGCGAGCCGATCCGGTCTCCGTGGGTCGCGAGCACGCGCCAGCCGTAGACCGAGAACACCGCGTCGACCGACGACGGCACCCAGAAGGCGATCCCGTCGCGCCCGCGCAGCGCCATCTCGAGGAAGTCGGACACCAGGATGTCGTAGGACGTCTCGGCCGATTCCTTGCTTTCCGGCTTGAGCGTCGAGCGGCCGTGGTTGCCGGCGAGGCTGACGACGTCGATCGGGCACGAGAGCCGCCGGCGCAACAACGCCACACCCTCGGCGAGATGGCTCGCCAGATCCTTGACGGCCGGCAGCGCCTTCGCCTCGTTGGTCTTGGCGAGCTCGGCGTGGATCTCGCCGGACACGAGATCGCCGCCGAGCACCAGGATCAACCGGGCGGGCGCGGGGCCGGTCCAGTGCTTGGTGGCGAGGTCGGCGACGGTCTGGAAATACCGACCGAGACGCGCCCGGGCGATCTCGAGATCGAAGCTGTTGAGCCCGTCCATGGCGGGGAGGCTGACGACCTCGCCCCAGTGCAGGTCGGAGAGGAAGAGCACGATGGTCTCGGCACCGCCGTCGCCACCCTCGGGCGCGCGGAACGCGACCGGATCGGGCGGCGTCTCGGTCAGACCGAAGAGGCCGGCGCGCAGATCCTCGGCCTTGCGGGCACGATCGGCGAGCGTCTTGTTTTCGGCCGTCAGCGCCGAGACGCGGCCCTTCAGGCGCGCGATTTCGACCGGGTCGGCGGGAGCAGACGGCGGCACGGCCTCTTTGCCGGTTGCGGCGGTGTCGTCACGCCTCAACCCAAGCCGCGCCTTGGCGCGAGAAATGGTCGACGGCGAGAAGCCGACGAGGCGCAGATCGTTGTATCCGGCGCCGTCCTTCAGCGCAGATTCGAGCGCGGCGCGGCGCTCGTCGGAAAGGTGACGTCCGCGAGCGCTCATTTCGAACCCCCGAGATGGAACGCGGTCCAGACGAGGCCCAGAGCGCCCGTCACGAATACCGTCACCGCCGCCTTGAGGCCGTGGCGCTTGACCTCTTCCGTCGCCGTCCGCCACCCGCGCAGAAACTGGAAATCACCCTGCATCTCGAGCGGCTTCTCGACGTCGACGCCGATCTCGGTCAACGTCTTGCGAACCGCCTTGGTGACGAGGTCTTCGATTTGGGATTCGGTCAGCGTGACGGTCGGTTCGCTCATCGGTCTGGTCCTTCGGTGAAGTCGATCGGCGGGGATCAGGCGGCCTATGATGCGCGCCGAACCGGGCCGCTCGGCCGGCGCTTGGGAGATCGTAATGTCGGGGAAACAAGAACCGCGGCGCCTGCCGGCGCCCTGGCGTGTCGACGAGATCGCCGCGGCCTATCTGGTGACCGACGCCATGGGGCGCCGGATCGCGCACGTCTATTTCGAAGACGAGAAGAGCCGTCGCGACATCGCCAACCTCCTCACCAAGAACGAGGCTCGGAGGGTCGCGAAGGCCATCGCGCGCCTGCCGGAGATCCTGCCGAAGGCGTGATCACTGACGTCCGGCGATCGCCGCGTCGCGCCGTTCGATGATGGCGATGGCGGCGGCTTGACGTCGGCGGCAGTCGGCGAGGCCAATGCGATCGGCGCCCCACAGGCGCGCGACCTCGCGTTCGGAGAGGTCGCGGTCGGGGATGGATGCCGGCGCGGCGCAAGGCCGCGTCAGCGTCAGGTCGAGAGGCGCGTCGGTATCTCCCTGACGCAACGGATGGCGATCGCTGCACCCGGCGAGCGACATGGCGAGAGCGAGCATGACGAGACGGTTCATTTCGGCAGCGCCCCCACCGCGTTACGAGACAGGCCGCACCGCGGCGGCAGAGCCTCGAGGCGGGCGAGCGCCGTCTCGAGATCGGAACGTGCCTTCGCCTCAGCGTCCATGGCCGAGCGACCTTCCGCGCGGGCCTGCGTCAGGGCCTCGCCGGCGATCGCGCGTTGGCGCGCCTCTTCATCGGCGCGGGCGGCCTCGGCGCGGGCCTCACACGCGGCTGTCGCGTCGGACCAGACGGCGAGCCAGACCGAGAGGCCGACGAGCGCGATCGAGCCGAGGCGCACCACCTCGGCGGCGATGCGGGCCGGAGTGATCCATCCGTAGAGCCAGAGGCCTGCCGCGGCGACGGCCGGCACCAGCCAGAGCGACGGCAACCAGGACGCGGCAATAGAAAGCAGCCACGCCATTGCTCAGCCCTCCGCCTTGTGCCCACCGACGAAGCGAGCGAACCAGTCCGGTGCGAACGACGGCAGCGGACGTCCGGCATCGTCCCATCGGGCATAGGCAGCCCAGGCGAGACCACAGGCGACAGCGACGGCGCCAACCGCCTTGATGATGCCGACGACGGATGCGACGGTCTCCGAAACCGCTGCGGCCGGCGCCAGTTGCTCGGCGACGGCGTTGATCCCGTCGCCGATGTTGTCGCCGCCCTGACGCGTCACCTCGCCGAGCGAGGCGAGACCAACCGCACCCATGGTGCGCGACTGCGTCAGAGGCTTCGAAGTTCCCTCGAGCGCAGCTCGCGCGGCGCGGACCTTGCGCAGCCAGTCGAGACGAGAGCCGAGGCCCGTCTTGCCGCCGTTGACGGCGATCGTGGTGCCCTCGAAATCGCCGGCATCGGCCATCTCGTTGCAGGTCCGCCCCTTGCGGGACGACGCGGCCCATTCGGCCAGCGCGATCTTCCACGACCACTCCGCCGAAAAGGCGAGATCGGGGTTCGCGGCGAGCGAGATGCCGAGGACGCGGCCGTATTTCTCGTAGGCCTCGCGGCCGGTGATCTGGAGGAGCCCCCGGCCGATGAAGCGCCATCCGTCGTCGGCGCCGACATTGCCCATCCGCCCGCCATAGACGAAGTTCGCCAGCTTCTGAGGCTGCTTGGCATGGGCGCGTGCCACCTCCGGATCGGAGAAGCGCGACGGCCAGACCTGCGGCAGGCGGGCGGCCGAATAGTTCAGGTTTTCGACGCGGATCGTCAGTCCGTCGGTCTCGTGCAGGATGTGAGCGAGCAGCGCGTCCATGCGAGCCGCCGTGGCGAGACCCCCGATCTCGACGGCGGCGGCATCGCCGGCTTCGATCGAAGCGAGGTATTCCGGCCGCGCGCGCGGAGCGACGCGGCGCACGATGTCAATCGCACGCACGTTCATGGTGGTTTTCCTCGATTTGAAGAAGTCCAGATCAGGCGCGGATCGTCGCCGCGCGGCGGAAGAAATCGTCGACCTGGGCCGACGAGAGGCCGAGCGCGGCAGCGAGGGCCGCGATCGTCGGAGACATCCGCTCGAAGGCGATGGCGCTTGCCCAGGCCTCGCGCGTCAGGTCGTCGGCCGCGGCGACGGCCGCTTCGATCGGCTCGAGCAGTCCCACCTCGCGCAACGCGGCGCGCGCCTGGAAACGCGAGACGGTCGGCGGGACGGGCTCGAAGTTCCCGGCCGCCGGCGCGTCGGAATAGGACCAGGCGCCGGACGCGGTCGCGATGACGGCGGTGAAGTCCGGCGCGGTCTCGGGCGAGCCGTGCCAGACGAGATCGACGTGATAGCCCGCGCGGGCGACGAGGCGCGGCATCTCCATCGACACGCCGTCGACCTCCACCGTCTCGACGCCGTCCGGCTCGCGCCAGACGCCGTCGCCGTTGACCGGGAGGACATCGAAGCGCACGCCATCCAGATAGCCCGGCGACGGGACGACGGTGCGCGTCTCGCCGGACTCGGGATCGACGGTCTCCACGGCCATGCCGGCGGCGGCGAGAGCGGCGAGAGCGGCGCCTTGATCGGCGAAGCGCAGCCAGTAGGTTTCGCTCATGCGTAGACCCTCCCTTGCCCCTTGATGCCGGCGGGCGATCCGGCGAGCGCCCAAGGGGCAATCTCGTCGATCATCAGATTTCCGACGGAGCCGGAGCCCGCGACGATGGCGCCGAAGCGCAGGGCCTCGCCGACGGTGAAGAGCCCGTAAGTGTCGCTCATCACCGCGGCACACCCCTGCACGGCAAGGGTACGCCCCGCCGGAGAGATGCCGACCGCAATGCCGAACTCGGCGCCGGGCGTGCCGGTGCAGGTGATGGCGTGCGTGCCGTCGGACAGCGTCGCCGTCCCCGTCGCCGGGTCATAGGCGACATAGGCGCCCGCCCCGCCGATGACGACGCGGGCGCCGCTGCCCCACAACGCCCGGCCGCGGATGACGAACGAGGACCATGCCGCCGTCATCAGCGCGGCAACGGCAGAGGTCGGGCGAGCATCGTCGGCGAGGCGCGGCTGCGACGCGGTCGCCGGCACCGAGAGATAGCTCGACGGAGGCGAGGCGGCGGACAAGACCTGCTCGATATTGGCGTAGCCGAAATGGATCGAGGAAGCGCCGTCACCGGCATAGTAGTCGGTGCCGGACGTCGTGCCGCTGAGAAAATAGGCGGCATGCACGATCGATCCGGCCCGCGTCGTCGTCGCGGTCATCTCGATCCGCCAGCACGAACCGATGCCGGAGATCGTCATCGGGACGACGGCGACGCGGTTGACGGCGGCCGACGAAAGGATCGCGCCTGTCCCGAGGTTGATGCAGACCTCGGGATAGGCGCCGGTGAAGGCGCCGCCGATGTTGCGGATCTTGACGTTGCGGGCGCCGACGCCGCGCCGAACGATGATCTGGTGAGCCCAGTATTCGCCAGCGGCGGCAGCCGAAGGGTTACCGGCGGTCGACCACCAGTTATGAGCGACGCCGGACGCAGTGTTCTCGACGATCTCGCGCATGCCGTTCGTGCCATCGGGGCCGAGCGAGGCCGCGCCTTGCGTCACGTTGCCGAGACCGTAGCCGGTTCCTCCGATCGCCTCTGAGTATGGGCCGTATTTGGTGGCGGCGCGCGCTTCGACGAGAAGTCGTCGGCGGCCACTCGACCAGTCGTAGGCGAGAGCATTTCCGGCGACGTTCGCGAGCAGTCCGGTCGGGCCGACCACCCGCTTCGCCGACGACGAGGTCGCCGCGAGAGCCGTATCGGTCGACGACGCGCCAGACAACAGCGCTGCCCCCTTCGGCGCGGAGAAGACGGCCGACGGCTCGAAACCGTCCAACCACCAGGGCGACGCGGTGACGCCGCCGGCGACGATCGCCGAGATCGAGGCGGAGAGCGAGGAAAGGGCCGCCGTCGCCTCGGCGGCCTTGGTGGTGGCGGTCGTGGCCGCCCCCGCGGCGGCGGTCGCACTGCCTGCGGCAGCCGTTGCGCGCGTGTCGGCCTGCGTCGCGGAGCCCGCCGCCTCGGCGGCCTTGGTGGTCACCGTAATGGCGGCGGCAGCGACCGCAGCGGCGGCGGGTACCGCCTCGTTGCGGGCCGCGACCGCTTCGTTGCGCGCGGTCACCGCTTCCGACTTTGCCGCGATCACGTCGGTCCGGGCGCCGATGACCTCGTCGTGGGCAACCACGACCTCGTCGCGCAGGACCTCGGTCGCCTCGGCGGCCGACGACGCCTGCCCCGCGAAGCCGCCGGCGGCGGCAATGGCGGTCTCGAGAGCGATCGGGATCGGAGCCGGAACAGGGTTCGGCGAGGCAACCGGACCGGACTGAACGACGGTATCGGGGAGCGCGGTCATCTGGTCACACCTCGAACGATGGTCAGCGCGCCCCCGTCGACGCGCACGAACTCGCCGCCGGGCGGGATGAACCCGAAGTCGTGGACATAATCGTCGGAAAGATCGACGACCGCGGCGAGTGGGGCAGAGAAGCTGACGATTCCGTCGACGAACACGGCCGACCCGACTTCCGGAATGTCGAGGTCGGCGACGGATGACGATGCGGTTCGACGCGCCTGAAACTTCCAAGCGGAGGCGGCGAGATCATAGGCCACGCCCCATGCAGAGACGTCGAACGACACCTGAAATCGCTGATTGTTCCAGGCGGTCAGATTGATGGTCATAGCGGTCACTCCGGCCAGGCGATGGCGGGAAGCCCGGCGATCAGAGCATCGACCGTCGGCACTGCCTCGGTGCCGGCCTCGACGGCGGAGAGCGTGGCGAGCGCCGAGGCCCAGACCGCGTCGCGCCAGGCCATGAAGGCGCCGGCCTCCGCCGCCCAGACCGGGTTGCCGGAGAGCGCGTAGCTGGCGCAGCTCTCGGCGCCGTCATAGCCGCGGGCGCGCGCGGTCGCCTGCACGTGCGCCTGGACCGCCGCGGCGAGGGCCGCCTTGATCTCGGAAGGAGACGGCGGCTCGATCGGGGGCGCGGCCCCCCAATCGGACCCGTCCCAACTCTGCCCCGGCACGACCTCGGCCGAGCCGACGGGGACGATGACATATCCGGCGCCCGGGCTCGGAGGCTCCTCCGGAAGGTCGGCGGAGACGGCGACGACGAGACCGGCAATTACATAGGCGTAGCGCATGACATCACCTCAGAACGTGTAGCCGGCCAACCAGGCAGACCAAGTCTGACCCTGCGAGACGAAGTGGTAGAGCGTGCCGGGAGCGACGATCGAGACGTCGACCGTCGTGGTGTCGTTCTGGACGTTCGACGACCAGGACGTCACGACGCCGGGATGGGTCAGGGTCGACGTCGCGCCGGGACTGGTCGGCGCGAACCAGATGTTCGACGGGCTGCTCGTCGTCGTCTGCTGGGCCTCCAGCCGCACCGACGAGGCGAGCGCCGGCGTCGGGACGGTGCCGACGCTCGTCCACGTGGACGAGTTGAGGCCCGCGTTGATCAGGATCCGCCCGATGTTGATGCGGCGGCCGACCTGAACGAACGGCGTGAACTGCGACGCCGCCGTCGTGCGATGAACGCTGATCAGTCGAGAGATGGTGTACCCGGCCGGCATGGCGGCGCCGGTGTAGGTCTCGCCGTGACTGGTCGCGTAGGTGCAGCCGAGAGACGACCACGTCGCCGTGGTCGGATTGTAGATGGCGTAGATCGACAGGTCACCGGATGCCGGCATGGCCCCGGCGTCCATGCCGCCGGCGCCGACGCTCGCGCCGCTGAAGGCGATGGACTTGTCGGCGGCGACGAGCACGCCGGAAGCCAGCCCGAGCGTCGAAAACGAGAACGACGCCGTGGCGCCTCCGGCACTCGATCCGCGAATCGTATCCGCCGAAACGAACCCCGACAGGGCCACCACAAGCGCCGCCGTCGTCACGTAGCCGGACAGGTCGGGGGCGTTCTGGGTGATCAGCGCCAGGATCGCCGCGAGCAGGACATCGTCGTCGCCGGGCGTCACGTCGCCGGAGTCGATGCCGCCGGCGAGCCGGACGGCCTCGAGGTTGCCGACGAGGCGGTTGAGCCACTCGGCGGAAATCTGGGTGCCGTCCTCGTCGTCTTCCGACGAACAGGGGAGAAACCACGATGGCGGGGATCCGACGAGCGGAAGCTGAGGCGTCAGCGTCGGGCGGGTCGGGGTGGAGAGGTCGGACGCGGGACCGAAAAAATCGTCAGCCATTGATGGTCCTCCAGTCCCGGGCGACGTGGTCCGGGATCAGGCGTTCGAGGAGACAGATGAGGGCGGAAATGTCGGGGCCGCAGCCGACGGCCTGAGAGGCGCGGTAGCGGCCGGCACGGGCCGGGCGAAAGCGCGGCGCCGAGAACGCGGACGAGGCGGCGAGGTCGGCGGAGATCACGACCATCGGCCCCGTCCACCGATCGCCGGCGCGCGCCCGCGCCGAAGACGACGCCCGCGCACCGCCGGCACGGCCACCGCAGGGGCGGACCTCGCGACAGGTGATCACCCATCCGGCGAGCGCGGCGAGCTCGACCCACCGCTCGCAGCGCGTGGCCGCGAGCGCCGCCCGCTTGATGCAGGGGTCGGGATAGGGATCGCAGGCGTCGGGCAGCCCGTAGTCGATCAGCCACCAGTCGCGGGTCTTGGTCGCCGTCCCGCAGAACCATTCTTCGCGCACCGCACAGGCCCGTGCCTCGAGAACGGCGAGCGGCTCGGCGAGCGCCCGGAAGAAGCGGCGGATGACCGATCCTTCGCGCCAGAGACCATCCCAGGCACGCCCGCGCGGCATCAGCTGGACGAGCATGTCGGCGATGTCGTCGGCACTCGGACAGGTCGGCATGGGAGACCTCACGTGAAGAGGATGTTGCCGAGCACCGCGCGCTCGCCGTCGGCGAGGACGACGTCTTCGACCGGCTCGACGGGACCGTGGCGAACCTCGCCGACCGCGCGACTGATCGCCTCTTCGATCCACGAGCGGGAGAACGAGAAGGCGGTCGCGCGCATCGGGAAGCTCGGGTGCGCGTCGGCCGACCCGGCCACGCGGGATCGGCTCGCGAAGACGTTGGCGAGTTCGGCGGCGATGGCGTCGCGCACCTCGCGGCTCGAAGGCGAGAGAGCCGGGATCCGGACGTCGACGACGACCGGCGTGAACGACGTGACCGAGATCAAAGCACCATCGGGCGCCGACGCTTCCACGGCCTCGCGCACGGCGGCGAGTTCGGCCGCCGTCGGACGACCGCCGTTGCGCCGTCCGTCGAAGACCGGGAACAGGGACACGCGGCCGACCCCGCCGCGGCGCGGCCAGACCCAGCAGTCGGAGCAGCCGTCGACCGAGGTCGCCCAGCGCCAGTAGTCCGACGTCGTGCCACCCTGCGGCGGATAGGCGAGCCGCTGCAGCAGCCGAGCGCGATAGACTTCCTTGTCCTCGATCTCGTCGCCACCGACGAGGCCGGCGGCACCGACGACGAAGGTCGCCTCGCCGTCGACGCCGGACAGGGCGACGAGGGTCGATCCGGCGGCGGTGTTGCCGGCGGCACCGGCCTCGACGGCCCGGACCGACAGGGCGAGCACGCCGGATCCGGCGATCGAAGCGCCGGTCACGACCGAGAAGCGGACCCCGTCGGCGCGGCGCAGCACGGCGCCCTTGTCGACGGTGACCGCCCCGTCCGTCGTCGCGGCGACGTCGCCGGTCGCCTTCGAAGCGGCGCGCCGCGGCAGCGAGAAGTCGGCGCCGTGGCGGACGAGCGCGTCCTCGCCGGCCATGTGCACGAATCGATCGCGGGCGATGTCTTCGATCTTGGCGTCGATCTGCCACATCGCACCGCCGACGGCGGTCGCCGTCGGGCCGATGTTGTTGCGGGCGAGCCGGGCGTCGACGCCCGGAAGCCATGCTTCGAAGGCCGCGGACAGGCGGTCGACCCACGTCTTCGTCGTCTCGGAAACCCAGCTCACGTCTGCCTCCAGAGAATGTCGAACGTGCGATCGTGAATGACGGCCCCCGACGTCGACCGGATCTCGATCCGCAGATCGAGGCGCCGATCGGCGGGGTATGGCGTCGCGGTGACGGTCACGCTGCCGGCGACGCGGTCGCGCACCATCCAGGCGAGCGCCCGCTCGGCTTCGCGCCGGGCGTCGGCCGCCATGGCATCGGAGACGATCGCCTGCTCGAGGACGGTCCACAGCCAGGAGCCGAACGGCTCGGTGCCGGCGGGCGACATCCCGTCGCCCCACCAGCCGCGCCGGTCCTGCACCTCGGTCCGCCAGCCGTCCGGCGCGCGGGCGTCGGTGAAGAGCGACAGGATCACCGCCGTGGCAATGGCCGCGCGGGAGACGAGGCCGCCGCTGTCGGGCGATCCGTCGAGGGGCGCGAGCGCCCAGTCGAAGGCGAGCCCGTCGCCGTCGACCATCACGGTATCCCAGTCGAGCGGGGCCGCCGGCGCGGTCGATTCGGCATCGCGGAAGGAGACGGTCCAGGTCATACCGCCCTCGCCTTCTCGGCGAAGCCCGCTTCGGTCGCCACCCGCGCCGAGGCGTCGGGAGCGCCGAGGCGTACGTCGCCCTCGAGAATGATCTTCGTCGCCGAGAAGTGGATCTCGTCGCCGCCGACGACGCGGATCTTGCGCTCGACGATCGAGATGACCTGACCGGAGGCGTCATAGATGCGCGTGCCGCCGTCGGCGAGGCCGCCGGGGCGATGATCGGGGTGCTCGAAGCCGAGCGCGTAGGCGCGTTCGGACGCGCCGGACTGCTGCAACAGCACGCCGACGGAGCCCACGGGCGGCGTCGACGAGAAGCCGAACGGCTGGAGGCGCACGACGTCGGTGAACTGCGTTCCGCGAAGGCCGGTCGCCCGCGCGGTCTGCAATCCGCCGCTGTCGTCGAGGCCGGAAAGCCGGGCGCGGACGAGCGCCGCATGGATCGCGTCTCTCATTCCGGCATCTCCCATGCGGCCCCGGACTTGGAGCCCTTGCCCTTGTCGCCGCCGAGGGCGCGCGGATCGACGAGATCGAGATGGGCGATCGTGCCGTCGTCGGACTGCCGCGCCGCCACCTTCTCGATCGCCATGTCCTGGGCCACCCCGAGATAGGGGCTCTCGACCCAGAGGAGTTTGCCGGGCGTCCAGATCTCGCCGGCCTCGTCGCGCCAGCCGATGGTTCGCGGCGCCGTCACCTTGACGCCCTCGCCGGCCGCCTGATCGCGCCGCCACAGCGCCCGACGGGCGGCCGACTTGGCATCGACCTCTTCGGACGCGACGATCACCACCTCGACCGGCCGCTTGACCGTGCGGTCGCGCGCCTGTTCGTCGACCTCGAGATCATCGCGGGTGCCGCCCGTCGCCTTCTGCCCCTTGACCGACTGTTTTTGCGCGCGCTTCGACCAGTCGAAGATGGCCTCGGCGTCCTCGCAGAGGTTGACGCCTTCGACGAGGCCGCCGGCATGGCGACCGAGCGTGCCGCGGTAGTAGACGACGCCGCCGTCGGCGGTGCCGGTCAGCAGGTGACCGTCGACGCGGGCGAGGCGCCAGGCCGCGGACAGGACGCTCTCGCCGAGCGTGACGCGGAAGACCCGGCGCGAGGCCGATCCCTTCGACCGGTCCTCGATCGGCACGCCGTAGCGGTCGGCCAGTTCCTTGATGATCGCCGCGGGCTTCGCCTTGCGCCATTCGCCCGTGCCGTGGATCGCCGAGGAATCGACGATCAGCGACGACTTCGATCGCCCTTCGATGGTGATCGACGGCGACGTCGACGACAGGCGCGGATTGTACCGCTCGATCCACCCGACGAGCACCGTGTCGGCGCCGGCGAAGAGCGTGAATTCCGGCCCTTGCGCCAGCTTTTCGCCGAGCGCGGCGATGTCGGCGACGAAGGCGGCGATGCCGGCCTCGGTCGCGTCCTTCGGCGTGATCTTGGCGGTGAACGAGCGCGCCGCCTCGGACGCCGACGCCTCCCATTCGATCTCGGTCGGATGCAGCATCGCGCCGCCGGCCGACAGGGTGACGGTCTCGAAAGCCATGGCGACCTCGGCGATGTCAGGCGGCGAGCGCCTCGAAGGTCTCTGGCACGAAACCCGGATGATCGAGGCGATTGCGAGCGGCGATCTCCGCCGCCCGCGTCGGATCGGCGTAGAGATCCCAGGCCCAGGCGAGCGCCGGACGCGTCCGCGACGACGTGATGGTGACGACCGGCGCCAGCGTGGTCGACCGCGCCCGCAGGGCGACGACCGTCCGATCGCGCACCGCGACGAGCGAACGGATCGCGGCGAGCGGCGGCGGCGACAGGCCGGCGAGATCCTCGATCACGTCGGCGAAGGTCGTGGCCAGCGTCGCCCGCGCGGCGACGGCCGACGGGCGATCGCCATAGGACCGACGCACGGCGGCCTCGGCGAAGGTCGCCAGCGCCGCGACGGAG
>DBMN01000135.1:291-5445 GCA_002298965.1 Rhizobiales bacterium UBA697 | reverse complement strand
AGATCGAGGTGAAGCTGCAGTCGGTCGAGCAGACGCGCCAGATCGAAGGGCTTCGCCACCACGTCGTCGTGCGGCGCCACCTCCACCTCCGGCGGCCGGCTGTCGCCGACGTTGGCCGAGAGGATGACGATCCGCCCGCCGTAGCCCTCGTCGCGCAGCGCCACCGCCACTTCCCAGCCGGTCATGCCGGGCATCGAGATGTCGAGCAGGATCAGGTCGGGCGGCGCCTTCCGCACCGCCTCGAGACAGGCCGTCCCGTCCACCGCCTCGGCGACTTCGAAGCCGATCGGCACGAGGACTCGCTTCAGCAGATCGCGATGATCGTCGTTGTCGTCGACCACCAGGATCGAGCGCCGCCGCCCCTCGTAGCCGGTGACCGTCGGCACCGCCGGCTGGGCGACCGGCCGGGCGACGACCGAGAGATGCATGCGGACGCGGAAACGCGCGCCCTCCCCCGCCCGGCTGTCGACCCGGACGTCGCCGCCCATCAGCGTGACGATCATCTTGGTGATGGTGAGCCCGAGGCCGAGACCGGGTTTCTTCGCCGCCGCCGCGCCGCGCTCGAAGGGATCGAAGATGCGGTCGATCTCGCCCTCGGCGATGCCCATGCCGGTGTCGGTGACGGTGAAGGTCGCGATCTCGTGGCGCATCGCGACGTCGAAATGGACCTCGCCGCGCGAGGTGAACTTGACCGCGTTGGAGAGCAGGTTGACCAGCACCTGCCTCAGCCGCTTCTCGTCGGTCGCCACCACGTCGGGCAGTTTCGTCGGCCGGGTGAAGCGGAAGGCGAGGCCCTTGGCCTCGGCCTGCGGCCGGAACATCTCGACGAGGCTCTCGAGGAACTCGGCGAAGCGGATCTCGTCGCGGGCGAGCTCGAGCCGCCCCGCCTCGATCTTGGAAATGTCGAGGAGCCCGTCGATCAGGCCGGAGAGATGCTCGGCCGAGCGGCGGATGACCTTGACCGAATGGGCGCGCCCCTCCGTGAGCCCGGCGTCGCGCTCGAGCACCTGGGCATAGCCGAGCACGGCGTTGAGCGGCGTGCGGAGTTCGTGGGAGAGGCCGACGAGATAGCGGCTCTTGGCGAAATTCGCCGCCTCCGCCGCCTCCTTCGCCTTCTGCAACTCGGCGTCGGTGCGCTCGTGCGCCTCGATCTCGTCGAGCAGCAGGCCGGTCTGGCGCGCCGATTCTTCCTCCGCGACGCGTCGGCTCTCGTGCGCCAGCACGAAGAACCAGGCGACGACGCCGGCGACGATGATCAGCACGAAGAAGGCCGCCCACAGCGCCCGCGTCAGCGCCGCCTCGATCGCCGGATCGCGCGGGTCGGATTGGAAGTGGATGACCAGCAGCACGAGACCGATCGCCGCGACGATCAGCGACAGGATGGCGACATATTCGAGCAGTCGCGGCGACAGGCGCCGGGCGATCGGCTCGGGCAGCAGCGTCCGCGTCCATTCCCGCGCCTGCGCCGAGATCCGCGCCTCGGGCTTGCACTGGTCGCGGCAGCGGGCGTCGAGCGAGCAGCACAGCGAACAGATCGGCGCGTCGTAGGCCGGGCAATGGGCGCTGTCTTCCGGCTCGAAGTCGTGCTCGCAGACCGAGCATCGGATGGTCGAGCGGCTCGCCCAGGACGGTTCCGGCTCGCGGGCGAGATACCACCGCCCGCCGGTCGCCCAGGCGAGGAACGGCACCGCGACCAGCGCCGTGGCCAGCGCCACGAAGGGAGCGAAGGCCTGGGCGATCACCCCGAAATGGCCGGTGACGGCGATCAGCGCCAGCGCGGTGGCGAGCCCCATCGAGCCGACGCCGACCGGATTGACGTCCGGCAGATGCGCCCGCTTGAACTCGATGACCGGCGGGGCGAGGCCGAGCGGCTTGGCGATGCCGAGATCGGCGGTGATGGTGCCGAGCCAGGCGACGGCGACGATGGCGAAGAGGCCGAGCGTCTTCTCCAGCGCCTCGTAGATGCCGAGCTCCATCAGCAGCAGCGCGATCGCCACGTTGAACACCAGCCAGACGACGCGGCCGGGGTGGGAATGGGTGACGCGCGAGAAGAAGTTCGACCACGCCAGCGACCCGGCATAGGCGTTCATCACGTTGATCTTGAGCTGCGAGACGACGACGAAGGCCGCCGTCAGCACCACCGCCGCCTCCTTCGACGGCAGCATGTAGGAGAAGGCGACGTCGTACATCCACGCCGGCTCCCCGGCATGGCTCTCGGGAACGCCCATGCGCAGCGCCACGACGGCGAGCAGCGATCCGGCGAAGAGCTTCGGCGCGCCGAGCACGATCCAGCCCGGGCCGGCGAAGAACGTGCCGATCCTGTGGGCGCGGCCGGCCTTCTCGACGCGGGCGGGCAGGAAGCGCAGGAAGTCGACCTGCTCGCCGATCTGCGGCATCAGGCCGAGGATCACCGACGAGGCGAGGCCGAAGCGGACGACGTCGAAACTCTCGAGGAACGACCCCGGCTGGCCGCCGGCATGGACGCCGCCGAACTGCCACCACGCCGCGATCTGCGCCGGGTCCTTCCACAGGATGAAGGCGAAGGGCGCGACGTTGAGCACGATCCAGAACGGCTGCGTCCACAGCTGGAAGCGCGAGATCGCGGTGATGCCGTAGACGACGAGCGGGATCACCGCGAGCGCCGACAGGATGTAGGAGAGCCACAGCGGCCAGCCGAAGGCGAGCTCCAGCGCCGACGACATGATCGAGGCTTCGATGGCGAAGAGGATGAAGGTGAAGCTCGCGTAGATCAGCGAGGTCACCGTCGAGCCGATGTAGCCGAAGCCGGCCCCACGGGTGAGCAGATCGATGTCGACGCCCCACTTCGCCGCGGCCCGCGCGATCGGGAAGCCGGTGACGAGCAACACGATCGACACGACGACGATGGCGGCTGCGGCATTGACGAAGCCGTGGGCGAGCGTGATGGCGCCGCCGATCGCCTCGAGCGCCAGGAAGGAGATGGCACCGATCGCCGTCTGGGCGACGCGCGGCGCCGACCAGCGCCGGGCGCTCTTGGCGGTGAAGCGCAGCGCATAGTCTTCGAGCGTCTGGTCGGCGACCCAGCGATTGTAGTCGCGACGGACGGGAAGGATGCGCTGTCGACCGGCCATGCTCTGCGCGTTCTCCCTCGCCGCGATGCGTCACGCCCGGTGTCGCACGCGCCGACGCCGCGGTCGAGAGACCGGACGAGACGCGGACGTGGGCAACGCGGAAGCGAGCAAGAATCGTGCGAGGGCGGGAAGAGGCCTTTCGCGAAGGCCCTTCATGTTGAGGTGCTCGGCGAAGCCGAGCCTCGAAACGCGAAGGGCCGAGGGGCACGGCCCGTCGTGGCTTCGCCCTTCGAGGCCCGGCGTTGCCGGGCACCTCAGGGTGAAGCCGAACGGGAGGAAGAGATCAGGTCCCCGCGTCGCCCCTCAGGCGACGTGCGCGGAACGCTTGACGTGGTCGCCGTTGAGGAAGCCCGACACGACCATCAGATCGGCCGTCGCCTGATTGAAGGCGCAGGGCACGTCGTAGACCAGCGCCAGCCGCAGCAGCGCCTTGACGTCCACGTCGTGCGGCATCGGCGTCAGCGGGTCGGGGAAGAAGACGAGGAGATCGATCTCCCCTTCCGCGATCATCGCGCCGATCTGCTGGTCGCCGCCGAGCGGGCCGGACTTGACCGTCCGCAGATCCATGTCGGGCAGCGCCTTCTTCACCAGCGAGCCGGTCGTCGCCGTGCCGATCAGCCGGTGCGGACGCAGGGCTTCGGCGTTACGCACCACCCAATCCACCAGGGCGGGCTTCTTTTCGTCGTGGGCGATGACGGCGATCGTGAGCGACATGGGACCTCGCGGTTCGGCGGCAGGCGGCCGGATCGCCGCATGCGACTTTCGTCGATGTGTTGATACGCGATCGCGGCGACGTCGACCAGTCTCGGCGGCGCCGCTCCGACCGCCGCGCGGTGCGGATCTCGGTGGCGCTCCACCCCTCTGCCCAGCAAAAGGGCAGCAGTCTGCACCAATTCTTCGCATGCCGGCCGATCGGGCAGAACCTGCGTCATATGACGTATGGGCCGTTCTGCTGCGGCGCGTTCAACTCCCTTCCCGAGCGGACCCGACGGCGGGCTCCGTGATCCGAACAGGGTTCCATCCCGGGGGAGATATTCATGACTGTGAACGAGAAGCTTCTGGGCGCGATCGTCGGCGCCGCCATTTCGGCCGGTGCCTTCGCCTCGTCCGCCAATGCCGCCGACACCATCAAGGTCGGCGTCCTGCACTCGCTCTCCGGCACCATGGCGATCTCGGAGACGACGCTCAAGGACACCATTCTGTTCATGATCGACGAGCAGAACAAGAAGGGCGGCGTCCTCGGCAAGAAGCTCGAGGCGGTCGTCGTCGACCCGGCCTCCAACTGGCCGCTCTTCGCCGAGAAGGCGCGCGAGCTGATCGCCAAGGACAAGGTCTCGGTGGTCTTCGGCTGCTGGACCTCGGTGTCGCGCAAGTCCGTGCTGCCGGTCTTCAAGGAGCTGAACTCGATCCTCTTCTACCCCGTCCAGTACGAGGGTGAAGAGTCCGAGCGCAACGTGTTCTACACCGGCGCCGCGCCGAACCAGCAGGCGATCCCGGCCGTCGACTACCTGATGTCGAAGGACGGTGGCGACGTGAAGCGTTGGGTGCTGGCCGGCACCGACTACGTCTACCCGCGCACCACCAACAAGATCCTCGAGGCGTATCTGATCTCCAAGGGTGTCGCCAAAGAAGACATCATGATCAACTACACGCCGTTCGGTCATTCCGACTGGCAGACGATCGTCTCGGACATCAAGAAGTTCGGCTCGGCCGGCAAGAAGACCGCCGTCGTGTCGACCATCAACGGCGACGCCAACGTTCCCTTCTACAAGGAACTCGGCAACCAGGGCATCAAGGCGACCGACATCCCGGTCGTGGCATTCTCGGTGGGTGAAGAAGAGCTCGCCGGCATCGACACCAAGCCGCTGGTCGGCCACCTGGCGGCCTGGAACTACTTCATGTCGCTGAAGAACCCCACCAACGACGCCTTCGTGAAGCAGTACCGCACCTGGGCCAAGAAGCAGAAGCTGCCGAACGCCGACAAGGTCGTGACCAACGACCCGATGGAGGCCACCTACGTCGGCATCCACATGTGGAAGCAGGC
>DBMN01000135.1:0-185 GCA_002298965.1 Rhizobiales bacterium UBA697 | reverse complement strand
CAGTTCAACGTGGTCTGGAAGACCAAGGAGCCGGTCCGCGCCCAGCCGTGGAGCCCGTTCATCCCCGGCAACGAGAGCAAGCAGAACCTCTAGCCGCAGCTGCAGCCCTCCCCTCGAACCCCCTCCGGCCCCGCAGCGCGGGCCGGAGGGGCCGCAGCACCTCCTCCTGCGCGCGCCCGGCGAGG
>DBMN01000280.1 GCA_002298965.1 Rhizobiales bacterium UBA697 | reverse complement strand
CGGCGAGCATGATCAGCGCCGACGGCAGGGTGAAGCCGACGAAGGCGGCGAGCGCGCCGAGCCGTCCGGCGCGCAGGAGGCCGATCGCCATGCCGACCTGCGACGAGGCGGGACCGGGGAGAAACTGGCAGAGCGCGACGAGATCGGCATGGGTTTCGTCGTCGTGCCAGCGCCGACGCACGACGAACTCCTCGCGGAAGAACCCGAGATGGGCGATCGGCCCGCCGAAGGCCGTGAGCCCCAGACGCAGGAAGGCGAGGAAGACCTCGCCCACCCGACCCTTCGGTCGTGCCTGCCGATCGCCGTCCACCGTCCCGTCCATGCTCTCTCCCGCCCTTCGCGGGAGAGAATAGACCGCGGACGACGGCCGCGTGAACGCCTCAGGCGGCGCGCACTTCGGCGAGGAAGGTCTCGACCGCCGCGCGCAGCCCCTCCGCCTCGCGGGCGAGCTCGCCCGCCGACGACAGGACCTGCGTCGAGGCCGCGCTCGACGACGAAGCCGCCGTGCTGACGCCGCCGATGTTGGCGCTGACGTCGGAGGCGCCGTGGGCGGCTTCCTGGACGCTGCGCGAGATCTCGACCGTGGTCGCGCCCTGTTCCTCGACCGCCGCGGCGATCGATCCGGCGATGGCGTTCATCGTGTTGATGGTGGAGCCGATCGCCTCGATCGCGTCGGCCGCGCGATGGGTCGAGGTCTGGATGGTGGAGACCTGCCGGCCGATCTCGCCGGTCGCCTTGGCGGTCTGGTTGGCGAGGCTCTTCACCTCCTGCGCCACCACGGCGAAGCCGCGGCCGGCCTCGCCGGCACGCGCCGCCTCGATCGTGGCGTTGAGGGCGAGGAGATTGGTCTGCGCCGCGATGTCGGAGATCAGCTGGACGATGGTGCCGATCTGGTCGGCCGCCGCCGCGAGGCTGCGCACCTGTTCGGTCGACGCCTCCGCCTGGGAGAGCGCCGCCGCCGCGGTCGCGGCGGAACGCTCGACCTGACGGCCGACCTCGGCCACGGTCGCGGAGAATTCCTCGGTCGCCGCCGCCACGTTCTGGACGTTGGCGGTGGCCTCTTCCGCGGCAGCTGCGACCGCCACCGACTGGGCGGAGACCTCTTCGGCCGACGACGACAGCGTGCTCGCCGCCGCCTCGAGTTCGGTCGCCGCCGACGACACGGTCGTCACGATGCCGCCGACGCGGGCCTCGAAGCGATCGGCCAGCGCCATCATCGCCGCGTGCCGTTCGGCCGCGGCACGAGCCTCGGCCTCGCGCTGCGCCGCCTCGAGCGACAGACGCTCGCGGGCATTGTCGCGGAACACCTCGACCGCCTTGGCCATGCGGCCGATCTCGTTGCCGGCGTCGCGACCGGGCACCACGACCTCGAGATCGCCGTCGGCGAGACGGCCCATGGCATCGGTCATGCCGGAAATCGGCTTGGAGATCGCCCGCCCGATGACGAAGGACAGGCCGACCAGCGCCAGCACGGCGCCGAGCAGGGTGAGCAGCATCTGGCGCTCGACCTGGTCGGCGATGGCGGCGGCCTGCGTCTCGGCCGCCTTGCGCATGTCGATCGCGGTCTTCTCGATCTCCTCCATCTTCGGCTCGATGCCGCGATGGACCTGCATCATCTGGTTCTCGGCGTCGCGGGCGCGCTTCTCGCCGGCGACCCAGGCGTTGAAGCCCGAACGATAGATCGTCGCCAGACGCACCAGATCGTCGCGCTCGGTCGGCGGCAGGTCGAGCGACTGGGCGCGATCGACGATGAGCGTCAGCTGACGATCGAAGCCGTCGAGATACTTGGTGTCGCCGCGCATCATGTAGTCCTTCTCGTGGCGACGCGCCTTGAGGAGGATGGTCTCGAGATCGGCACCGGCGCCGAGACCGGCGATCACCGCCTCGGTCTCGTGGGCGGCGCGGCGCAGATCGCCCTGATAGCCGCTTTCCGGCTTCAGACCGAGCTTCTTCTTGGCCGCCACCAGCTTGTCGAAGGTGCCGAAATAGCTGGCGATGCCGGTGGCGACGTCGCCCAGCGTCGCGGCGATGCGGGCCCGTTCGCCCTCCTTCGCCATCTCGCCGAGACGCGCCAGCGACGCCGACGCCGCCTTGCGTCCGGCCTCGTGCTCGTCGAGCGACTTCTGGTCGAGCCGCATCAGGAAGTTCTTCTCGGCGCGCCGGAGCTGGAGCAGCGTCGTCTGCAGTCCGACGACCTCGTCGGCGAGGGCACGATCGGCTTCGGCCTCGACCAGCGCGACGTCGCGCTCGCGGTTGCCGGTCACCTGGACGGTCGCCACGACGACGAAGGCCGCGACGGCCACCGCCGTGATCGAAGCCACCTGAAAGCCGATCCGCAGATCGGAAAAACGCAATGCCATGACGGACCCCGGGAAGCATTGTTGGGTGATCACATGACACGCCCAACGGGTTTATCGGCGGTTAATCGAATCCAGCGGTGGAACCGATTTCTTCCGACATTTCCGAGGGTCCGAGCCGAATACGTCGGCAACTGCCCAAATCAGAGTCAATTACGCTACGTCACTCAGTAAAATTCGATGTAAATCGCGACAGTATCGGGCTACCGCGACGAATGATCACCCCCCGCCGCGAGGCCCGCCCGCGGTGGATCGCGGGGTGGCGGGGCGACGGGACCCGCCGACACAACGGGCCGCGGTGGTCGGTTCCCGGGGGCGGCGGCAGGGGCCGAGGGCGCGAGCGTCACTTCAGCCGGAAATAGTTCCTGAGCGCCAGGCCGATGAAGAAGACGAGGAGGATGGAGAGGAGGTTCTGCGAGATCATCGCGAACTGAAAACCCGGCGGCGGGATCGGCCGGCAGAGCTCGACGACGGTCCCCGCCCCCGTTTCCTCCTTCGCGGCCGGCCAGACGCCGCAGAACAGGAACTTCTTGGCGTCGGCGTCGACGGTGAGTGGTCCGACGAAGGGCACCGCGTTGGAGACCGCCAGTTGCCCGACGACCGCGTCGTAATCGGAGCGGACGCGCGCCTCCGCCGTCTGCCATCCCTTCACCACGGCGAGCGCATCCGCACCCGCGAGCGATTTGGTCACGCCCTCGCGCGCGGCTTTTACGGCCGTCTCCTGCCGGTCGGCGAGAACGCGGGCATAGACGAGATCGAAGACCGGGATGCTCGCGCCGAGCCAGACGGCCGGGCGCAGCCACGAGCGCCCGTAGTCGGAGAGCGCCCAGTAGACGGCCATGACGCCGATCCACAAGGAGTGGGAGGCAAGCGCGCCCCAGCGCTTCTCGCGTCGATACTGAGCGAAATAAATCCCCCGCTCCGCCTTGCGCTCCTCGATGTAGAGATCGCGCTCGAAGTCGTGGTTTTTCGTAGCCTCGACTAGGGAGCGCAGAGTACGCAGACGGACGGCGACGGAGCTGTCGGTTGTCCAATCAGGGCTATCAACCGGCGCAAACCGCACTCGCGCGCCAGTAAAATCGATACGATGCACATTCCGCACACCATCGATTGCAGGCGGTATAAAAAAGTAAGCAGAATTAAAATCCGCCGTATCCTCGAACGAACGGCCAACAAAACGACAGTCATCACGGAAAATACACCTCGAAAAATTCACACTCAAAAAGCAATCAAACCCAAATCTGTCAACTTTCTGTCTAAATAAATAGTCAAAGTCCAACTCTTGAAACTCATCACCTGAAATACATTTCCGTTCCCAGCTGCGCCGCATTATATCGATAGACTGCTCTCCCGCATTCGCCGAGAAATCGACGACACCGCCAAATCGGGCCGCTTCAAAATTAGCCTCCCTTCCAAACACAACATTTACAAATTTTGCATCCCCATTAAATAGAGATGTGCAGAAAACGGCATCTCTTTCAAAAATTGAATCTTCGAAACTTGCCGACCCATCAAAAGTAGCCCTCGCGAACGAGGCCATGCTATTAAAAACAACTCGATCAAAAAGAACATCGCCACCAAAAGTTGCCCCCATAAACAATGCTGGACTCTCAAACTGGGCCTCGGAGAACAAAGCAAAATCTCCGAACGACGCAGACTGAAAGCTCAATGCAGACGGAGAGGGCCGTCGTCGAAGTCTATTTACAACCACTGGCAGTTCTCTGCGACCTAATACCGCTTCGCGAAAATCCGCGTAGTCCCCGAATTCAAATCCATCGAACGAAATCGATGAGTTTTCGGGCTTTCGAAAATCGACACCTCGCAAACTGACAGATAACACCGCATTCGCCGGATCACGCCGCCACGCATTCCATCGCTCGCGCGCTTCCGCCCGCGCTTCGTCGGTATCCTCGCGCGGTCGCGCCAGCTTCAGGAAAAACTCCTGATCGTAGACCGGCGTCGGCGGCGGCGCCGCCCCCGCCTCGGCCCCGTCCCCCGTCGTCTCGTCTCTCGGCTGCATCGCGTCGTCGCTCATGCCTGCGATCCTCGCGCGAGTCTTCCTCAGCGCGCAAGCATGTCGCGACACGTATCCTTCTCCCGGCGCTCCCCCTCGCCGCCGCCCTCCTCGTGCCCATATCCGTGCTATGGTGGCGGGTGAACGAACAGAGAATCATGGCTGCGGTCGAGGGCGCACACGCCCCGTTTCCGCCCATCACGCCGAGACGCCGAGACGCATGACCAACGGTTTCGACCGCGACGACGATCCCTTCTCGCCCGGCTGGACGCCGCGACCGAACCCGCGCGCCGCCCACCCCGCCGCCGCGGACGACGACGACTGCCCGATCCCCATGCCCGGCGCCCCCGCGCGTGCCTTCGAACCCGCGCCTTCGCCGAGGCCCGGCGGCATTGCCGGCCGCGCGTCCGTGGATGCGCCGTCGCCGAGACCC
>DBMN01000207.1 GCA_002298965.1 Rhizobiales bacterium UBA697 | reverse complement strand
CGCGCACGGACGTCGATCCGCACGCCTGCCGAATTATGCAGAGGTCCCCCGAGGGGAGGGGTTCGGCCGTGCACGCGGTTGGGTCCGGGGGCTTGCCGCATCGAGCGCCCATTGCCCGGCGTCGCGGGTGCCGCTACATAGGGCGCGACCGCGGCTTTCGGGGATTTCCCCGATGCCGCACCCGAGTTTCGCGGGGGCGACGACCCCCGCCGTTCCCTTTCCGGCTTCCGAGGACGCGCGCCACATGGCCTCCTACGAGTACATCTATTACATGCACGGCCTGACCAAGGCCTATCCCGGCGGCAAGAAGGTGCTGGAGAACATCCATCTCCAGTTCTTCCCCGACGCCAAGATCGGCGTGCTCGGCGTCAACGGCGCCGGCAAGTCGACGCTGCTCAAGATCATGGCCGGGATCGACAAGGAGTTCACCGGCGAGGCCTGGGTCGCCAAGGGCGCGACCGTCGGCTACCTCGAGCAGGAGCCGAAGCTCGACGCGGACAAGACCGTGCTCGAGAACGTCATGGTCGGCGTCGCGCCGAAGAAGGCGCTGATCGACCGCTTCAACGAGATCTCCATGCAGCTGGCGGAAGACTATTCCGACGAGCTGATGGAGGAGATGACCAAGCTCCAGGATCAGATCGACGCGCAGGGCCTGTGGGATCTCGACAGCCAGGTCGAGATGGCGATGGATGCGCTGCGCTGTCCCGCGCCCGACGCCGAGGTGACCAAGCTGTCGGGCGGCGAGCGTCGCCGCGTGGCGCTGTGCCGGCTGCTGCTGTCGCACCCCGACCTGCTGCTCCTCGACGAGCCGACCAACCATCTCGACGCGGAATCGGTGGCGTGGCTGGAATCGCATCTGCGCGACTACAAGGGCGCCGTGCTGATCATCACCCACGATCGCTACTTCCTCGACAACGTAACCTCGTGGATCCTCGAGCTCGATCGCGGCCGCGGCATTCCCTACGAGGGCAACTATTCGTCCTGGCTCGGCCAGAAGCAGAAGCGCCTCGAGCAGGAGGGCCGCGAGGACGCCGCCCGCCAGCGCGCGCTCGCCCGCGAATCCGAGTGGATCGCGGCTTCCCCCAAGGCTCGTCAGGCCAAGTCCAAGGCGCGTATCCAGCGCTACGAGGAACTGGTCGAGCGTGCGGCGAACAAGCAGGTCGGCACGGCGGAGATCATCATTCCCGTGGCCGAACGGCTGGGCAACAACGTCGTCGACTTCGAGGGCATCACCAAGGGCTTCGGCGATCGCCTGCTGATCGACGACCTGACCTTCAAGCTGCCGCCGGGCGGCATCGTCGGCGTGATCGGCCCGAACGGCGCCGGCAAGACGACGCTGTTCCGCATGCTCACGGGCCAGGAGGAACAGGACGCCGGCACGATCAAGATCGGCGAGAGCGTCAAGCTCGGCTACGTCGACCAGTCGCGCGACGCGCTCGACCCGAACAAGACGGTCTGGGAAGAGATCTCCGGCGGCAACGACGTGATCTATCTCGGCAAGCGCGAGATCAACAGCCGGGCTTATTGCTCGACCTTCAACTTCAAGGGCGGCGACCAGCAGAAGAAGGTCGGCGTGCTGTCGGGCGGCGAACGCAACCGCGTTCACCTCGCCAAGATGCTGAAGTCGGGCGCCAACGTGCTGCTCCTCGACGAACCGACCAACGACCTCGACGTCGACACGCTGCGGGCGCTGGAAGAGGCGCTCGAGGACTACGCCGGCTGCGCCGTGGTCATCTCGCATGACCGCTGGTTCCTCGACCGTCTGGCGACCCACATCCTCGCCTTCGAGGGCGACAGCCACGTCGAGTGGTTCGAGGGCAACTTCCAGGACTACGAGGCCGACAAGGTCCGTCGTCTGGGTGCGGCCGCCGTCGAGCCGCACCGGATCAAGTACAAGCCGCTGACGCGCTGATCGCCGTCGTCGCTACGAGAGAAAAAAGAGCCCGGCGAGATCGCTCTCGCCGGGCTCTTCCCGTCTGAAAGCATCGCTGAAAAGGTGAAGCAAGCTCGCGCCCGCCCCCGTCTCGCAATAACGCTACGGTAGCAGAGAAACGTCGCCGCAACATTGCGTGAAATCACCGATTGCGGCCTAGTTTTTGTGCATTCCGAACGGGTGTGCGGCATGCTCTCCCCTCCGTCGGGAAAACGTGCTACGCCGCCCCATCCCCGCCAATCGACCGGACCCCGACGATGACCGAACTCCTGCGCCGCCTTCCCGCCTCCTGTTGGTCGACGATCGACGGCGAACTCGCGCTCGAGGGCGTCAAGGTCTCGGCGATCGCGGCCGAAGTGGGCACGCCGTTCTATCTCTATTCGGCCAAGCGCCTGCGCGAGAACTACCGTTCGCTCGCCGATGCGCTGGCGCCGCTCGGCGTCTCGGTCCACTACGCCATGAAGGCCTGCGCCAATCGGGCGGTGGTGTCGATCCTGGCGAAGGAAGGGGCGGGCGCCGACATCGTCTCGGGCGGTGAGATGACGCGTGCGCTGGCCGCCGGCATCCCGGCCGATCGGGTGGTCTTCTCCGGCGTCGGCAAGACCGATGCCGAGATCGCCCAGGCGCTCAGGACCGGCATCCACCAGATCAACGCCGAGTCCTACGAGGAACTGTGGCGGATCGACCGGATCGCCGGCGAGCTCGGGCAGGTGGCGACGGTGGTGCTGCGCGTCAATCCGGACGTCGACGCCGACACCCACGCCAAGATCACCACGGGCAAGAAGGACAACAAGTTCGGCGTCGATGCCGACCGTCTCGGCCGGCTCGACAACGAGCTGAAGGCCATGGCGAACGTCCGTCTCGTCGGTCTCGCCGTCCACATCGGCTCGCAGATCCTCAAGACCAACCCCTTCGCCGAGGCCTATGCCCGCATGGCGAAGCTGGTGCGCGAGCTGCGTGCCCGCGGCCACGCGATCGAGCGGCTCGACCTCGGCGGCGGCTTCGGCATTCCCTATCGCAACGAACATGCGCCGACGCCGGCCGAGATCGCCGAGACGATCCGCTCGACGGTGGGCGATCTCGGCTGCCGGCTCGCGGTCGAGCCGGGTCGGTCGATCGTGGCGGATGCCGGCGTGCTGGTCACCCGGGTCGAGTTCGTCAAGGAAGGCGCCGACGTCGCCTTCGCGGTGGTCGATGCCGGCATGAACGACCTGATGCGCCCGGCGATGTACGACAGCCACCACGACATCGTGCCGGTGCGCCAGCCGAAGGATGCCGAGCGGGTCGTCTACGACGTGGTCGGGCCGATCTGCGAGAGCTCCGACACCTTCGCCAAGCGCCGCACGCTGCCGCCGCTCGATGCCGGCGATCTGGTCGTCATGGCGACGGCCGGTGCCTACGGCGCGACGATGGCGGGCACCTACAACGCCCGCGCGCTGGTGCCGGAAGTCCTGGTCGAGGACGGCCGCTTCGCCGTCGTGCGCCGCCGCGTCTCGGTCGAGGAACAGCTCGGCTGGGAGACGATGCCGGCGTGGACCGCGGGCGGCTGAGCGGCGCGGGACGGTTCGGGAAGTCGGTTTCTTGCTGAGACCGCGGCCCTTGCGTCCCCTCCCCCCGTGAGGGGGAGGGACAGGGAGGGGGGGTACACAGCCTCTCCCCACGACGACATTCGTCCGAACCGCCGACGCCCCCCTCTCTGTCTCTCCCCCTCGAGGGGGGAGAGGACCGGATGAGAGCGCCTTCGGATCGCGGCGTGTGATGCGAGGCGAGATGCTGCGTGCGATCGGAGGCGAGACGTCGCGATCTCGGCAGACGGGCGCGACGGCGAACGATGCCTGAGCCGTCGTTCGCTCGAAAACCCCTGCCTCAGTCCGCCAGCGGGCCCGCCTCGCCGGTGCGGAACTGCAGGCGCGCCAGACGGGCGTAGATGCCGTCCTTCGCCACCAGCTCGTCGTGGGTGCCCTGCTCGACCACGCGGCCGCCGTCGATGACCAGGATGCGGTCGCAGGCGAGCACGGTGGCGAGCCGATGGGCGATGACCAGCGTGGTGCGGCCGACCATCAGGCGCTCGAGCGCGGTGTGGACGAGGGCCTCGCTCTCGGCGTCGAGCGCACTGGTCGCCTCGTCGAGCAGCAGGATCGGTGCGGCGCGCAGCACGGCGCGGGCGATGGCGAGGCGCTGGCGCTGACCGCCGGAGAGCGTCACGCCGCGTTCGCCGACCTGCGTCGCCCAGGCCGCCGGCAGCTTCTCGACGAACTCGTCGACCAGCGCGGTGCGGGCGGCGGCGATGACCTCCTCGTCGGAGGCGTCGCGGCGGCCGTAGCGGATGTTCTCCATGATCGTGTCGGCGAAGATCACCGTGTCCTGCGGCACGATGGCGATGCGATCGCGCACGGCGGTCGGATCGGCGGCCTTCACGTCGACGCCGTCGATCGAGACGGTGCCCGACTGCGGGTCGTAGTAGCGCTCGAGCAGGTGGAAGACGGTCGACTTGCCGGCGCCCGAGGGGCCGACCAGGGCGATCTTCTCGCCGGGCGAGACCGCGAGCGAGAGGTCTTCCAGGACGACGCGGTCCGGCGCGCCGGGATAGGCGAAGCGGACGGCGTCGAGCCGGACGAGGCCGGTGGCGGGTTCCGGCAGGGCGACCGGGGTGGCCGGGGCGGCGATGGTCGGCTGTTCGGCGAGGAGCTCGGAGAGCCGTTCGGCGGCACCGGCGGCCTGGGCGATCTCGCCCCAGACCTGAGAGAGCTCGCCGAGCGCGCCGGCGGCGAAGACCGAATAGAGCACGAACTGCGACAGCGTGCCGGGCGTCAGGCGACCCTCGAGCACGTCGGTGGCGCCGATCCACAGCACCGCGACGACCGAGCCGAAGACCATGAAGATGGCGACGGCGGTGAGGAGGGCGCGGGCGCGGGTGGAGGAGCGGGCAGCCTCGAAGGCACGGTCCACCGCGGCGGTGAAGTGGCCGACGGCGCTCTTCTCGTTGGTGAATGCCTGGAGCGCGCGCATCGCGCCGATGCTCTCGGTGGCGAAGGCGGCGGCGTTGGCGAGCGTGTCCTGGGCGAGGCGCGAGCGGGCGCGCACCTTGCGGCCGAAGGCGACCAGCGGCAGCACGATGAAGGGAATGGCGAGCAGCACCAGCGCCGAGAGGCGGGGGCTCGTCACCACCATCATCGCCACGGCGCCGACGAAGAGGAAGAAGTTGCGCAGCGCGATCGAGGCGGAGGCGCCGACGGCGGACTTGATCTGGGTGGCGTCGGCGGTCAGCCGCGAGACGATCTCGCCGGAATGCGAGCGATCCCAGAAATCGGCCGAGAGCCGCGTCACGTGTTCGAAGACATGGGCGCGCAGGTCGGAGACGATGCGCTCGCCGAGCCAGGTGACGAGGTAGTAGCGGGTGGCCGAGGCCAGCGCGAGGGCGCAGGCCAGCACCATCAGGACGGCGAAGTAGCGATCGATGAAGGCGCTGTCGGCGGCGGAGAAGCCGTGGTCGATCATGCGCCGCACGGCGAGCGGCAGGGCGAGCGTCACGCCGGCGGCGGCGACGAGCGCGCAGAGGGCGGCGAAGACGTGACCGCGGTGGCGCGCGACATAGGGCAGGAGGCTCTTCAGCGGACGCACGGAACGGCGCTTGGCCGGCTCGCTGCCGGTCTCGGAGGTGCTCGTCTTTCTCGCCACCGTGGGTCCCTCGTCGCTCGGTCGGGCCGGACCTCTGCCGGCGCGACTTCCTTGAACGCTTCCAGCGGAGGGATCAAGTCCCGAGACCGTGAAAGCGACGAAGGTCGCGGGCCGGCGAGGCGGGGAAAGCGCCGGCGATCCGTGTGATCGCCCTTGTTCGCGGAGCCCGATTGAGATATGAACGCCGCCGAACCGACGAGACGGCCGCGTCGCATGCCGACGCGGCCTCGTCTTTGTCGAACCTCATCGACACGATCGCGTGAGCGCGGCCGCCGAACCCGGCAGCGGTGTCACGGAACGGGGCACGACCATGAAGCAGGGCATCCATCCCGACTATCACACCATCAAGGTGGTGATGACCAACGGCACCGAGTACTTCACGCGCTCGACCTACGGCAAGGAAGGCGACACGCTGAACCTCGACATCGATCCGACGTCGCATCCGGCGTGGACCGGCGGTTCGCAGCAGCTGCTCGACCGCGGCGGCCGCATCTCCAAGTTCAAGGACAAGTTCAAGGGCTTCGGTCTCTGATCGATCCCTCGGACCCGTCCGAAACGATTGCCCCGGCCGAAAGGCCGGGGTTTTTCGTTTTCGGCCCGTGTGTCTCGGCGCGCCGCAGGTGAGAACGAAAGAAGCCGACGCGGTCGCCCGCGCCGGCTCTTCTGTCCCGAAACGGGACGGATCGTCAGTCGTCGCGGCCGAAGGCGTGGGCGAGGAGGCCCAGCTGGTCGGCGACCGGATTGGGGGCGGGCGCCCGCTCGGTCTCGCCGGCGGCGTAGATCGCATCGTCGAGCTTGCGGATGCGCTCCTGCAGGCGGCGCGAGCGTTCGACCAGATCGCGCAGCGTGTCCGGCACCTCGTCCCAGCCGGGGCCGGTGCGATCGGCGGGGCGATCCTCGATACGGACCTTGGACTTCTCGAGGCCGGCCTGCTGCTGCGTCATCTCGCCTTCGTTGACGGCGCGCTGCAGCAGGAGCCAGGAGGCGAGCTGCATCAGGCGCGTGGTCAGGCGCATGGATTCGGTGGCGTAGATCAGCGAGGCGGCGCGCGACAGGCCGCGGCTCTCGGAGCGGCCGGGTCCGTCGAGATAGGAGGCGGTCTCCTCGACCAGCGCCATGCCTTCGCGGAAGAGCTGGCGGAAGGTCTCCGATCCGGCGAAGCGCGACGCGAAATCGACGGTCTCGGCGGCTTCGATCTGGTCGGTGGGAACGTCCGGGTTCATCGCCATCTCCTCGAGCGACACGCGGGACCTGCCCCGATCCGGGACACCGCGCGTTTCATCGACCTTCCCGTCGCAAGAGCCGTGCCGTGCGATCGACGGGGGCGCGACGCGCGACCGTCGGCTGCCGCTGCCGCCGTCTCGGAAAAAAGGAGAGCCGCGGGCTGCGCGGCTCTCGCCGAGTGTCATTGGAGGCAACGAGCCGAGTGGGCAAGCCACTCGCGATCCGGAAGTTCCGGATGCCCACGATCATCGATCGGAAACCTTAATCGACGATGAAACGGCGCGCCATCGCGGACGTTTCGGCCGACGTGACGGCGGCGCGATGCCTGCCCCGGCGCGGGGTGGTGGGCGTTGCGGTGCGCCGGTACCCGGGGGCGACGGCGAGGCGGTCGTGGAGATCTCGACCGCGTCCAGTTCGCGGTCGCAAAAAAGACATGACCCGCTGCGAGGAAGACGTCGCGAACGGCATCGCGGCCCGTCGTCTTCCGGTGGCGGCCGGATTTACGAAGGGTAAACCACGCTGTTCGTTCGCCGGGGACGAAAGTCACCTTCGAGTTGCATCGAAAGATTCGGTCAAGACTCGATCGGTCACAATTGTCTCAAAATCGGAGGATCTTCGAGGGGAAGATCCGGAGAGGACCCAAGGTATACGTCATGACTGCCGGCCAAAACGTCAACGCCAGCGAACTTCTCGGGAAGGCCCGCCTTTCCGTCCACGAAATGACCGATCTGATCGCCGCCATGGTCTCGGATCTGCCCACCGTCAAGTCGGTCGCCGTCGACGGCGACGGCGGCGAGATCTTCGTCGCCCTGACGACGGGCAAGCGCATCGGCATCGCCGCCATTCCGGTGGCCCATGCGATGAACGAGTCGATGGACAGCCGCCTTCAGGCGCTGGACGACCTGTTCAAGCGCTGCGCCTGAACCACCGTCCCGTCCGGCTCGACCGGACCCGAGTTTCGCGAGCGCCGGGCGTGGAGACACGCCGCGGCGCTCGGTGTTTTCTGGGGCGGTGTTCGTGTCGGCGGGCGCGCGCGATGCTTCGAGACGCGCCTTCGGCGCTCCTCAGCATGAGGCGCATGTGGCTGTTTCAAAAATGAAAAAGGCGCCTCATGCTGAGGAGCGGGCCGAAGGCCCGCGTCTCGAAGCATCACGCACGGCATTCGAACCTCGACGCCTTCACTTCGGCCGCCACTCCATCACCAGCGTCGGCAGACCGGAGCGCGGGTTGCGCCCCTCGCCGACACGGGAAAAACCCTGTTTCTCGTAGAAGGCGACGGCGCGGGCGTTGTCGGCGTTGACGTCGAGGCCGACGCGGCCGGGCGAGACGCGGCGGGCCTCGGCCAGGAGCGCCTCGGCGAAGCCGGCGCCCCAGACGGCCGGATGCACGGCGATCTGGTCGAGCCAGCCGGTCTTCGGATCGATCGTCACGAAGCCGCGGACGTCGCCGGTTGCCGACATCGCCACCGCGACGTGGACGCCGTTTGCGAGATGCTCGGCGATCCGGTCGACCAGCCAGCCGCGACGGGCCTCGAAGTCGATCTCAGGCATGGTCTTCGTCCACGACGCCACCCAGAGATCGACGATCTCGGGCAGGTAGGCGTGGACGAACGGGAGGACCTCGCGGAGCGTGCGGGCGAGGTCGGGGACGGCGTCGCGGGGACCTTCGCTGTCGCTCAACGGTGGCTCCTGATGCTGCCCACCGATCAACGATCGGTCAGGCGGATCTCGATGCGGCGGTTGCGGGCGTAGACCTCCTCGGTCTTGCCCTCCTCCAGCGGCTGGAACTCGCCGAAGGCGGCGGCGACGAGGTGCTTCGGCGAGACGCCGGCCTCGACCAGCCGCCGCACCACGGCGATCGAACGAGCAGCCGACAGTTCCCAGTTCGAGGCGAAGCGGCCGGCGATCGGGCGTTCGTCGGTGTGGCCGTCGACGCGCAGCGTCCAGGGCACGTCGACGGGGATCTCGCGTTCGAGGTCGCGGATCGCCGCGGCGATGCGGTCGATGGCGGCGCGGCCGGCGTCGTCGAGCGCGTCGGAGCCGACGGGGAAGAGCACTTCCGACTGGAAGACGAAGCGGTCGCCGACGACGCGGACGTCGGGGCGGTTGCCGAGGATCTCGCGCAGCCGGCCGAAGAAGTCGGAGCGATAGCGCTGCAGCTCCTGCACCCGCTGCGCCAGCGCCACGTTGAGGCGGGCGCCGAGGTCGGCGATCTTGGTGCGGCTCTCCTTGTCGCGGCTCTCCGAGGCGTCGAGCGCCTCCTCGAGGGCGGCGATCTGGCGACGCAGCGCCGAGATCTGGCGGTTGAGCAGGTCGACCTGGGCGAGGGCTTCCGCCGACAGCCGCTTCTCGGCGTCGAGCGCCGCGCCGGCGCCTGCGGCGGCACCGGCGCCGGAGGCCGCGCTCTTCTCCAGCGCGTCGATGCGGGCGCGCAGGGCGTCGCCCTCGGCACGGGCGTCGGAGAGACCGGCGCGCAGGCGCGTCGCCTCGCTCTCGACGTCGACCTTGCCGCCACGCTCGAGGGCGAGCAGCTCGGTCAGCTCGGCGATCTGCTTCTGCAGGCGGAGGAGGGCGCTGTCCTTGCCGGTGATTTCCTTGGAGAGGAAGAACTGCGCCAGCATGAAGACCGACAGCAGGAAGATCACCACCAGGATCAGCGTCGACAGGGCGTCGACGAAGCCCGGCCAGTAGTCGATCGGTCCTTCGCGGCGACGGCGGGCGAGGCGCATCGTCACCTCCCGTCGGCGGGCGTGTCGGTGGGCTTCGGGGCGGGCGTGCCGCCGTCGGGATCGAGGGCGCCGGCGATGCGGTCGAGCGCGGTCAGCGTGGCGCGCGCGGTCTCGCCCTGGGCGTCGATCAGGCCGCGGATCTGCGCCTGTTCGGCGCGCACCTCGGCGACGAGGCCACGCAGGCTCTCGGCGAGTTCACCCAGTGCCGAGGCGGTCTTGCCGCCGCCGGTCGAGCCCATCTCGGTGAGGCGCGCCAGCCGGTCGATCGAGCGCTGGAGCCCTTCGACGCCCGAGGCGGGGCGGTCGAGTTCGAGATCGGTCTCGGTCGCCAGCCAGTCCTCGAGCTCGTTGTAGAAGCGGTTCTGCGCCGCACCCGCCTGGAGGTCGAGGAAGCCGATCACCAGCGAGCCGGCGAGGCCGAAGAGCGAGGACGAGAAGGCGAGGCCCATGCCCGACAGCGGCTTGGCGAGACCGGTCTTGAGATCCTCGAAGACGGCGCCGAGGTCGGAGGCGCTGCCGTTCAGCGTCTTCAGCGTGTCGCCGATCGAGGAGACGGTCTCGGAGAGGCCGGTGAAGGTGCCGAGCAGGCCGAGGAAGACCAGCGTCGCGGCGATGTAGCGGGTGATCTCGCGCGTCTCGTCGAGGCGCATGCCGATCGAATCGAGGATCGAGCGGGTGGTCGCCGGGGTCAGCCCGGCGGTGCCGCGATCGCCGATCAGCGCCGCCATCGGTCCGAGCAGGCGCGGGCGCGGCAGGGCGGGGGCGGTCGGATCGGCGGCGCGGAAGGCGTTGACCCAGCGCACTTCGGCGAAGAGGCGGATCACCTGGCGCATCGCCAGCAGGATGCCGAGGGCGGCGACGAAGAGGATGAAGCCGTTCAGCGCCGGATTGGCCGAAAAGGCCGCCATGGCCTGGCGCTGGAGGATCACGCCGACGAAGCCGGCGATCACCAGGAAGATCACCATCCGCCAGAGGAAGACCTGCGGGGAGGAGAGGCGTTCGTGTTCGTGTCTCGGTGCCATGTCGTGTCTCGCGGGGTGGCGGCAGGATGAACGCCGCCGGGCCGCGAGACAAGCACGGATCGGTCACGCCTTCGCGACGATGCGACGACGGCGAGTGCGACCGCGAACGGAGGTCCGCGATCAGGCCTCGGTGATGACCTTGGCGACGCGCTTGTAGACGTTCTCGTTGCCGCAGATGACCGAGCCGGTCTCGAGCATGCGCTCGCCGCCCTTGAGGTCGGTGACGAAGCCGCCGGCCTCACGCACCAGCAGGATGCCGGCCGCCATGTCCCACGGCTGCAGGTCGCGCTCCCAGAAGCCGTCGAGACGGCCCGAGGCGACCCAGGCGAGGTCGAGCGAGGCGGCGCCGAAGCGACGGATGCCGGCGACTTCGCGGCTCAGCGCGCCGACCTCCTTCAGCCAGCGGGCGTGATCGCCGTGGCCGAGGAAGGGGATGCCGGTGCCGATCACGCATTCGTGAAGGTCGCGACGGGTGGCGACGCGCAGGCGGCGATCGTTGAGGAAGGCGCCGCCGCCGCGCTCGGCGACGTAGAGCTCGTCGAGGATCGGATTGTAGACGACACCGGCGACGATCTGATCGTTGCGCTTCAGCGCCACCGAGATCGCGAACTGCGGGATGCCGTGCAGGAAGTTGGTGGTGCCGTCGAGCGGGTCGACGATCCAGGTGTGGGTCGGGTCGGTGCCCTCGACCACGCCGCCTTCCTCGAGCAGGAAGCCGTAGGTCGGACGGACGCGGGAGAGTTCCTCGCGCAGGATCGCCTCGGCCTTGCGGTCGGCGGCGGAGACGAAGTCGGCCGGACCCTTGTGGGAGACCTGCAGGTTCTCGACCTCGCCGAAGTCGCGCACGAGCGAGCGAGCCGCCTTGCGGACGGCGTCGACCATGACGTTGAGGAGTGCCGAGCGTGCCATCGTGTCTTTCCGAGTTTCGTGGAGCGGCCTCTCGTCACCACGAAACGCCGCTCGATTCAAGAAAAAAGGGCGCTCAGGGGCGCGGAGCAGGCTTGTCGGCGCCGCTCGCGGGGGCCGCGGCCGCATTCGCGGCGGCATCCGCCTCCTCGGCCTCGATGCCGGCGCTGCTGGCGTCGAGCCGGTCGGCCTCGCGGGTCGCGCGGGCGCGGTCGGCGTCGGAGAGGTCGGCGAGACGGGTCTCGAGCCAGACGTCGGCGAGGCCCTGGCGCTTGGCGAGGATGTGGAAGGTGAGGGCCATGACCGGGTCGGGCTGCGTGCCGATGCCGGCGGCATACATGCGCGCAAGTCGGTTGCGACCGATGGCGTTGCCGCGCAGCGCCGAGCGGCGGAACCAGACGAAGGCGTTCTCCGCCGACTTCCGCACGCCGCGGCCGTTGATCAGCATCAGCGCGAAGTCGATCTCGGCCGCCTCGAAGCCGGCGGTCGCGGCCTCGCGCATCCAGCGGGCGGCGGCGACGGGATCGGCGTGCGGATTGTCGGGATCGGACAGCATGGTGGCGTAGGCGTATTGCGCCTCGATGTTGCCCTGCTCGGCGGCGCGGCGCATCCAGTCGGCGGCCTTGTCGACGTCGTGCGGGGCATGGCGGCCGTCGAGCATCATGACGGCGCCGTTGAAGAGGGCGATCGGCTGGTTCTTCTCGGCGGCGGCGGCGAAGAGCGTCCAGGCGCGGGCGTCGTCGCGGGGCAGGCCGCGGCCGGCGAGCAGCATCTGGGCGAGTGCCGCCTGGGCCTCGCGGTCGCCCTTGTCGGCGGCGAGCCCGTACCAGCGGGCCGCCTTGGCGAGATCGGCGGGCACGCCGAGGCCGCCCTCGTAGAGCGTGCCGATCATCGTCATGGCGGCGGTGTCGCCGGCCTCGGCGCGCGGGATCGCCAGCGCCATGGTGGCGAGCCAGCGGCCGCGCNNGCTGGAAGGCGGAATAGACCGGGTCGGCGTCGTCGGGCGTCGTCGTCGGCACGGGCGACAGGGTGGCGCCCTCGAGATTGGTCGGCGCCTGACCGGGGGCGACCGGCACCAGCCGCGGCGCGAAGGCGCCGGCGGGGATCGACGGGGCGGCCGCGGGCTTCTTCGGCGCCTCCTTCTTGGCCGCGGGCTTCGTCGGCTTCTCGGT
>DBMN01000315.1:343-2639 GCA_002298965.1 Rhizobiales bacterium UBA697 | reverse complement strand
CCGCCGTGGGGCTGCCCACGGCGGCGTTCTTCGTGTCTCGATGGCGGCGGCGCCTCAGGCGGCCGTGCCGATCTGTTCCAGCCAGTCGCCGGTCACTTCGTCGAGCTTGTCGGCGAGGCGGCGGGCGGTCGGCGAGCCGTCGTCGCGGGCCTGCTCGCGGATGATCGCGCGCACCGACTGGACGTGCTGCAGGGCGAGTTCGCCGGAGAAGCGGCCGGTCGCCGACTTCGCCTCGATGAGCTTGCACAGACCCGCGGCGATGCGGCCGGCGAGCGGGAAGCCGAGGGTGGCGGCCTGGCCCTTGATGTCGTGGGCGGCGCGGTGGAAGGCTTCGAGCGCGTCGCCGTCGAAACCGGTCTCCTCGGCCTCGGCGAAGAGCTCGACCAGGCGGGTGGTCTCCTCCACCATCCAGCCGTCGAAGCTCTCGGCCATGCGGGCCATCGCGGCTTCCGCCGCCTCGACCGGGTCGCCGGCGCTCGCCTTGCCGGGCTTCGGCTTGGTCTTGGACCTGAGGTCGCTCTTCGGCTCGATGAATTCGGCGTCGGGGCCGAAGTCCATGCCGTCCATGCCGTCGAGGTCGACGACCTCGGTCTCGGCCGGTTCGGCGGACTTCGACGTGTTCGAGCGCTTGGCCATGGTGGTCTCCGGACTGGTCGCGCGGCGGGAAGAACCCGCGAGGGCGTCGGAGCCGAGCATGGAGGGGTACTCTTAACGTTTGGTTGGTGACGTCGAGACGATCCCGCGAATTCCGTCAGTACTGGAACTGTTCGGCGAGGATGCGCTCCTCCCAGCCGTGGTCGGCATCGAACATCAGCAGGCTTTCCGAGGCGGTGTCCTGCGTCACCACGACACGGGTGACGTCGCGGATCTCGGTGTGGTCGGCGGCGGCGCCGACCGGCCGCTTCGTCGTGTCGAGCGCCTCGACGACGATCTCCGCCCGTTCGCGCACCAGCGCCCCGCGCCAGCGCCGCGGCCGGAACGGGCTGATCGGCGTCAGCGCCACCAGCGGCGCACCGAGCGGGATGATCGGACCGTGGGCGGAGAGATTGTAGGCGGTCGAGCCGGCCGGGGTCGCGACGATCAGGCCGTCGCAGATCAGCTCCTCCATCCGCTGGCGTCCGTCGATGGCGATGCCGAGCTTGGCGGCCTGATAGGTCTGGCGCCACAGCGACACTTCGTTGAAGGCGCGCGCCTCGTGGACCGTGCCGTCGCGGGTCGTCGCCCGCATCAGCAGCGGCCGGATCGAGGTGACCTGGGCGCGGGCGAGCCGGTCCATCAGCCCGTCCTCGTGGAACTCGTTCATCAGGAAACCGACGGTGCCGCGATGCATGCCGTAGATCGGCTTGCCGGTGTTCATGAAGCGGTGCAGCGCCGTCAGCATGAAGCCGTCGCCGCCGAGCGCGACGATGATGTCGGCCATGTCGGTCGGCGACGAGCCGTAGCGATGCGACAGCCGCCGCTTGGCGGTCTCGGCCTCTTCGGTGGCGGACGCGACGAAGGCCACGTTCTCAATGCGATTGAGGGCCACGGGCTGCGAACCGGTCATGGCGGCGTCTTCTCCGAGGGAACGATCTTGCTGCGGACGTGTCCGGCCGTTGACGTTCGCGGTATGCTCCTGCCCCGTGATCACACGATCGGGGTCGGCGGGTCAACGCACGAGGAACCAGACGATGGACGCAGACGATCGCCCGGCGAACCTCCCGGAGGCGGCGCCCCTCGTCGCCCTGTGGTCGACCTTTCCCGACGAGGAGAGCGCCGCTTCGGCCGGCCGGGCGCTGGTCGAGGCGCGTCTGGCCGCCTGCGTCGTGACGCTTCCCGGCCTCGCCTCGATCTATCGCTGGCAGGGCGAGATCGAATCGGCTCGCGAGGTCGTGATGATCGCCAAGACCCGCGCCGACCTGCGCGACGCCGCCATGGCGGCGATCGCCCGGTCCCATCCCTACGACGTTCCGGCCGTCCTGGCGCTCTCGGTCGAGGCGGTCGCCGCCTCCTACGCCGCCTGGGTGGCGGCGGAGACGGCGAGCGCCACGGTCTAGTTCTTCTCCAGACGATAGCCGTCGTGGCAGGCCTTGCAGGTCCGCCCGATCGCCGGCACCGCCACCTTGAGCCCGTCGACGCCCTTGCCGACGTTGCCGGCCTGGGCCGGCAGCGCGGCGCGGAAGTCGGCCATCGCCTGTTTGAAGCCGGCCATGTCCTTCCAGATCTTCGGCGAGGCCGCGGTGTCGCCGCCCTTGTCGGACCCGGCCGGGAAGGCGGTGTCGACGTCGATCGAGGCGGTCGCGGCGACGATCTTGGC
>DBMN01000315.1:0-271 GCA_002298965.1 Rhizobiales bacterium UBA697 | reverse complement strand
GGCGACGGCGGTGGCGAGCGCGAGGGCGGCGAGGCCCGTCCGAAGTCCTGTCATGGGCGTCCTCCACGAGAGCGATGCGGCGGCCGACCGCCTTCGTCCGAACCGGTCGGCCTGCGGAGCGTCGCATGCCGCGCCGGCGCTCGGCGGTCACGGATGCGTGAGGCGGCGGGCACGCTGCGTCGTCGCGCCGTCCTTGCGGAAGGGGGCGCGGCCGGGCTACGGGGGAGGGGAGAGCGAACCGGAGACCCGCCGTGACCGAACCCGCCCAGAC
>DBMN01000314.1 GCA_002298965.1 Rhizobiales bacterium UBA697 | reverse complement strand
CGTGCGGCGGCAGGCCGACGTCGAGGCCGCAGGGCAGCGCGATGCGCTCGAGCGCGAGGCCGGCGGGCGCCGGTCCCGCGACACCGCCGACGAGCTTCGCCGCCGTCGCGGGATCGTCGCCCATGAAGACCAGGCGGGCGACGCCGTCGCCGTCGAGGATGACGAGGCGATCGTCGCGCATCACCCAACGCCGGGCGCCGGCATCCTCGACGCCGCCGATCGCGCCGTCCGGGCCGAGGACCAGCACGGGGGCGATCGCCTCGCCGTTCGCGCGCGTCAACCGCCAGACGGTGCCGGTCGGATCGGAGGGGGGCGCGGCGTTCTCGGGGGTCGACATCGAATCCGTCCTCGGTCGGTGATTTGTCGCCGACACTAGACCCTGAGGTGGAGCGCCACCAGCAGCGGACGCGGGTTCCTTCAGCGCCCCCTCATGGACGAGGCGCGAGAAACCTCCCATCAAGGGAGGAGCCGTGCGGGCGCGATTCGCCGCGACGGCGGGAGCCGATCGATGGAAGGGACGCGCGGAGCGACCGAAGAGGACGCGGTTCTGGTCAGCGGAGCGACCGGCTTCGTCGGCGCGCGCCTGCTCGCACGTCTCGTCGCCGATGGCCGCAGGGTCGCCGCCGTGGTGCGGCCGGGCTCGGATCGGACCGCGCTCGAGGCGGCGGGCGTCGCGATCGTCGTCGACGACGGCACGGCGGAAGGGCTCGCCCGCGCGGTCGCGGAAATCCGACCGACCACCGTCTTCCACCTCGCCGCCAAGTTCACCGCGATCCACGCGACGGCCGACGTCGACGGTCTGATCGAGGCCAACGTCGCCTTCGGGGCGCGGCTCGCCGAGGCGGCTTCGCGGGCGGGCACCACGCGTTTCGTCACGGCGGGGACGTCGTGGCAGGTCGACGAGGCAGGCGCGGAGCGGGCGAATTCGCTCTATGCCGCGACCAAGGCCGCCTTCGAGGCGATCCTCGGCCATTACGCCGCGAACGAGGGGATGCGCGCGCTGTCGCTGCGCCTCTACGACACCTGGGGGCCGGGCGACACGCGGCGGAAGCTCCTGCCGCTGCTCCTGTCGGCGCGGGCTTCCGGAGCCCATCTCGGCCTGTCGCCCGGCGATCAGAGGCTCGATCTCGTCCATGTCGACGACGTGGTCGAGGGGTTTCTCGCCGCCGAGGCGCGGCTCACGGCAGCGCCTGCCGGCACCTTCGAGCGTTTCGCCCTGCGCTCGGGCCGTGCCGTCTCGGTCAAGGAACTGGTGGCGATCCTCGAGCAGGTCTCCGGCCGCCCGATGCCCGTCGCCTTCGGCGAACGGCCCTACCGGGTCGGCGAGGTGATGGCGCCGTCGCCGGGCGAGATCCTGCCGGGCTGGCGGGCGCGGATCGGGCTCGAAGAGGGCCTCGCCGCCCTGATCGGAGGGGACGCATGTTCGACCGCGAAGCGCTGAGTCTTTCGGGCGCCTGCCTGCTGCGTCGCCCGATCGGGACCGACGCGCGCGGGACCTTCCGCAAGATCGTCCATGGTGGTGCCTTCACCGAGATGGGGCTCACCTGCGACTTCGTCGAGCAATATGTCTCGACCTCGGCGCCGGGCGTGCTGCGCGGCATGCATTTCCAGACGCCGCCGCACGACCACGCCAAGCTCGTCACGGTGCTCGCCGGCCGCATCCTCGACGTGATCGTCGACCTGCGCCCGGGCCCCGACTACGGCCGCCATGCCGCGGTCGAGCTCGACGGCGCCGAGGGCGTGTCGCTGTGGCTGCCGTGCGGCCTCGCCCACGGTTTTCTCGCGCTCGAGCCGGCGACGGTGCTCTACGACGTCACGTCTGTACACGCACCCGCCAACGACGCCGGCATCCGCTTCGACAGCTTCGGCTTCGTCTGGCCGATCGCCGCGCCGATCCTGTCGGAGCGCGACCGCGCGCTGCCGCCCCTCTCGGACTTCGTCACGACCTTCCCGCCGGCCGCCGGCCGCACGCCACCCGAGGACAGACCATGACCACCAAAGACGCGCTCAAGGCGCAGATCCTCGAACTCGTCGCGCGCTACAACGAGCTCGCCTCCGAGCCGGCGCCGTTCCGGCCGGGCGAGACCATGGTGCAGAACTCCGGCAAGGTGATCTCGGGCCGCGAGCGCGAGCTGATGGTCGAGGCCTCGCTCGACGCCTGGCTGACGACCGGCCGCTTCAACGCCGCCTTCGAGGCGAAGCTCGCCAAGTGGCTGGGCGTCAAGCACGTCTCGACGGTGAACTCCGGTTCGTCGGCCAATCTCGCCGCCTTCTCCGCACTCACGTCGCCGACGCTCGGGAGCCGCGCGGTCGGCGAGGGCGACGAGGTGATCACGGTCGCCGCCGGCTTCCCGACGACGGTCAACCCGATCATCCAGCAGGGCGCGGTTCCGGTCTTCGTCGACATCGACGTGCCGACCTACAACATCGACGTCTCGCTGATCGAGAAGGCGATCACGCCCAAGACCAAGGCGATCGTCATCGCCCACACGCTCGGCAACCCGTTCGACGCGCCGGCGGTGAAGAAGATCTGCGACGACCACGGCCTCCTGCTGATGGAGGACTGCTGCGACGCGCTCGGCGCGACGATCGCCGGCGCCCGCGTCGGCACCTTCGGCGACGTGGCGACGCTGTCCTTCTATCCGGCGCATCACATCACCATGGGCGAGGGCGGCGCCGTCTTCACCAACGACAAGACGATCCGCCGGGCGGCGGAGAGCTTCCGCGACTGGGGTCGCGACTGTTTCTGCGAGCCGGGGCAGGACAACACCTGCAACAAGCGTTTCGGCTGGCAGCTGGGCCAGTTGCCGCACGGCTACGATCACAAGTTCACCTTCGCCCACATGGGCTTCAACCTGAAGATCACCGACATGCAGGCCGCCTGCGGCCTCGCCCAGCTCGATCGGCTGGACGAGTTCGTCGCCAAGCGGCGGGCGAACTTCGCCTACCTCAAGGCGCGGCTCGAGGGCGAGAGCCGCCATCTCGTCCTGCCGGAGGCGACGCCGGGGTCGGATCCGTCGTGGTTCGGTTTCCCCGTAACGCTTGCCGACGACGCGCCGATCTCGCGGCGCGACATGACGGTGGCGCTCGACAAGGCGAAGATCGGCACGCGTCTGCTCTTCGGCGGCAATCTGACGCGCCAGCCCTACATGCAGGGCCGCAACTTCCGCGTTTCCGGCTCGCTCGAGCGTACCGACCGGGTGATGAACCAGACCTTCTGGGTCGGCATCTACCACGGCCTCGACACGCCGCAGCTCGACTGGATCGCGGAGAGCATTCTCGCGGCGTTGAAGGGGTGAGGGTGGGCCCGCCGTGGGGCGGGCGTCTTCCGCCCTGTCGGCGAAACGGGTGCGCGATGCTTCGAGACGCGGGCCGGTGGCCCGCTCCTCAGCATGAGGCGTCCGTGTTCATTCGATGAATCGAGAGCGCCTCATGCTGAGGAGGGCGCCCAGCGGGCGCCCGTCTCGAAGCATCGCGCACGTCTTTCCCGGACCTCAGCCCCGATCCCGCCAGCGCAGATCCTCGCCCAGTCGCCCGGAGGCGATGTGGCGCTCCAGCGTCTTCAGACGCATGAAGGGCGAGTTGCGGAAGTCGGCGTCGGCGAAGGCCATGTGGCGCAGGCCGGCGAGCAGGCGGTCGATCGAGGTGTCGAGGTCGACCTGCGGCTGATGGGCCGGCGCCAGCTCGCGATAGAGCGCGAAGTCCACCCGGTAGGAGCGCTTGTCGGGCGGCGCGTCGGTGGCGATCGACACGCGCGTGCCCGGCACCTTGGCGGCGACGGCATGGGCGAGGTCGCGGACCTGGACGTTGGCCTCGTCGCGGCCGGTGTTGACCGCCAGGAACGAGCCGCCGTTGTCGGGCTTGCGGTCGATCGCCCAGTCGATGGCGCGGGCCATGTCGGCGACGTCGATCAGCGGGCGCCAGGGCGAGCCGTCGGAGAGGACGGTGATCTCGCCGGTCGTCACGGCGCAGGCGACGAAGTCGTTGAGGACGAGATCGAGGCGCAGCCGGTCGGAGAAGCCGCAGGCGGTGGAGAAGCGCAGGCTGGTCAGCGTCGTGGCGCCGTTCGCCAGCTTCTTCCAGCCCTCCTCGGTGCCGATCTTGGAGCGGGCATAGGCGGTCAGCGGGTTGGTCGCATCGGTCTCGCGCTTGGCGGAGCCGTCGGCCGAGCCGTACATCGAGCAGGACGAGGCGAAGACGACGTTCTTCACCCCGCGCGCCGCGGCGATCTCGGCGATACGCACCGAGGCGTCGCGGTTGATCGCTTCCGTCACCGCCTCGAAGCGGTTGCCCATCGGATCGTTGGAGACGGCGGCGAGATGGACGACGGCGTCGACACCGTCGAGCAGATCGGGCGCGAGATCGCGCACGTCGCCGAAGATCTGGCGGTCGAGCCGGCTCTCGGGCAGGCGATCGGACCCGGTCAGCGAATGGCCGAAGAAGCCGGTGTCGTAGCCGATCAGTTCGGCGGTCGGGCGGCTCTCGCGCAGATGGCGCACGAGGACCGGGCCGACGTAGCCCATGTTGCCGGTGACGAGGATGCGCATCGGTCGTACTCCGTCGGGAGCCTCGCGGCTCACCAGATCTTCCAGGGCGGGGTGCCCGTGGCCCAGAGGTCTTCGAGGAAACGCTTGTCGCGCAGCGTGTCCATCGGCTGCCAGAAGCCGCGGTGGTGATGGACGCCGAGTTCGCCGTCTCGGGCGAGCCCCTCGAGCGGTTCGCGCTCGAAGATGGTCTCGTCGCCGGCGATGCGCTCGCCGACCTTCGGCGACAGCACGAAGAAGCCGCCGTTGATCCAGCCGCCGTCGCCCACCGGCTTCTCGAGGAAGCCGGTGACCTTGTCGCCCTCGGTCTTCAGCGAGCCGAAGCGGCCGGGGGGCTGGACGGCGGTGACGGTGGCGAGGCGGCCGGCGCGGCGGTGCAGGTCGATGACGGCGGAGATGTCGACGTCGCCGACGCCGTCGCCGTAGGTCATGCAGAAGGCGTCGTCGTCGGCCACGTGCGGCAGGATCCGCTTGATGCGGCCGCCGATCATCGTCTGCTCGCCGGTGTCGATCAGGGTGATGCGCCAGGGTTCCGCCGCGGTCTGGTGGATGTGGACCGCGTTCTCGCGCAGGTCGAAGGTCACGTCCGACGAGCGGATGAAATAGTTCTGGAAATATTCCTTGATCACATGGCCCTTGTAGCCGAGGCAGACGATGAAGTCGTTCACGCCGTGGGCGGAATAGATCTTCATCACGTGCCAGAGGATCGGCTTGCCGCCGATCTCGATCATCGGCTTGGGCTTGAGCTCGGTCTCCTCGGCGAAGCGCGTGCCGAGACCGCCGGCCATCAGGACCGCCTTCATGGGTCTCTCTCCGATCGGGTCGGCAGAATCGATCACCGCGACCCTCGAGGGAGGCTAGAGAGGCGGGTCGGGAGCGTCAAATGGACCGCTCGTCCCGGCCCGCGCGCGGCGGAGGGACGAGCGGGCGTGGCGCGATCAGGAGCGCAGCACCAGCACCGAGCAGGGGGCGTGGCGGACGATCTTGGCGGCGTTGGAGCCGAGCAGGTAGGTCGACATCACCGGACGGTGCGAGCAGACGACGATGGCGTCGGCGCCCCAGTCCTTCGATTCGTCGATCACCTCGTGGTAGACCGAGCCCGTCCGCATGACGACGGACGACTTGCCGGCCGGGATGCCGGCCTCGGTCGCCAGCGCGCCGACGCGATTGTCGGTCTCCTTCTCGAGCGCGACTTCGTAGTCGGCCGGCAGAAGCTCGGAGACATAGCCGTTCATCACCGGCAGCACCGCGACGAGGCGCACTTCGCCGCCCGACTGCGCGATCAGATTGGCGGCGGCCTCGACGGCCGGCTTGGCGAATTCGATCTCGCTGGGGTCGACGGGTACGACGATCTTCTTGAACATCTGAGGTCTCCTCCTCGGCCCGCGGCATTTCACGGCCCTGCGGGACATGATGCGGCTTTCTTGTCGGCCATCCGGCAGGTTTGCGCATTGCGGGAGGTCAAGCAAGCCCGTCGCGCATGGCCGACCCGCAACGAACGGGGGATGACCGACCCGTCGCGACCGCTCGCGCGGTTACCGCATGGGGCGGAGCGCCTCACTTCGCCTGCGAGTCCTCGTCCATGCCGGTCGCCGAGCGGGTCAGCGCCTTCATCATGTCGCCGAAGGCGGGGCGGGGCAGGGCGTCCCAGGGCAGCGGTCGGACGACGTCGAGCGCCGCCAGTCCCAGGCGGGCGGTGAGGAGGCCGTTGACGACGCCCTCGCCGAGCTTGGCGGAGAGGCGGGCGGCCAGCCCCTGGCCGACCAGCTGCTGCACCAGCGTGTCGCCGAGCGCCATGCCGCCTGTTACGCCGAGGTGGACGAAGACCGCGCCGACGAGTTTCAGGAAGCCGAGGTTGCCGGGGCGGCCGCCGTAGAGGTCGGCGAGGCGGCGCATCAGGCGCAGGTTCTCGAAGGCGACATAGGCGATGTCGACGAGGGCGCGCGGGCTGATGGCGGTGACGACGGAGACGCGCTTCGCCGCCTCGAGAATCAGCGAGCGGGCGGTGGCGTCGAGGTCGCCCATCAACTCGCGCTCGGCGATGCGGACGAGGTCGGCGCCGTCGACCACTTCGGCGCGGTGGTCGGCGAGGCGGGCGCGCGGGCGGGCGAGGTCGGGGCGGGCGGCGTAGAGCGCGTCGATCTCGGCGACGAGCGGCG
>DBMN01000355.1 GCA_002298965.1 Rhizobiales bacterium UBA697 | reverse complement strand
CGATGCCGCGCGCCGCGGCGGCGCAGTCGATCCTCCTGCCCGACATCCGCTCCGAGTTCGCGCGGTTTGCCACCCTGCCGATCGGCCGGCCGCAGGCGGTCCCGACCGACGAGGGGATGCTGTTCTTCGTCCAGCACGCGATCGACGCCAACGCCATCGTCTATGCCGCCCGGCGCCTCGCCGACGGCCGGCTCGACCCGGACGAGCCGGTCGAGACCTTCTGGCGCCGTTTCGCCACCGCCGGCCATCGCCGCGAACTCAGTTTCTTCGAACGCCATTTCGCCTTCGGCCTCGTGGCGACGCCCGAGACGGCGGGGGTGTGGAGCGTCCACGTCGCCGCGCTGTCGTCGCGCAAGGGCCGCCTCGACCTCGGTCCCGACGGCAAGCCGCGCATCCTCGTCGACATCGACGGCAAGCCGCGCCGGCCGGTCTACGTCTGGGTCGAGGCCGAACGCGGACACTTCATTCCGACCCTCCGCCATGTCGACGTCTATGCCGTGACCGAGGGCGAGAAGGGCTTCTATCGCGAACGTCTGGTCTTCGGCTGATCGACGGGCGTAGGGCTCGCCTCGGCACGCCCGAGGCGATAAGCAGTGCGGGCGCGGGGTCGCGCGGGGGCAGGCCGCGAGGTGGCGATGCTGGGGAAGATGTTCTCCTTCCTGTGGAGGAACGCGCCGAAGGGCATGCCCTTGCCGGTGATCGGCCTCGCCGTCGTCACCGGCCTCACCCGCGACGCGCTGCTGATCGTCACCAACGCCGCCGCCTCCGACGTCGGCCGACCGAACTTCTTCTCGTTCTGGCTGCCGGTCTTCCTGGCGACGCTCGCCGCCTATGCGGTGCTCCATCTCGTCTATCCGGTGATGGCGCAGACCATGGTGGCGCGCATGGCCGCGGCGCTGCGCCTGAGGCTCACCCGCCACCTGCTCGAGACGCCGCCGCTCTTCGTCCAGAGCCGCGAGCACGGCAGCCTCTACCACATCATGACCACCGACGTTCAGGTGGTCACCCAGATCAGCCGCACGCTGCTCGAGTTCCTCCCCGCGGTGGTCTTTCTCGCCGTGGCGCTGCCGCAGATCTTCCTGATGTCGGTGCCGGTCGCCGTCTTCACCGTCGTGGTGATGGCCGGCGGCATCCTCGGCTACTACCTGCAGCGCCGGGCGATCTCGGGTCTGGCGCGCGACATCCGCGCCCTCGAGATCCGCTACTTCGAGCGCGTCAACGACGTCATCGCCGGCTTCCGCGAGCTGAAGCTGCATCGCCCCCGCCGCGCCGACCTCGCCGGCGAGGTCGAGGACACCGTCGGCGCGGCGCGCGACACCACCATCCGCATGGAACGGCGCTATGCCGCCGGCGAAGTGGTGGTGCAGTCGCTGAAGTTCGTGCTGGTCGGCGGCGTCGTCTTCCTCGTGCCCTGGCTCGGCGAGGGCGACGGAACGGTGGTCTTCCGCCTGTTGACGGTGATCCTGTTCTCGCTCGGCCCCTTCGAGGCGGTGGTCAGCCAGATCCCCGGCCTCCTTCGGGCGATGGTCTCCTTCCGCCGCATCGACGACCTCGACGCCGAGCTGCGCGCCTGCGCCGCCCCGGTCCCCGACGACCGGCCGATGCCCGCGCCGTTCGAGACGTTGACGCTAGAGGGCGTCACCGCCCGCTGGGGCGCCGACGGCGAGACCGGTTTCGCCCTCGGCCCGATCGACTTCGAGCTGAAGCGCGGCGAGATCGTTCTGGTGGTCGGCGACAACGGGTCGGGCAAGACCACCTTCCTCAACGTCCTGACCGGCCTGATCGACATCGACGGCGGCCGCATCCTGGTCGACGGCGTGCCGGTCGAGGAGGCCGACCGCGCCGCCCATCGCGACCGCTTCTCGGCGATCTTCACCGTCTTCCACCTGTTCTATCGCCTGTTCGGTCTCTCCCACGTCGATCCCGAACACACCCGCGAGATCCTGCGCCGCCTCGGTCTCGACGGCGTCACCGACTACGACGACGGCGCCTTCACCCGGCTCGAACTGTCGTCGGGCCAGCGGCGGCGGCTGGCGCTGGCGGTGGTGATGCTGGAGAACCGCGACATCGTCGTGCTCGACGAATTCGTCGCCGATCAGGACCCCGGCAAACGCGAGTTCTTCTTCCGCGAGCTGCTGCCGGAGCTGAAGGCGCGCGGCAAGACGGTGGTCGTCACCACCCACGACCTCGCCTGGGTGCCGTGGTGCGATCGGCTGGTGCGCTTCGCCGACGGCCGCATCGTCGCCGTCGAGGAACACGGGCGGCCGGACGCCGAGGCCGCGACGCACTGAGATCGCCGGCCGCTCGCGTCGCCGTTCACGCCCGTCCGGGCAGCGCCACCACCAGCGCGGCGTTGATGCCGCCGAAGGCGAAGGAATTCGACATCGCCGCGTCGGCCGAGAAGGCCCGGGCGACGTGCGGCACCGGCTCGAAGCCGATCTTGGGATCGACGCCGAGGAAGTCGATCGTCGGCGGCGCGATCTGCGCCCGGAGCGCCTCGACGGTGACGATCAGCTCGAGCGCCCCGCCGGCACCCAGCGCATGGCCGTGGATCGGCTTGGTCGAGGAGACGAGAAGCCCGTCGAAGGCCGGCCCGAACACCTCGCGCAGCGCCTGGGTCTCGGTGACGTCGTTGGCGATCGTGCCGGTGCCGTGGGCGTTGCAGTAGCCGATCCGCGCCGGATCGAGCCCGCTCGAGGCGACGGCGCCGCGCACGCAGGCGGTGGCGCCGGCGGGATCGGGGCGCAGCAGATCGGCGGCATCCGACGTGTTGGCCTGACCGACCAGTTCGGCGAGCACGGTCGCGCCGCGCGCCCGCGCCGCCTCGGGCGCCTCCAGCACGACGATGCCGGCGCCTTCGCCGAGCACCATGCCGGTGCGTTCGCGCGAGAACGGGCGGCAGACGCCCGTCGTCATGACGTGCATCGCCTCCCAGGACGCGAAGACGCCGTCGACCAGCAGCGATTCCGCACCGCCGGCGATGCAGCGATCGACCACGCCGGCGCGGATCAGGTCGGCGGCGAGCGCGATCGACTGGGTCGCCGAGGCGCAGGCGGTGGAGATGCAGAAGGTCGGTCCGGTCGCCTTCCATTCCATGCCGATCCACGAGGCGGGCGAACTCGTCATGATCTTGGGGATCGCCATCGGGTCGGAGCGCTCGGCCGGCGCCTCGACGAAACGGACGTAGTTGCGCTCGAGCGTCTCGGCGCCGCCGAAGCCCGAGCCCACCACCACGCCGCAGCGCGCACCGAAGTCGCCCACCCCGAGGCCCGCCTGCGCGATCGCCTCGCGCGCCGCCGCCAGCGCCAGAATGGCGGTGCGGTCCTGGAAACGCGGCTTGGCGTCGGTGGCGAGCGCGGCGAAGTCGGCCTCGGCGATGCGGGCGGCGCGCTTGACCTGCTGGCGATGGATGCGCGGGAAGGCGACGTCGACCACGGCGCTCCGACCGTCGCGGGCGGCGGTCCACAGGGGCTCGACGCCGATGCCGCAGGCCGAGACGGCCCCGAGACCGGTGATCGCGACGGGCTTCACGACGCCTCCTGCCGACGATGCTCTTCGATGTGGGCGGTGACGACGTCGATGAGCTCGCCCACCGTCTTCGCCTCGGTCAGCTTCTCGTCGACCGGCACGTAGACGCCGAACTTCTCTTCGATCGCCATGAGGATCATGACGAAGTCGGCCGAGGCGATGCCGAGATCGTCGAGGCGCTGGTCGTCGTCGATGACACGATCGCCGACCATGCCCTCTTCCGCGACGATGGCGAGCAGCCGACGCCGTAGATCTTCGTCCCGTTCGGCGGTTTCGGCCATGACAACACCCCGTAGGCAGTTCCAGATCCGTCGAATCTGTCTTAAGCCAAGCGATCGACTCTGCAAAGGACACAGGTCGTCGATCAGGGATCGTACGCGCGCCGCGATCGGCGGGCCGGCGATGCCCGTGAAAGGAAGCGGAAATGGGTCCCGCCGTCGTCGTCCGCTCGGTTCTCTTCCACGTCGCCGCGGTCGGCGCGGTGATCGTCTTCCTGCCCTTCGCGCCGCTGCTGCTGATCCCGGACCGACGGCCGTCGCGCCCCTTCCTCGCCGCCTTCTTCCGCCTCTTCGGATGGCTCCTGCGGTCGATCGCCGGCATCGACTGGCGGGTCGAAGGGGCGGAGAACCTGCCGAAGGGCCCGTGTCTCGTCGCCTCGCGCCACGAGTCGGCCTGGGAGACGCTGTTCCTGCCGCTGCTGCTCGACGACCCCGCCGCCTTCGCCAAGAGCGAGATCTTCTCCTGGCCGCTCGGCGGCCTCGTCGCCCGGCGCGCCGGCCACATCGCGATCGACCGCGGCGGCGACATCGCCGCCCTCAAGACCGCCTTCGAGGCGGCCCGACGCACCGTCGCCGCCGGCCGCAGCCTGCTGATCTTTCCGTCGGGCACCCGCCAGGCGGAAGGCCGCGACCGCATCCAGCCCGGCGTCGGCGCGCTCTACGAACTCCTCGGCGTGCCCTGCGTGCCGATCACGCTCGATTCGGGCCGCTGCTGGCCGCCCGACACCTGGCTGAAGTTTCCCGGCACCATCCGCGTGGTGATCGGCGCGCCGATCCCCGCCGGTCTGGACCGCCGCGCCTTCGTCGCGGTGCTCGCGACCCGCCTCGGCGCGAGCGGCCGAGGGGAGGGGTGATGCGCGCGGAAACCCTCTCGCCGCTCGGCCGACTGGCGATCGTCGCGACGATCGCCGCGAGCTTCGCCGCCTCGGTCGCCGCCCCCGTCGCCGTCTACACCGTGACGCTCGCCGCCTTCGGCCTGCCGCACGTCCTCGCCGAGCTGCGTTTCGTCGACCTGCGCTTCTCCGGCCGCTGGCGCGAGGCCCATCCGAAGCTCGTCGCCTGGCTCGACGTCTTCGCCGCCCGCCATCCCTCCTTCGAGAAGACCCGCTTCGTCCCCTGAACGGAGGCGGCGCGGCGCTAGAATGCGAAAACCCCGCCCGGGCAGCGTGCCGGGCGGGGCTTCCCCCCACGACGCGCTTCCCGCGGGAAGCGCGAAAGGGTCGATCAGAACTTGTAGGCCGCGCCGGCGCGCAGCGTCGTGGTCGACACGTTGGAGCCGACGGTCGCCCAGTTGGCGACGTGATTGGTCTTGCCGAAGCCGGTGTGGACCAGTTCGCCGCGCAGCGAGACGCGATCGGAGATCTTGCCCTCGACGCCGGCGCCGAGCTGATAGCCGACCTTGGTCGAGGTGTCGTTGGCGCCGAAGGCCTTCACCGTGTCGTCGGCGATGGCGATGCCGACGCTGGCATAGGGCATGACCTTGTCGTAGGCGACGCCGGCACGGGCACGCAGGGCGCCGTTCCAGCTCGACGACTGCTTCACCAGACCGCCGGCGATCACCGAGGCACGCTCCTGGCCGGAGACGTTCACTTCCGCCTCGCCGCCGAGGACGATGTTGGTGCCGACGGCGAAGTTGCCGCCGCCGAAGACGCCGCCCTGGGCGCCGTTGATGCCGTGTTCGCCCCAGCCGTAGCCGACCTGGGCACCGGCATAGCCGCCGGCCCACTGCTGCGCCGGCGAGGAACCGCCGTCCGAATAGCCGTAGTTCGACGACGGAGCGCGCGAGTTGCTTCCGTACATGTCGGCGGCGGCCGCGGGAGTGATCGCCGCGACGAAGGCGGCGAACGAGAGAGCGATGGAGACGCGGGACATGATCGAACCTTCGCGTTGTAGATCTCGTCGATTCCTCTGGGATTTCCAAAGGAGATGTTGACCATGTTGCCGCCCCGCGGTTAATGTGGCGTAAGTATTCATAGTTTATTTTTTGTAAACAGCCGTCACTACAGATCAATACTTGTGACAAAAAGAAGAAGCCCGGCTCTCCACGAAGGAGAGCCGGGCTCCGAAGAACGTCACTCGAAGGTTCGAGATCAGAACTTGTAGTTCACGCCGACGCGGACGATGTGGTCCGAGAGGCTGTGCTCGGTGGCACCGACGTTGGCCTTGCCGTAGTCGGCATAGAGATACTCGCCCTTGACCGACACGTTGCGGGTGAAGGCGTACTCGGCGCCGGCACCCAGCGTCCAACCGGCGCGGGTCGTGGTGCGCTCGACGACGGTGTCGTTGAGCTTGAAGTTCTTCCAGGCGAGACCGCCGGTGCCGTAGAGCAGCACGTTGTCGATCGCGTAGCCGGCGCGAGCGCGCACGGTGCCCGACCAGTTGCCTTCGCCACGGCCATAGGCCGTGTTGCCGGCCGGACGGCCGTAGCCGACGTCGGCTTCGGCGCCGAACACGAACTGGTTGATCTGGTAGTTGTAGCCGGCCTGGAGGCCGCCGAACACGGAGCCCGGCGTACGGGTGGCGGAGCCGGCGGCGTTCGACATCTTGTCGTTCAGCCACTCGCCGCCGAGGTTCGCACCCGCATAGAAGCCGGTCCAGTTGTAGGCCGACACCGGGGCGGCGATCGGAGCCGCCGGGGGAGCCTTCCGGTACATGTCGGCGGCCGAAGCCGCGCCGGAGGCCGCGAGAACCGCAACGCCCGAGAGGGCGACGGCACGAAGGAACGAAGTGGTCATTTCAAGTCCTCGTCTGCACACGGTACGTCGACAGGGTTGGTTCCCGAGGGAACCGACGCCGACGGGGCCCGAGGGTTCCCGCCGACATGTCGAAGTCGAAACTCGATCACGAATTCCAATGACCTCCGGGATGGTCCCCGAATGTGGCGAACTCGGAACCGAAATGAGACCGCGATCGCCCCAATCCCGGTTTTCGCCATGCATTTTTGTTCTTGGTAAACAAGTGATGTATGCGTGCAACACTGGGCTCCGCGGCATTTTCCGTCGTTCCGACGCCTCGGCCGTCGCTTCTCGCCGGAAGCGGCGCTAGAATCGAAGGACCGTTCGAGCCCTCCCGATCCGAGATCAAATGACCGTGACACCGCCCCCCGCTCCCCGCACCGCGCTGGTCACCGGCGCCGCGCGCCGCATCGGCGCGGCCATCGCGCGCGATCTGGCGGCCGCCGGCTGGCAGGTCGTGCTGCACGCCAATCTCTCCTTCCCGCAGGGCGAGGCGCTGGCCGCCGAGCTCGTCGCGAGCGGCGCCCGGGCGATCGCGGTGAAGGCGGATCTCTCCGATCTCTCAGCCCTCGCGGGCCTGCTCGACGCGGCCGAGGCGGCCTTCGGGCCGATCGATCTCCTCGTCAACAACGCCTCGGAATTCGAGCCCGACGAGATGGGTGCCCTCGGCGCCGAGCGATTCGAGCGCCATCTCCGAGTCGATCTGGTGTCGCCCTGCCTGCTCGCCGACCTCTGGGCCGAGCGCCTGCCGGAGGGCCGCGAGGGCCACGTCATCAACGTCGTCGATCAGCGCGTGCTGCGGCCGACGCCGAAGTTCTTCTCCTACACGCTGGCGAAGTCGGCGCTGTGGACGGCGACCCAGACCATGGCCCAGGCGCTCGCCCCGCGCATCCGCGTCAACGCCATCGGCCCCGGCCCGTCCTTCGCCAACTCGCGCCAGACCGCCGAGGACTTCGCCCGTCAGGTCGCCGCCGTGCCGCTGAAGCGCGGCCCGGCGCCGGAGGAGTTCGGCCGCACCGTGCGTTTCCTCGTCGAGACGCCGTCGATCACCGGCCAGATGATCTGCCTCGACGGCGGCCAGCACCTCGCCTGGGAGACCCCCGACGTGGTCGGCGTCGGCGAGTGAGCCGTCCTCGCGGTGGAGATCGAGCGGCCCCCGTTTCGATCCCGCCGCGATCCGCTCCATATAGACGGTGACGAAGGACGGCGACGATTCGCCGGCCGCCCCGCTCGAGCCCCTCGAAACGACGACGATGTCCGACCAAGACCCGCAGACCGCCGCCCCGCCTCCGGAGGATGTGCCGCCGACCGCCGAGACCGCGACCGACGAGAGCCTTCTCGTCGAGGCGACGCGCACGCTCGCGGGCGTCGAGGTCATCGCCGATCAGGTGAAACGTCTGCCCAACGCGCCCGGCGTCTATCGCATGATCGACGACGAGGGCACCGTCCTCTACGTCGGCAAGGCGCGGAACCTGAAGAAGCGGGTGGTGAACTACACCCGCGGTCAGGGCCTGACCGCCCGCATCCTGCGGATGGTGCGCGAGACGGCGTCGATGGAATTCGTCCAGACCCGGACGGAGACCGAGGCGCTGCTGCTCGAGGCCAACCTGATCAAGCGCCTCAGGCCGCGCTACAACGTGCTGCTGCGCGACGACAAGTCCTTCCCCTACATCCTCGTCACCGCCGACCACGATGCTCCGGCGATCGTCAAGCATCGCGGTCCGCGCAAGCGCAAGGGCGCCTATTTCGGCCCCTTCGCCTCGGCGGGTGCGGTGGCGCGCACCATCAACGCGCTGCAGAAGGCGTTCCTCATCCGCACCTGCACCGACGCCGCCTACGACGGCCGCACGCGCCCCTGCCTGCTCTTCCAGATCAAGCGCTGCGCCGCCCCCTGCACCGGCGAGGTGTCGCTTGCCGACTACGCCGGCCTCGTCGACGAGGCCGGGCGCTTCCTGTCGGGCAAGTCCAAGGCGGTGCAGGCCGAGATGGCGACCGCCATGCACGCCGCCGCCGAGGACCTCGACTTCGAGCGCGCCGCCGTCTACCGCGACCGCCTCGCGGCGCTGTCGCACGTCCAGGCGCATCAGGGCATCAACCCGCAGGGCGTCGAGGAGGCCGACGTCTTCGCCCTCCATCAGGACGGCGGACAGACCTGCATCCAGGTCTTCTTCTTCCGCACCGGTCAGAACTGGGGCAACCACGCCTTCTACCCGAAGGCCGACCGCAGCCTCGAGCCCGAGGAGGTGCTGGAGAGCTTCGTCGCCCAGTTCTACGACGACAAGCCGATCCCGCGCCTGATCCTGCTGTCGCACGACACGCCGGAGCGCGAACTGCTGGAGGAGGCCTTCTCGGAGCGCTCGCAGTATCGCGTCGAGGTGGCGGTGCCCAAGCGCGGCGAGAAGAAGGACCTCGTCGACCACGCGGCGCTGAACGCCCGCGAGGCGCTGGGGCGCAAGCTCGCCGAGACCTCGTCCCAGGCGAGCCTGCTGGCCGGCGTCGCCCGTGCCTTCGCTCTACCCGAGACGCCGAAGCGCATCGAGGTCTACGACAACTCCCACGTCCAGGGCACCCACGCGGTCGGCGGCATGATCGTCGCGGGACCGGAGGGCTTCGTGAAGGGGCAGTACCGAAAGTTCGACATCAAGTCGGAGGAGACCACGCCCGGCGACGACTACGCCATGATGCGCGAGGTGCTGACCCGCCGCCTCACCCGGCTCGTCAAGGAGAACGGCAGCCGCGACGCCGCCCCCCGCGACGACCAAGGCTTCGGCCCCTGGCCCGACCTGATCCTCGTCGACGGCGGCAAGGGCCAGCTCGAGATGGCGCGTCAGGTGGCGGAGGAAGTCGGCGTCCTCGATCAGATCGCCTTCGTCGGCATCGCCAAGGGCCCCGACCGCGATGCGGGGCGCGAGAAGTTCTTCTTCTTCGATCGCCCCGACATCATGCTGCCGGAGCGCGACCCCGTCCTCTATTTCGTCCAGCGTCTGCGCGACGAGGCCCACCGCTTCGCCATCGGCACCCACCGGGCGAAGCGTTCCAAGGCGATCCGCCAGTCGACCCTCGACGAGATCCCCGGCATCGGCCCGACGCGGAAACGCGCGCTGCTCGACCACTTCGGCACGGTGAAGGCGATCGGCCGCGCCGGTCTCGGCGACCTGATGGAGGTCGACGGCATCTCCGAAGGCATGGCCGAGACCATCCACGGCTGGTTCCATCAGGGCGAGGGGTGAGGCTTTCCTTGCCAATCCGCCGAAGGGTGCTACGATTCGTAGTCATGAAGACCGTTGCCGACCTGACCTTCGATGATTTCCGCAAGATCGGAAAGGACGCCGCCGAAAAGGCCGTTGCCGATCTGCGGTCGGCCGGGCATATCGCATCCGCGGCGACCGCGAAGACGGAAGCCGAGCAGCCTCTCGCGAAAGTTGTTCGTCGGCCCCGCGGCGGCGCGGTCACCTCTCGTTTCACGGAAATTCATGTGCGCAAGGCTCTTCGCTACGAGAAGAGCTGACGAAATCCATTGCGTCGACCGAGACCGATACGAATGGCGCCCGTTCTGGCGATCTTTTGTGGGCCGAACGGCTCCGGAAAGAGCACCCTGACGAAAGAGATCCTGCGTCGCGGCATCGATCTCGGGACCTACATCAATCCCGACGACATCGCGGCCGAACTGACGGGCTCACTCGAAGAGCGAACGCGCACGGCGCAGGAGCACGCGGACGAACTCCGCGAGCAGTGTCTCGCCGAACGCCGCGACTTCGCCTTCGAGACCGTCTTCTCCCATCCCTCGAAGCTCGGCTTCATGGAGCGGGCCGCGGACGCGGGATACGAGATCCACGTCTTCTTCGTCTCCCTGCCGACGCCCGAGATGAACGTCGAACGCGTCCGCCTGCGTGTCGCGAGCGGCGGCCACGACGTGCCGGAGGACCGTATCGTCGCGCGGTGGGCGCGGGTCATGGCGATGCTCCCGGAGATCGTCCGCCGCGCGCACCGGGTGATGATCTTCGACAACGGCTCCCCTCCCGAGGCGCCCGTCATTCGCCTCGTCGCCTTCGGCGATCGTGACCGCGAAGGGCACCTCGACCTCCGGCGCGAAGCCGACGCGCCGGCATGGGTCGAAACCTGGTTGCCGTCCGATGGACAATATTGAACGGCATACCTCCGCCGTTGACGCGCCCTCCCCCCGCATGCTCTGTCTTCGGGCGAGACGAGGAACCCATGTCCGCGCTGAGTCTGCCCAACCTCCTCACCTACGGCCGCATCCTGGCGGTGCCCGCGGTCATCGCCTGTTTCGCGCTGCCGGGAACGCCGACGCCGACGTCGCGCTGGGTGGCGCTCGCCATCTTCGCCGCCGCCGCCATCACCGACTTCTTCGACGGTTGGCTCGCCCGCGTGTGGAACCAACAGTCTGCGCTCGGGCGCATGCTCGACCCGATCGCCGACAAGCTGCTCGTCGCCTCCTGCCTGCTGATCCTGGTCGATGCCCGCACCATCGAGGGCTGGTCGGTGATCGCCGCCGCGATCATCCTGTGCCGCGAGATCCTGGTCTCGGGCCTGCGCGAGTTCCTCGCCGAGCTGCGCGTCTCCGTGCCCGTCACCTGGCTCGCCAAGTGGAAGACCACGGCGCAGCTGGTGGCGCTCGGCTTCCTCATCGTCGGCCCCGCCGGCGAGCCGGTCTATCCCTGGACGCTCGTCACCGGCCATCTGCTGCTGTGGATCTCGGCGCTGCTGACGCTCTATACCGGCTGGGACTATTTCCGTTCCGGCGTCGTCCATCTCATGAACGAGCCCTGAGACACCGATGAAGATCCGCTATTTCGCCTGGGTCCGCGAACGCGTCGGCAAGCCCGAAGAAGAGCTTTCGCCGCCCGCCACGGTCAAGACCGCCGCCGACCTGCTCGGCTGGCTGAAGACGCTCGGCCCCGAATACGAATGGGCGCTGGAGAAGTCCGAGTTCATCCGCGTCGCCGTCGACAAGGTCCACGTGACGCCGGAGGCCCCGATCACCGGCGCCGCCGAGGTCGCGCTCTTCCCGCCGATGACCGGCGGCTGAGCCCGCGCCGTCCCTTTCGCCAGCCGAGGCCGCTCATGGAACCGATCCTCACCGTCCGCGTCCAGCCCGAGCCCTTCGACGTCGCCGCCGAGACGGAAAAGCTGACCGCCGGCCGCACCGACATCGGCGCCGTCGTCGCCTTCACCGGCCTGTGCCGCGCCGAGGAGGGCCGGCTCTCGGCGCTCGAGCTCGAGCACTATCCCGGCATGGCCGAGGCCGAGATCGAGCGCACCGCCCGGGAGGCGATGGCGCGCTGGCCGCTGATGGGCGTGACCGCCATCCATCGCCACGGCGTCATCCACCCCGGCGAGCCGATCGTCGTGGTGATCACGACGTCGTCGCATCGCGTCGCCGCCTTCGAGGCGGCCGAGTTCCTGATGGACTTCCTCAAGACGCGCGCCCCCTTCTGGAAGAAGGAGGTCGGCGTCGACGGCTCCAAGGGCGACTGGGTCGACGCCCGCGAGCACGACGACCTCGCCGCCGCGCGCTGGGCGAAGTGAGGGAGACCCCGACGGGCGCTATCACGCGCCCGCGCCGTCTCGCGTCTCAGAAATAGCTGAACTGCTGATTGTACTTGCCGTGGCACGGCCACAGCACGATGCGCGTCCGCGCGTCCGTCTTCATGGCGAGCGAATCCCAGCAACGGCCGTCCTGCGAGCGGATCGCCGGACGGGAACTGTCGATGGTCCACTTCATCCGCGTCGCATTGCAGCGGACCAGCGCCAGTCCCTGCCGGACGACGTCGTCGACGCAGAAGGCACGGTTGGCACGCGCCACGATCTGCCTGGTCCGCCCGTCGTAGTCGAAGAGCTGCGGCGCCTTGCCATGGCAGGGCCACAGCTGGATCGGCGTGCCCTCGACCATCCGCCCACCGGCGATGTCGGCGCACATCTCGGTCCTCTGCGCCATGTAGATCGTCTCGGCCCGCGCGCCGACCGACCCGAACGAGAGCGCCAGCGCCAGCGCGCCTGCCGTGATCTTCGAAATCCGCATGTCGTCCCCCTCGGCACGCGTCGCGTGCCCCGTCCAACCCGGGTCACAGCATGCGAGGAAATACGTAGACCCGTCAACGACGAACCGGGCCGACGGCGACGCTTTCGTGGGCAGGAACGGGCCGCGCTCACTTCGGCGTCAGCCGCTCGATGCCGACTTCCGTTCCGCCGATCTGGCTCCAGATGCCCTTCCAGTCCTTGCCGTCGCGGGCATAGACGGCGATGCCGCCCTCCGCGCCCTGGCGATAGCCGACCGCGAAGAAGCGATCGTCGCCGACGGCGGTGCCGACGGTCTTCTCGTTGCCGATCGTCCAGGTGACCTTGTAGGTCTCGCCGGTCTTGGTGATGACGGCGCTGCCGCGATAGGCCGCGCCGCCCGGGCTCTTGCCCTCGACCGTGTAGCTGCCGGTCGGATCGGCGAGGGCGGGCCCCGCGATCAGCGCCAGCCCCAGAGAAAGGGTCGCGAGCTTCATGTGATCTCCTCCTTCGGCATGAACCGTGCGTCCGCAACGCGAACGCCGTGAGTGAGTGTTTCCCGTTCTTTCCGGGAAGGAAAGAGCGTTCTGCCCGAAACCCGCGACGGACGCGGCCCCCACGAGTTCTCGAGCGAACGCGACCTCACCCCGTCACGGCGCGGATCGTCGCGGCGAGCAGCGTGGCGAGCAGCAGAACCACGACCGCGGTGCCCCACTTGTGCTGCCGGTGATCGATGTCGCCCCATGCCGCACCGATCCCCGCGCGCGCGGCGCGCTGCCGCGCCAGCACCAGATGGAGGCACCAGACGTTGGCGATCACCGCGCCGAGACCGAAGGCCACCTTGATCGCCAGCCCCGGCGTCCAGGGCGTGCGCCCGAGCAGCACCGCGCCGCTGATCGCCACCGCGACGAAGGCCGGCCCCTCGACCCACCGATCGACCCGATCGTGCAGCGCCGAAACCCATTGGCGGATCGCCGCCTCCGTGCCCATCGCCTTCTCGAAGGCGATCTCCGTCGCCAGACAACCGAGCCAGACGCCGACGGCGACGAGATGAAGAGTCGACCAGAACATGAGACCTCCAGGCGCGGAGATCTCACGGCGAACGAGGGGTGCCCGCCAGCCGACACGTCGCCGCAGGCACAACGCCGAGGCCGGCCCGAAAAAAGAAACGGCCCCGTCCTTTCGAACGGAGCCGTCCCGCATCTCGTCCCGCCGAGGCGGGCCTGATCACTTCGGCTGCACTTCCGCCATGTAGGCCTCGAGCAGGCCGAGCGAGATCGCACCGGGCGTGAAGCGGAATTGAGCGATCTCGGAGACCGGCGTCACTTCCGCCGCGGTGCCGGTGAGGAAGCACTCGGTGAAGCCTTCCATCTCTTCCGGCAGGATGCGCCGCTCGATCACCTCGATGCCGCGCGCCTTGGCGAGACCGATCACCGTGCGACGGGTGATGCCGTCGAGGAAGCGGTCGGCCAGCGGCGTGTGGATCTTGCCGTCCTTCACGAAGAACACGTTGGCGCCGGTCGCCTCGGCGACGAAGCCCTCCCAGTCGAGCATCAGGGCGTCGGCATAGCCCTTCTTCTCGGCCGCGTGTTTGGAGATGGTGCAGATCATGTAGAGGCCGGCCGCCTTCGACTTCGACGGCGCGGTGCGCGGGTCGGGACGGCGATAGTCGGCGAGATCGATGCGGATGCCCTTCATCCGCTCTTCCGGCTTGAAGTAGCTCGGCCACTCCCAGGCGGCGATGGCGACGTGGATCGTGTTCTGCTGGGCGGAAACGCCCATCATCTCCGAACCGCGCCAGGCGACGGGCCGCACGTAGGCGTCACGGAAGTTCATCCGGCGCAGCACTTCCTCGCAGGCGGCGTCGAGCGTCTCGACGGAGTAGGGAATGTCGAAGCCGAGGATGTTGGCGGAGGCATGCAGGCGCTCGTGGTGTTCGCGCTGCTTGTAGACCACGCCGCCATAGGCGCGCTGGCCCTCGAAGACGCAGGAGCCGTAGTGCAGACCGTGGGTCAGCACATGGACCTTGGCATCGCGCCAGTCGACGAATTCGCCGTCGAACCAGATCACGCCGTCGCGGTCGTCGAAGGTGAGCGCCATGACTTTCCTCCCTTGGGGCCGTGCATCCGGCCGAATGACGTCGAAGGGGTTTCCCCCGAAACGCGCGCCGATGCAAGGGTGAGGCATCACGAATGCGCGCGCGGCTTTTGCCTTGCGCGCCCTCTTCGGGCTATCTTCGGTCGCTCGCGCGGCCCTCCCGCCGCGCCGAACCCGAAGACGCGAGATGGTCGACGATACCCTCGAAGCCGCGACACCCGCCGGGCCCGATGCCGCCCCGCGCCGTCCGGCCGCTCCCCGCGCCGCCCCGCGCGCCGCACCCGCACGCGGCGACACGCCGTCGTCGGCCTTCCTCGAGATGCTCGAGCTGTTCTTCTTCGCCTATCGCGACTTCGTCGCCGACCCGGACGCGATTCTCTCCCGCTACGGCTTCGGCCGGGCGCACCACCGGGTGCTCCACTTCGTCGATCGCAACCCCGGCCTCTCGGTCGCCGAACTGCTGGACATCCTCAAGATCACCAAACAGTCGCTCGCCCGCGTGCTGAAGGAACTGGTCGAGACCGGCCACATCGAGAGCCGCACCGGCTCGACCGACCGCCGCCAGCGACTGCTCTACGCCACCGACAAGGGCCGCGCCCTCGCCCGATCGCTGTCGCTGCCGCAGATCGGCCGGATCGCCGCCGCCTTCCAGGCGCTCGGCCCCGACGGCGCGGCGCGTGCCCGCGAGTTCCTGCGCCTGATGATCGACGCCGACGAGCGCCCGCGCGTCAGCCGCTACACCAATCGGCCCGCCCCTCCGCCGCTGGACGAGACGCCATGAACACGATCGACGCGGTCGAAGCCCCGATCCCCGCCGACGAGGCGCCCCATCTGCTGGTCGTCGACGACGACAGCCGCATCCGCACCCTGATCTCGCGCTTCCTCGCCGAAAACGGCTTCCGCGTCACCGCCGCCCAGTCGGCCGAGGAGGCCGGCAAGAAGATGGCGATCATGGACTTCGACCTGCTGGTGGTCGACGTCATGATGCCGGGCGAGAACGGCATGGACTTCACCCGCCGGGTGCGGTCCGGATCGAGCGTGCCGATCCTGATGCTGACCGCGCGTTCGGAGACCGAGAGCCGCATTCGCGGCCTCGAACTCGGCGCCGACGACTATCTCGCCAAGCCCTTCGATCCGCGCGAGCTGCTGCTGCGGCTGAACAACATCCTCAAGCGCGGCGGCCCGGCGCCGAAGGCGCGGGCACACGAACTGCGCTTCGGCCCCTTCGTCTGGGACGGCGACCGCGACGAGCTGCGCCGTGGCGACGAGATCGTCCGCCTGACCGACGGCGAACTCCGGCTGATGCGCATGTTCGCCGACCGCTCGGGCGAGATCATCCCGCGCCACGAGATCGTCCAGGGCGAGAGCGCGCTCGGCGACCGCACCGCCGACGTCCAGATCAATCGCCTGCGCCGCAAGATCGAGACCGATCCGGCCAATCCGATCCATCTCGTCACCGTCCGCGGCCAGGGCTATCGCCTCAAGACCGATCAGGCCGCCCCATGAGTCTCGACGACGACGGTCCGCGCATCGGTCTCCTGCGCGACGCGCCGCTGGTGCGCATCCGCCTCGCCTGGCGCCGCTTCGCCCGTCGCATCGCCGATCACCTGCCCAAGGGCCTCTATGCCCGCTCGCTGCTGATCGTCATCCTGCCGGTGCTGATCCTGCAGTCGGTCGTCGCCTATGTCTTCATGGAGCGCCACTGGCGCCTCGTCACCGGCCGCCTGTCCGAGGCGCTCGCCCGCGACGTCGCCGCCGTCATCGAGGTGATCGACACCTGGCCGCAGGATCCCGACTGGCGCCAGATCGGCCGCATCGCCGAACGCGACCTCGGCTTCCAGGTCTCGGTCCTGCCCGGCTCGACCCTGCCGCCGCCGATGCCGCGGCCCTTCTTCTCGCTGCTCGACAACGCGCTCTCCGACGAGATCGCCACCCGCGTCGGCCGCCCCTTCTGGATCGACACGGTCGGCAATTCCGATCTCGTCGAGATCCGCATCGTGCTGAAGTCGGGCGTGCTGCGCGTCATCGCCCGCCGTTCGCAGGCCTATGCCTCGAACTCGCACATCTTCCTCGTCTGGATGGTGTCGGCGTCGCTGGTGCTGCTGGCCATCGCCATTCTCTTCCTGCGCAACCAGATCCGGCCGATCCAGCGCCTCGCCGACGCCGCCGAGAGCTTCGGCAAGGGCCGCGCCGTCGGCGAGTTCAAGCCGAGCGGCGCTCGCGAGGTCCGCCGCGCCGGCGAGGCCTTCGCGCTGATGCGCTCGCGCATCGAACGTCAGATCGAACAGCGCACCGCCATGCTCGCCGGCGTCAGCCACGACCTGCGCACCGTGCTGACCCGCTTCCGCCTCCAGCTCGCGCTGCTGCCCGAAGGCCCCGACCGCGAGGCGCTCGAGGTCGACACCGACGAGATGCAGGCGATGCTCGAGGCCTATCTCGCCTTCGCCCGCGGCGAGGGCGAGGAAGAGGCGGCGCCGACCGACATGGCGGAGATGATGGCGGCTATCGCCATGGACGCCGAACGCGCCGGCTTCGAGATCGCGATCCTGTTCCGCGGCGATCCGGAGATCGTCTTGCGCCCCAACGCCTTCAAGCGCCTGCTCGGCAATCTCGTCGGCAACGCGCTGCGCCACGCCGACCGCGTCGAGCTCTCCGGCAGCCATGCCGACGGCTGGCTGACCGTCACCGTCGACGACGACGGCCCCGGCGTGCCCGAGGCCGAACGCGAGAACGTCTTCCGCCCGTTCTACCGGCTCGACGAGGCGCGCAACCAGGACGAGGGCGGCACCGGCCTCGGCCTCGCCATCTCGCGCGACATCGCCCGCAGCCACGGCGGCGACATCACCCTCGACGAGAGCCCGCTCGGCGGTCTGCGCGCCGTCGTCCGCATTCCGGGTTGATCAGATCGACGGATCGGCCGCCGCCATGCTCGGCTCGGCGGTCGTCTTCGCCTCCGGCTTGTCGCAGGAACGGCGGCACAGGATGCGCCCGAGCCGCGCCTCGAAGCCGCGTACCCGATGAGCGAGACCGCTCAGCCGATCGAGCGTCGTGTCGAGCGCCGCCATGGTCTTGGGCAGACCCGATTCGTCCTCGGCGAGGAACACCGGCACCACCCGCGAGAGCCCGGCTGCGAGCCCGAGGGCCCGGAGCGCACCGCGCGGTCCCGCCGCCGACACGCCCGCCGCCTCGAGCATCCAGGCCTGCGAGCCGACCACCAGACGCGAGAGATGCAGCGCCAGCACCGGATCGCGCCGCGCCGAGCGCTCGAGCCCCTTCAGCCCGGCGCGATGGGGCGCCAGCAGGTCGAAGCGGCGCATCAGCACGTCGAAGAGCCGGTCCTTGGTGGGTTCGCCCTTCATGCCCGGATCGTCGCCGGCGAGCACGCCCGTGTCGATCCGCCGGGCGAAGCCGGAGAGACCGTCGAGCGGCCCGTCCCAGGCCTGCCGGAGATCGGCGAGCGCCACGCCCGCCCGCTCGGCGACGGCCGAGAGCCCGATCGTCCGGAACGGTCGTTCCGCGACGAGTTCCAGAAGCGCCGCCTCGGCGCGCGCGGTGACGTCGATGCCCGCTTCGCTCGCCATGCCCGTTTCGCTCGCCATGTCGGTCTCCTTCCGATGACGCCCGATCGTCGCGCGGATTTGCGGCGGCGGAAAGACGCCGCGCGGCCGACGAAAAAACCCGCGACCGATGCCGGCCGCGGGTTCGATACGTCGGATATGGGACGATCGGATCAGTCGAACAGGCTCGACACCGACTGTTCCTGCGCGGTGCGGGCGATCGCCTCGCCGAGCAGCGGCGCGATCGACAGCAGGCGGATGTTGGAGGCCGCCTTCACCGCGTCGGTCGCCTGGATGGAATCGGTGATCACCAGTTCCTTGAGGCTCGACGAGGTGATGCGGGCCACCGCGCCGCCCGAGAGCACGCCGTGGGTGCAGTAGGCCGACACGTCCTTGGCGCCGCGCTTCAAGAGCGCTTCCGCCGCGTTGCACAGCGTGCCGCCCGAATCGATGATGTCGTCGACCAGGATGCAGGAGCGGCCCGAGACGTCGCCGATGACGTTCATCACTTCCGATTCGCCCGGCCGCTCACGACGCTTGTCGACGATGGCGAGCGAGGCGTCGATGCGCTTGGCGAGCGCACGGGCGCGCACCACGCCGCCGACGTCCGGCGAGACGACCATCACGGTGCCCGGCGCGTAACGCTCCTTGATGTCGCGCATCATCACCGGCGCGGCATAGAGATTGTCGGTCGGGATGTCGAAGAAGCCCTGGATCTGGCCGGCATGCAGGTCGAGCGTGAGAACGCGGTCGGCACCGGCATGGGTGATCAGGTTGGCGACGAGCTTGGCCGAGATCGGCGTGCGCGGGCCGGGCTTGCGGTCCTGCCGAGCATAGCCGAAGTAGGGCAGCACGGCCGTGATGCGGCGCGCCGAGGAACGGCGCAGCGCGTCGATCATGATGAGCAGTTCCATCAGATGATCGTTGGCCGGGTAGCTCGTCGACTGCACGACGAACGTGTCCTCGCCGCGCACGTTTTCCTGGATCTCGACGAAGATCTCCTGGTCCGCGAAGCGCTTGACCGAGCAGGCCGACAGCGGGATCTCGAGATACTTGGCGATCTCGGCGGCGAGAACGCGGTTGGAATTGCCGCAGACGATCTTCATCCGATGCCTCTCGACGGAGGAGACGATCGCGACTCGGGTCGCGTGTCTCGTGAAGTCGGCGCGGGCGCGCGCCATGGACGGGAATGGCCGGCCTTTTAACGGCTTTGTCCGCCGTCGTAAACCGCCCGATCGTCGGATCTCGGCATCAGGACCGGTTGAGCCAGCTCTGCAGTCCGCGCACGGCCCGCACGGCCAGCCGCGTCTGCACCGCGGCATCGACCGCGCCCCACGGGTCGCCCTCGATGCCGCTCGAGACTTCCTGGCCGGTGATGCGGTATACCGGGTTGCCCTTGGCGTCGTAGACGTCCCAGGTGAAGATGATGGTCGAGGCGGTGGCATGGCCGAGCGCCACCAGATGGCCCTGCACGCGCCAGGTCGCCGGCTCTTCGAGCCGATGCACCAGCGTGATGCCGGCCTGCGGCGCCTCGTTGCGGATGCCGCGATAGATGGCGTCGGCGATCGTCACCGGCGTGCCCGAGATCGGCAGGAACTGGACGGTCGGCTTGCCCGCGGGCGGCGGCTCGCGCAGCGGCGCCAGTCGGATGCGACCCGACAACGTCGCGCCGGCATCCTCGAGCGCCTGCTCGCCCATGCAGCCGGCGAGCGCCGAGACCCCGAGCACGACGGTCGCGACGCGCGCGAGCGTGCGGCGCTTCGAAGGATCGATGGGACCGTTGGAATGCATCGCGCGCTGCCTCGTCGCCGAGAGTGGACTTGCGGGTCTGTCTAGCCGGAAACCGCCCGGCGGTCCAGAAATCATGGCGCCGCGGCGAGCGCGATCGCCGAGACGAGCCGGCCGTAGTCCGGCTCGCGCCGATGCGTGGTGCGGCGATAGGAGAAGAACCGCGCCTCGTCGGCATAGGTGCAGGCGCCGAGATCGCCGCGCCGCCCGACGCCGGCCTCCTCCAGACGGAAGGCGACGAAGGCCGGAAGGTCGAACATCGCGTGCCCCGCCCGCTCCGACGGCACGAAGAACCGCGCGAAACCCGAATCGGCCGAGACGAATCGCGCGACGAATTCCGGCCCGACCTCGTAGGCCGAAGCCGAGATCGTCGGCCCGAGCACCGCGACGATGTTCCCGCGCGCAGCGCCCAGCCCCTCCATCGCCGCGACCGTCGCCGCGATCACGCCCTTGAACGCCCCCTGCCAGCCGGCGTGCGCCGCCCCCACCACCCGCGCTTGCGGATCGGCGAAGAGGATCGGCCCGCAGTCGGCGGTCGCGACGCCGATCGCGAGCCCCTCGCGCGCCGTCACCACCGCGTCGACCTTCGGCCCCTCGCCCGGTGCCCAGACCTCCTCGACCACCGCCACGTCGGGCGAATGGACCTGATAGGGCATGGCGAGCGCCTCGCCCGGCACGCCGAGCGCCAGCGCCACCCGGCGCCGGTTCTCCAGCACCCGCGCCCGCTCGTCGCTCGAGCCGAGGCCGACGTTGAGACTGGTGTAGAGCCCGTCGGAGACGCCGCCCTCGCGGGTGAAGAAACCGTGGGCGATGCCGGGAAGTTCGGAAAGCAGGGACGAGCGGATCACGAGCGCGCGGGCTCCTCGACGGGGGACCAGGGAGAGAGGCCCGGCAGCGTCACGCCGGATCGGCTGACGGCCAGGACCTTGAACAGCGAGCCCATCTCCTGGGCCCCGACGAGGCGTTCGACCTGACCGACGATGTCGGCCCGCGTCGCCTCGTCCTTGTCGGCACCGAGCCGACCGGCCCGCTCGGCGAGACCGAGGGCGAGGAGGAAGTCGCCCTGTTCGGCGATGCCGTGGATGCTCGCCCCCACCGCCCGCGCCGCGACCGCCAGCGCGGTGAAGTCGACATGGGCGGTCAGATCCGCCTCGCCCGGCCGATCGAGCACGTCGACGGGGGAATGCGAGCGCACCGCCTGGAACGTGTCGCCGAAGGCGGGGCCGGCGAAGCCGTAGTCGATGGCGAGCAACATGCCGCCCGACGTCGCGATCCGCGCCGCCAGCCGCCGCATGATGGCGACGCCGACCGGCGAGACCTCGACGATCGCGCCCTGCTCGGCGCGACCGAGGCGCTCGGGCAGATCGGCCTCGCCGATCGCCGTCGGGCCGAGGCCGAAGACGAGGTTCCCCTCTTCCGACAGCCCGACCATGCGCTCGCGCCAGAGCGCGCCGTCGCGTTCGAACTGGCGGATCGGCAGGGCGTCGAAGAACTCGTTGGCGACCGCGATCAGCGGTCCCGCCGGGATCTCCTCGTCGGACTCGTACCAGACCGGCGCCAGCGGCCCGCCGGCGAGCGTCGCCGCCTGCTTGGCCCGGAGCCGCGGGCTGGTCTCGACGAGACCGAGGCGGGCGGCGGCGACGAAGGCCGGCACACGCTTCGCGACCCTCAGGAGATCGGCCATCAGCGTGCCACGGCCGGGTCCGAACTCGACGAGATGGAACGGCGCCGGCCGCCCGAGCCGTTCCCAGGCCTCGACGACGAAGGCGCCGATGACCTCGCCGAACATCTGCGACACTTCCGGCGCGGTGACGAAGTCGCCCTCCGCCCCGAAGGGTTCGCGCGCCATGTAGTAGCCGTGTTCGGGATCGGAAAGACACGTCCCCATGAAGTCGAACACCGACATCGGACCCTCGAGCCGGATCCGCGCCTTGATGCGGCGTTCGAGGGGCGTGGCGTTCATGAAGTCTCCCCGGCCGTGACGGGTCGTGCCCGCGCCGCGCGCTTCCACGCCCAGACCGCCAGGGCCGCCCCCACCGCCACCATCGGCAGCGACAGGATCTGGCCCATGGTGATGAAGCCGAAGAGATAGCCGAGCTGGGCATCCGGCTCGCGGAAATACTCGACGGTGAAACGCGCGAGGCCGTAGCCCATGGCGAAGATGCCGGCGATCACGCCGGGCTTCTCGAGCAGGCGGGTGCGGAACACCAGATGGGCGATCACCGCGAAGAGCACGACGCCTTCCAGCGCCGCCTCGTAGAGCTGGCTCGGATGGCGCGCGATCGGCCCGCCGTGCGGGAAGACCATCGCCCAGGGCACGTCGGCGGCGCGGCCCCACAACTCGCCGTTCACGAAATTGGCGATGCGGCCGAAGAACAGCCCGAACGGCGCCGCAGCGGCGGCGAGATCGAACAGGGTCAGCAGCGGGAAGCCCTTGCCGCGGGTGAACAGCGCCATGGCGAAGACGACGCCGAGGAATCCGCCGTGGAACGACATGCCGCCGCCCCACACCTGCCAGATCTCGCTGGGATGGGCGAGATAATGGGCGGGATTGTAGAAGACGACGTAGCCGAGCCGCCCGCCGAGCACGATGCCCAGCGTCGCCCAGAGGATGAAGTCGTCGATGTTCTCGGGCGTCGGCCGCGGCGCGCCGTTCCACAGCGGCGCCTTCTCGACCAGGCGGCGGACGAACCACCAGGCGAGCAGGATGCCCACCACATAGGCGAGCGCATACCAGCGTATGGCCAACGGGCCGATCTGAACCGCGATCGGATCGATCACCGGAAAGGGCATGACGAAAAGGGACATCTCGATCTCGCGTTCGCCGGACGCGGGGACAGTGCGGTGCGCACGTCACGGCGTCAAGGCGAGGGTGACATCCGTACGGTCGCGGCCTCGTGACGGTCGAGGGGGCACTCGGATCGAACGGCAGGCAACGACGGACGTCGGCCTGACCGCCCCTTGCGATCGCCCCGACGCCACCCCATAACCATCGCAGCTGCCGGGGCCCGCCGGCTCGCGGCCCACCATCAGGAGCGACGCCCGTGACCCAGAGCGGCAACCGCATCTTCGACGACATCGCCAAGCTCGTGACCGATGCCGCCGGCATGGCGCAGGGGCTCGGCAAGGAAGTGGAGGCCGCCGTCAAGGCGCGCGCCGAGGGCTTCGTCGCCGACATGGACCTCGTCAAGCGCGAGGACTTCGAAGCCGTCCGCGACATGGCGATCAAGGCGCGCGAGGAGAACGAGGCGCTCGCCCATCGCCTCGCCGATCTCGAGGCGCGGCTGGCGAAGCTCGAGGGCGGCACGTCGGACCTCGGCGAGACGCTCGTCGCCGGCGATCCTTCCGGCCCCGCCGTCGCCTGACGGCCATGGACCGCATCCTCGTCTCCGCCTGTCTGATCGGTTGGCCGGTGCGTTATGACGGCGGCGCCAAGACCGCCCATCACCCGCTCCTGGCGCAGTGGGCCAACGAAGGCCGCCTCGTGCCGCTCTGCCCGGAGACCATGGCCGGCCTGGCGACGCCGCGCCCCGCCGCCGAGATCGTGCCCGAGGCGACCGCGGCCGACGTGCTCGAGGGCCGCGCCGCGATCCGCGACGCGACCGGCGGCGATCATACGGAAGCGTTCCGCGAGGGTGCCCGCATCGCCGTGTCGATGGCGCGCGTCCGCGCCGCTCGCTTCGCGCTCCTGACCGACGGCAGCCCCACCTGCGGCTCGCAACTGATCGCCGACGGCACCTTTTCCGGCAGGAAGCGGCTCGGCGAGGGCGTCGCCGCGCGTGCCCTGCGCGACGCGGGAATAGAGGTCTTCGCACTCGACGAGATCGAGGCGCTCGCCGCCCGGCTCGACGCCGCCGTCACCCCTGCCCTCGACTGACCATCCACAGGTCGCCGAACCGTCCACATTTTTCCCGTCGAACGACGCCGGGAAAGGTCGCCGTCCGCTCGTCTCCGCCTATACTGAAACTCGTACGAGAGATTCGCGCCGCCGGTCGATCTTTCGATCGGTGTTCCGCGCCTCGTCGCTCCTGCGTTCGACGAAGACTAGTCTTCGACGAAGGTTCCAGTGGTGATGCGTCCCGTTGCGTCTCCCCGCGTCCGGCCATTCCACTCTCGCGAGACCTCGCCGATGAGCCTGATCGAATTGGAACTCGAACGGCAAGCCCACCCGGTGGACGTGATCGAACACGTCGCCGCCCTCGAGGACTGGTCCTTCGAGCGGTCCGGCGATGACGAGATCACCGTCTCGATCGCCGGTTCGTGGTGCGACTATCACGTCTCCGTCTCCTGGATGGAGGACGTCGAGGCGCTGCATCTGGCCTGCGCCTTCGACCTCAAGGTCTCCGACCAGCGCCGCGCCGAGGTGATGCGTCTCCTGGCCATCGTCAACGAGCAGATGCTGCTCGGTCACTTCGACCTGTGGTCGGGCGAAGGCGTGGTGATGTATCGCCATGCCCTGCTGCTGACCGGCGGCATCGAGCCCTCGGCCCGCCAGATCGGCGCCATGCTGGTCGGCGCGATCGAGAGCTGCGATCGCTACTATCAGGCCTTCCAGTTCGTCGTCTGGGCCGGTCGCTCCGCCCAGGAGGCGCTCGAGGGGGCCCTTTTCGAAACCGTGGGCAACGCATGATCGACACGCTTTCCGCCGCCCGTCCGCTGGTCCTCGTCGGTTGCGGCAAGATGGGCGGCGCCATGCTCGCCGGCTGGCTCGACCGTGGCCTCGCACCGTCGGCCGTCGTCGTCGTCGAGAAGCACGTCTCGCCGGAACTGGCGGCGCTGGCCGAAAAGCACGGCTTCCGGCTCGAGACCGCGGCGCCGGCGAACGTCACGGCGCGGGTGCTGCTGGTCGCGGTGAAGCCGCAGGTGCTCGACGGCGTGCTGCCGGCGATCAAGGCTCTGGTCGACGCCGGCACGGCGGTGATCTCGGTCGTCGCCGGCAAGACCATCGCGACCTTCGCGAACGGCCTCGGCACCGAGCGAATCGTCCGCACCATCCCCAACACGCCCGCCCAGGTCGGCCGCGGCATCACGGGAGCCGCCTGCGGCCCCGCCGTGACCGCCGAGGATCGCGACCTCGTCGGTGCGCTGCTCGCCACCATCGGCCGGCTCGAGTGGGTCGAGAAGGAAGAACACATCGACCTCGTCACCGCGGTCTCGGGCTCGGGTCCGGCCTATGTCTTCCACATGGTCGAGGCGCTCGCCGCCGCCGGTGCCGCCGCGGGTCTACCCGCCGATCTCGCCGCCCGGCTCGCCCGCGCGACGGTCGAAGGCGCCGGCGAACTGCTGTTCCAGAGCCCCGAGAGCCCGGAGCAGCTGCGCATCAACGTCACCTCGCCGGGCGGCACCACCGCCGCGGCGCTGGCCGTGATGATGGGCGGCGACGCGCTGACGAAGCTGATGACGGAGGCGGTTGCCGCCGCCGCGAAGCGCTCGCGCGAACTGGCGGGCTGACGACACCGGCAAAGCGGCGTTCGGCGGTGAATTTCCGGCCGAAATCCTTGCGCTTTGCCCCCTGCGGTGCTAGAGACGCGCCCGGTCCCGCGACGCCGACACCCCTGGAGGCAACGTTGGGGACGTCGTCCGCGCGCCCGAGAGGGTCCACGGACGAGAGCCGAAAGGGCCGGTCGACCGGCCTTTTTCTTTTGAATTCTCTGAATGAAGGAAAGCACCCCATGAGCCGTCAGTCTTACGAGCTCGAGGCCGTGGTGCGCGAACGGGTCGGCAAGGGGGCCGCTCGTGCGCTGCGTCTGGAAGGCCGTGTTCCCGCCGTCATCTACGGTGACAAGAAGCCCCCGCTGGCGATCTCGCTCCCCTACAAGGAAGCGGACAAGCGCCTGCGTGCCGGTGGCTTCCTCACCACCGTCGCCACCATCGCGGTCGGCGGCGAGAAGATCCGCGTGATCCCGAAGGACTTCCACCTGCACGTGGTCAAGGACACCCTGACCCACGTCGACTTCCTGCGCATCTCCGACGAGACCATCGTCACCGTCTTCGTTCCGGTCCACGCCGTGAACCAGGAGAAGTCGGTCGGCATGAAGCGCGGCGGTGCCCTCTCGATCGTCCATCACGAGATCGAGCTGCAGGTCCGTGCCGACTCCATCCCGGAAGCGGTCGAAGTCGACGTCACCGAGCTGAACATCGGCGACAGCGTCCACATCGAGGACGTGAAGTTCGCCGCTGGCATCAAGCCGGTCATCCACGAGAAGAACTACACCGTTCTCTCGATCACCGCGCCGGTCGGCTTCTCGGAAGCCGCCGAGACCCCGGCCGCGTGATTTCGCATTTCCGCGCCGGAGGCGACCCATGCTCCTCTTCGTGGGCCTCGGCAATCCCGGCGCGGAATACGCGAGAAATCGACACAACATCGGATTCATGGCGGTGGACGCGATCGTCCGCCGCCATTCCTTTTCCCCCTGGCGCGCCAAGTTCCAGGGCCAGGTCTGCGAAGGCACCATCGGCGACGAGAAGATCGTCGCGCTGAAGCCCCAGACCTACATGAACGAGAGCGGCCGTTCGGTCGCCGAGGCCGCCCGTTTCTACAAGATCGAGCCGAAGGACGTCGTCGTCTTCCACGACGAGCTCGACCTCGACCCCGCCCGCATCCGCGTCAAGTTCGGCGGCGGCCATGCCGGCCACAACGGCCTGCGCTCGATCGGCGCCCACATCGGCGCCGACTATCGCCGCGTCCGCCTCGGCATCGGCCATCCGGGCTCCAAGGAACGCGTCACCGGCTGGGTGCTGGGCGATTTCGCCAAGGTCGACCGCGAATGGCTGGAGCCGCTGCTCGACGACGTCGCCGATGCGAGCGGCTTCCTCGTCGCCGGCGACGACACCGGCTTCATGAACCGCGTCGCGGCGAAGCCCGCGACCGACAAGGCGCCGCCGCCCAAGGCCGCCCCCGCCGCGCCGAAGGCGGCCGGTCCCGAGCCTGCGGCGAAGAACGCCATGGCCGAGACGCTGCGCCGCCTGCTCGCCGCCAAGAAGCGCTGAATGCGTTTTCCCGCCTTCCTTGTTTGCGCGGCCCCGACGCGGTATGATGCGCGCATCGGACTTTGGCCAGACCATCGGCACCTTCGCTCGGAGGCGACTTCGAGTGTCCTCGTCAGCTCTCCCAAAATTCGACCGACCAGATCGCGGCGCGGCTCGTGCGGCGTGATCTTCCATATCTGCGACGAGCGGCAAGGACCACCCACATGACTATCGGCGTCGTCAAGTTCTTCAACGAAACCAAGGGCTACGGCTTCATCCAGCCGGATGACGGCTCCAAGGACGTCTTCGTCCACATCTCGGCCGTCGAGCGTTCGGGCATGACCACCCTGACCGAAGGCCAGAAGGTTTCCTTCGAGGTCGAAGTCGACCGTCGTTCGGGCAAGTCGGCCGCGGCGCGCATCACCGCCGCCTGACGCGACCTCGCGACACGTTCGAATCGAGCCGGGACTCGGGCTTTCCCCGTTTCCGGCTCGATGCTTTTCGGCTATATGCCAACCCCGAACGAACAACCGGAAACGGAACCACGCCACATGGCCAAGGAAGAACTGATCCAGTTCGAGGGCCTCGTCCTCGAAATCCTGCCCGACGCCCGGTTCAAGGTGCGTCTCGAGAACGGCCACGAGATCATCGCCTACACCGCCGGCAAGATGAAGAAGAACCGCATCAAGACGCTGGCAGGCGACCGTGTGACCGTGGAGATGAGCCCCTACGACCTCGAGAAGGGTCGCCTCGTCTTCCGTCATCGTGAAGTCCGTGCCGACGGCGCCCCGCCGCCGCCGCGTCCCGGCGGCCAGCAGTTCCGCCGTCGCTGATCTCTCATCTGACGGAACGATCGACCCATGGGTTTCAAGTGCGGCATCGTCGGCCTGCCGAACGTCGGCAAGTCGACCCTCTTCAACGCGTTGACGCGCACCGCGGCGGCGCAGGCAGCCAATTATCCCTTCTGCACCATCGAGCCGAACACCGGCGAGGTGGGCGTCCCCGACCCGCGGATGGACGCCATCGCCAAGATCGGCAAGTCGGCGCAGATCGTTCCGACCCGCATCACCTTCGTCGACATCGCGGGCCTGGTCCGCGGCGCCTCCAAGGGCGAAGGCCTCGGCAACCAGTTCCTCGCCAACATCCGCGAGGTGGACGCGATCGTCCACGTCCTGCGCTGCTTCGAGGACGGTGACGTCACCCACGTCGAGGGTCGCGTCGACCCGGTCGCCGACGCCGAGACGGTCGAGACCGAGCTGATGCTCGCCGACCTCGACAGCCTCGAGCGCCGCGTCGTCGCCACCCGCAAGAAGGCGGCCGGCGGCGATCGCGATTCGAAGCAGGTCCTGCCGGTGATGGAAGGCGCGCTCGAGCTGCTGCAGCACGGCAAGCCGGTCCGCCTGCTCGAGGTCTCCCACGAGGACAGGCCGCTGCTCGACGGGCTGATGCTGCTGACCTCCAAGCCGGTGCTCTACGTCTGCAACGTCGAGGAGGCCTCGGCCGCCTCCGGCAACGCGCATTCGCGCGCCGTCGAGGAGATGGCCGCCAAGCAGGGCGCCCGCGCCGTCGTCATCTCCGCCGCCATCGAGGCCGAGATCGCGCAGCTGTCGGACGAGGAGGAGCTCGAGTTCCTCGAAGGCATGGGCCTGCACGAGCCGGGCCTCGATCGCCTGATCCGCGCCGGCTACGAGCTGCTCGGTCTCATCACCTACTTCACGGTGGGTCCGAAGGAGACGCGCGCCTGGACCATCGTCAAGGGCACCAAGGCCCCGGGCGCCGCCGGCGTGATCCACTCCGACTTCGAACGCGGCTTCATCCGCGCCCAGACCATCGCCTACGACGACTATGTCGCGCTGGGCGGCGAGGCGGCGGCCAAGGAAGCCGGCAAGGCCCGCGACGAAGGCAAGGAATACGTCGTCCAGGACGGCGACATCCTGCTCTTCCGCTTCAACGCCTGAGAAACGAGACGGCGGGGGCCCTCCCCCGCCGTTTTCACGCCGTGCGGTCGAGCCGCGCGCCCGGCGGCACCGAGCCTTGCGCGAAGACGATCGAGGCGGCTTCCGCCGTCAGCCGCACGCCGAGGAAGACCGCGGCGCCGAGCAGCAGGCCGAGGCCGACGACCATCAGCCCGAGCACCGGCGAGATCGCCAGCAGCGCGAGCCCGATGACCAGCCCGATGCCGGCGAGCACCAGGGCGAGCGTCGAGCCGACGACCCAGAAGGGCCGCACGAGATGCGGGCCGACCCGCGTGTCGAGCGACAGAAGTGAGGCCCACATCGGCTCTTGCCTCTTGCGATTCGAACGAAACCGCCGCGATTTTGGACCTTAATGCCCGAAGACGCCATGACCTCGACGCTGCGCCACTACGAAGACTTCGCCGTCGGCGACGTCCTCCCCCTCGGCGAGAAGACGATGACGCGCGACGAGATCGTCGCCTTCGCCCGCCTCTGGGACCCCCAGCCGATGCATCTCGACGAGGAGGCCGGCGCCGCCTCGCTGCTCGGCTCGCTCGCCGCCTCGGGCTGGCATACCGGCTGCGTCACCATGCGCCTCCTGGTCGACGGACTGCTCTCGACCGCCGCCTCGCTCGGCTCGCCCGGCATCGACCGCATGCGCTGGCTGAAGCCGGTGCGCGCCGGCGACCGGCTCGCCGCCCGCCTGACCGTCCTCGACGCCCGCACCTCGCAGAGCCGGCCGACCGTCGGCATCCTGCGCGGGCGCATGGACATCGACCGCATCGTGGGTGAGACCCGCGAACCGGTGGCGATCATGGAATCGACGCTGATGATGCGCCGGAGGACGACGCCATGATGTGGCTCGAGGAGATCCCGGCCGACTGGTCCGTCGACCTCGGGTCGCACACCTTCACCGCAGACGCGATCATCGCCTTCGCCCGCGACTTCGACCCGCAGCCCTTCCACCTCGACGAGGCGGCCGGACGCGCCTCGCTCTTCGGCGGGCTGGCGGCTTCGGGCTGGCACGTCGCCTGCGCCTGGATGGCGCTGTGGATCGCCCACCAGAACCGCGAGATGGAAGCCCGCGCCGCCCGCGGCGAGATCGTCCCCGTGCCCGGCCCCTCGCCGGGCTTCGAGGACATGCGCTGGCTGAAGCCGGTGCTGGCCGGCCAGACCGTCCACTACCGCTCGCGCCTCGTGAAGGCCCGCCCCTCGGCGACGCGGCCGGAATGGGGCGTCTTCACCACGCTCAACGAGGGCCTCGTCGACGGCGAGGTGGTCTTCCGCTTCACCGGCAACGTCATGTGGCCACGTCGGCCGCGCGCCGAGGGCTGAACGACCGAGGGATGCGCGCCGAGTCGGGCCGAACGGATCGTTTCCCGTTCGGAGACTGGCGGTGCGGCGTGAACGTGCCATCTTCTCCTCGAACGAGGAGAGAGCCATGACCGCCGCCGAGCCCCTGCCCCCGATCGACAAGATCGTCCTGCCGCGCCTGCACGACCTCGGCGACGGCTTCACCGTCCGCCGCGCCCTGCCGACCACCGAGCGCCGGATGGTCGGCCCCTTCGTCTTCCTCGACGCCATGGGACCGGTCGACTTCGCCCCCGGCCGCGGCATCGACGTGCGGCCGCACCCCCACATCGGCCTGTCGACCCTGACCTTCCTGCATCAGGGTGAGATCCGCCATCGCGACTCGACCGGCGCCGTCGAGGTGATCCGCCCCGGCGCGGTCAACTGGATGACCGCCGGCCGCGGCATCGTCCATTCCGAGCGCACCCCCGAGGGCACGCGCACCCGGGGCGACCGCGTCGCCGGCCTCCAGCTCTGGCTCGCCCTGCCGCGGAGCCATGAAGAGACCGACCCGACCTTCACCCATGTCGAGGCCGCCGCCCTCCCCGTCCTCGAGGGCGACGGCGCCCGCGCCACGCTGGTCGCGGGTTCGGCCTTCGGCAAGGCCTCGCCGGTGCCGGTCTTCTCCGATCTGGTTCAGCTCGACGTGGTGCTCGAGGCCGGCGCCCGTTTCCGCCTGCCGGCCGACTTCTCGGAACGGGCGATCTGGCCGTCGACCGGCGAGATCGTCATCGAGGGCGACGAGACGGTCCACGCCCCCGACCGTCTGATCTTGCTGCGTCCCGGCGCCGAGATCGTGGTGCGCGCCGTGACGCCCGCCCGCTTCGCCCTCCTCGGCGGCGAGCCCTTCCCCGAGCGGCGCTTTCTCTACTGGAACTTCGTCTCGTCCTCGAAGGAGCGGATCGAAGCCGCCAAGGAAGACTGGCGCGCCGGCCGCTTCGACGGCGTCCCCGGCGAGACCGAGTTCATCCCCCTGCCGCCGGACCCGCCGGGGGTGGTGTGGAAGGGGTGATCACTTCCCTTCGAGCCAACTCCTGAATGTCTGACCGCGCGTCCCCTTCAGGTTGCACCACGCGGCATCGCCGCAGAGGGCCGCGACGACCAACCCGTCGTTGGCCCGGATCTCCCGCCGCAGATCGTCCCTGATCACGCCGCTGCCGTTCGGATATTTGACGATCCAGACGGAATCGAGGAGCCGAACCGCGTTCAGGGAGGTCAGACGATCGTAGAGCCCCTGATATTCCCACTCGGGCGCGCGCAGCTCGTAGCTGACGACATAGACGGACATCACCGCTCCGCTAAATCATAAATTGCAAACAGGTTGTAGATAATTTTAAATTGAAATGCGGAAGCCGTCAAAACGAAAGAGCCCGGCTCGCGCGCCGGACCCTGTCGTCGGTGCGCGAGCCCCCGGCACGGCCTCGCCACACGAAAAACCCGGCCTCGCGGCCGGGTTCTTCATGTCTCTTCGCGGTGCCCGGCAAGATGCTTCGGGCAGCACGTCAGTCGCGACGAGGGAGCTTCGTCTTCAGCGCCAACGCGATCCCGACGATCAACATGAACGCGATCAGCGACAGGGGCACCTTGTAAAGTTCGTTGCGGATGACGACGGCCAGCGCGACGGCCTGAACGACCAGTCCGGCCGCCACGGATAGAAAGACATTCCTCGCAGAATACACGTCCGGCCTCCGCTCCCGCACGACGACCCATGTCGCCCACTCCGACACGAGATGGGACGCGAGGGACAAAGCGACGGCGCCGGCGAACACAGGGACGGAGAGCCCACACACGAACGCGACCGAGGTCGACGCGAGGAACAAGACGATTGCAGCCATGAAGTAGATCGAGGCGAAGACGGTGACCGCCACAGGGAACACCCTCGCCTCGACGACGGCGACGAGCGTTCCGTGGAACGGCACCAGAGCGTCGGGTTTCAGGCGAAACGTCCACATGGCAGATCGGCCTCGATTCCGGGGCGGGGCGCGCCGGACTGCACCATGGTGCGTGCGACGCTCCGACCGCGCGTTCAATCACTCATTGCATTGCCTCGTGAACGTATCGCCGCTCTCACTGTCCTGTCGACGGCGATCGCGCAGGCCAGTCCTCCCCCGAGACGGGCCGACGTCGAAGCAGAGTGACGCCACACGAAAAAACCCGGCCTCGCGGCCGGGTTCTTCATGTCTCGTGTCGATCGCGAACCGATCGATCAGTCCTTCGCGCGCTCGACGTAGGAGCCGTCGACGGTCATGACGACCACGCGGGTGCCGACGCCGACATGCGGCGGGACGGCGGTCTTGACGCCGTTCGACAGCAGGGCCGGCTTGTAGGACGACGACGCCGTCTGGCCCTTGGTCACCGGCTCGGTCTCGACGATCTCGAGCGTCACGCGGGCCGGCAGTTCGATCGACACCGGCACGTCCTGATAGACCGCGACCTGGCACTCCATGTCTTCCTGGAGATAGGCGGCCATGTCGCCCACCACGTCCTTGGAAACCACGATCTGGTCGTAGTTTTCCTTGTTCATGAAGTGGAAGCCCTCGTCGTCGTTGTAGAGGTAGGCGTAGGCGCGCTCGTCGAGCATGGCGCGTTCGACCTGCTCGGTGGTCTTCCAACGCTCGGACACCTTCACGCCGTCCGAAATGCGGCGCATGTCGATCTGCGTGGTGGGCGTGCCCTTGCCGGGATGGAACGACTCGGCGGAAAGAACGACATAGAGCTTGCCGTCCATCTCGACGACGTTGCCCTTGCGGAGATTCTGCGCATTGACTCGCATGGGATGCGGACCTCTGAGAAGGAATACGAAACGGCGCGCGCAGACCCGACGGGTCGCACGATCTCGGCGTCTCCTCTCTCACGGATCGCGCATGGAGGGAAGCAAAAAGTCATGAAAGCCGCCTCTTCCTGGTGGGATCGCGCCGCTCACGCCGACCGTCGCCCCCTCCTTCTCGCCCGCAACGCCGTCAAGCGCGCGATCCGGGCGCATTTCGAGGCCGACGGCTTCGTCGAGGTCGAATGCGACGCCCTCCAGGTCTCGCCCGGCAACGAGACCCATCTCCACGCCCTCGCCGCGACCCCGATCGGCGCCGACGGCGTCGCCGAGACGCGCTTCCTCCACACCTCGCCCGAGTTCGCCATGAAGAAGCTGGTGGCGGCGGGCGAGGAGAAGATCTTCGACTTCGCCCGCGTCTGGCGCAACCGCGAGGGCGGACCACTCCACGCCATCGAGTTCACCATGCTCGAATGGTACCGCGCGCACGCGCCCTACGAGACGCTGATGGACGACTGCGCCGACCTGATGCGGCTTACCGCCGAGACCGTCGGCACGCGCGAATTCCGCCGCCGCGACCGCAGCGCCGATCCCTTCGCCACACCGGAGCGCATCACCTGCGCCGAGGCCTTCGCGCGGCATGCCGGCATCGATCTGCTGGCCACCCTCCCCGAAGACCCGACTCTCGAGCCCGATCGCGACCGCCTCGCCGCGGGCGCCCGCGCCGCCGGCATCCGCGTGTCGGACGACGACGGCTGGTCCGACGTCTTCTCCCGCGTGCTGGCGGAGAGAATCGAGCCGGCGCTCGGCGACGGCCGCCCGGCGATCCTGATGGAATACCCGTCGCGCGAGGCCGCGCTCGCCCGCCCCTCACCGCACGATGCCCGCGTCGCCGAGCGGTTCGAGCTCTGGGTCTGCGGCGTCGAGCTCGCCAATGCCTTCGGCGAACTGACCGACCCGGTCGAGCAGCGCCGCCGTTTCGGGCTCGAGATGGCGGCGAAGGAGACGATCTGGGGCGAGCGCTACCCGATCGACGAGGACTTCCTCGCCGCCCTCGGCGCCATGCCGCCGACCAGCGGCATCGCCCTCGGCTTCGATCGGCTGGTGATGCTGGCGACCGGCGCGCCGCGCATCGACGACGTCAAATGGGCACCCGCCCGGCCGCTCGGACTGTAATTGTATCCGCGCGGGCCCCGAGGCATGGTCTCGCATCTGCGAGAGGACGAAGCATGAGCGCCGACGCACATCGTCACCATGATCACGACGACCATGATCACGATCACGGGCATCGTCACGATCATGACCACGGGCACGATCATGACCACGACCATGATCACGGCCACCGTCACGGCCCCGGCGGCCATGTCCATGCGCCCGCCGACTTCGGCCGCGCCTTCGCCGTCGGCATCGTGCTGAACACCGCCTTCGTCGCGGTCGAGATCGGCTTCGGCCTCGCCGCCAACTCGATGGCGCTGGTCGCAGACGCCGGCCACAATCTCTCCGACGTGCTCGCCCTCGTCGTCGCCTGGCTCGCCGACCGCGCCGCCAAGCGCCCACCGAGCGCCCGCTTCACCTACGGCTTCGCCGGCACCTCGATCCTCGCGGCGCTGTTCAACGCCGTCTTCCTGGTCGCGGCGCTGGGCGCGCTGGCGCTGGAGGCGGTGCAGCGGCTCGTCACGCCCGAGCCGGTCTCCGGCCCGACGATGATGGTGGTCGCCGGCATCGGCATCGCCGTCAACGGCTTCACCGCCTGGCTCTTCGCCCGCGGCTCCAAGGGCGACCTCAACATCCGCGGCGCCTACCTGCACATGCTGACCGACGCGCTGATCTCCGCCGGCGTCGTCGTCGCCGGCCTCGCGGTGTGGCTGACCGGCCTCGTGGCGATCGATCCGATCGTCACACTGGTGGTGGTGGCGATCGTGCTGTGGGGCACCTGGGGGCTTCTGAAGGAGAGCGCCGTGCTCTCGGTCGCAGCGGTGCCGCCGGGCATCGACCCGGCCGCGGTGCGCGCGGCGCTGACGAGCCTTCCCGGCGTCACCGCCCTGCACGACCTCCACGTCTGGGCGATGTCGACCACCGAGGTGGCGCTGACCGCCCATCTCGTCATGCCCGACGGCCACCCCGGCGACGCCTTCCTGCGCGACGCCGCGGCGATGCTGGAGGAGCGCTTCGACATCGGCCACGCGACGCTGCAGATCGAGGCCCGCGCCGACGGTTGGTGCGTGCTGGAGCCCGACGCGGTGCTGTGAGGGGCTCAGTGCCCCTCGAAGCTGACCAGCGAGCGCACCGGCACGCCCATGGCGCGCAGCTTGTCGGCACCGCCGAGGTCCGGCAGGTCGATGACGAAACAGGTCGCCACCACGTCGGCGCCGAGGTTGCGCAGGAGCTGCACGGCGGCGGTCGCCGTGCCGCCGGTGGCGATCAGATCGTCGACCAGCACCACCTTTTCGCCCGCCACGATCGCGTCGCGATGGATCTCCATCTCGTCGACGCCGTATTCGAGGCTGTAGGCGATCGACACCGTCTCGTGCGGCAGCTTGCCCTTCTTGCGGATCGGCACGAAGCCGGCCGAGAGCTGATGCGCCACCGCCCCGCCGAGGATGAAGCCGCGCGCCTCCATGCCCGCCACCTTCTCGATGCCGGTGCCGGCATAGGGCTGCACCAGTTCGTCGACCGAACGACGGAAGGCGCGCGGATTGCCGAGCAGGGTGGTGATGTCGCGGAAGATGATGCCGGGCTTGGGATAGTCCGGGATCGAGCGAATGGCGTCACGAAGGTTCATGGGAATGGGTCTCGGAAATGAAGTTCAGGAACGACGGGAGAGCACCCGCCCGGCGACGGCGTCCAGCTTGGCGAGAACCGCCGGGTCGCGGGCGTCGTGCGCCGTCATGATGGCGAAGTCGAGCGCCGTGTCCGAGCCGATCGGACAGGCGGGATGCTCGGCCGGGAAATCGGTCGCGAAACGCGCGACGAGGCGCTTGGCCTTGTCGGCATTGGCGTGGGCGACCGCGATCACCGACTTGACGTCGACGTGGTCGTGGTCGGGGTGCCAGCAGTCGAAGTCGGTGACCATGGCGACGGTGGCGTAGGGCAGCTCGGCCTCACGGGCGAGCTTGGCCTCCGGCATGTTGGTCATGCCGATCACGTCGAAGCCGGCCGACTTGTACCAGCGGCTCTCGGCGAGGGTCGAGAACTGCGGCCCCTCCATGCAGACATAGGTGCCGCCGCGCACCGCGGCGATGCCTTCCGCCTTCGCCGCCGCCTCGAGCCGGTCCATCAGACCGGGGCTGGTCGGATGACCGAAGGCGACATGGGCGACGCAGCCCTTGCCGAAGAAGGACGAGGCGCGCCGCACGGTGCGATCGACGAACTGGTCGACCAGCACGAAGGTGCCGGGCGCGAGGTCCTCGCGATAGCTGCCCACCGCCGAGACCGAGATCACGTCGGTGACGCCGGCGCGCTTCAGCGCGTCGATGTTGGCGCGGTAGTCGATCTCGGAGGGCGGCACGCGGTGGCCGCGGCCGTGGCGCGGCAGGAAGACCAGCTTCTTGCCCGCGATCTCGCCGATCAGCAACTCGTCCGACGGCTGCCCCCAGGGGCTTTCGACCTTCACCCATTCGGCGTTGGTCAGACCCGGAAGGTCATAGAGCCCCGAGCCGCCGATCACCCCGATCACCGATGCCGTCATGGTCGTCCCCGTCGTTGGTCGTCGCGCCCGAGTGTCATCATTCCGCGCCGCAATGCAATCCTGGATTACCCGGGAATTCCCGCCGCGACGTCGCGCTCACGGCTTCACCGTCTCGCCGGCGGTCGTCCACTTGGCCGACGGCGGCGCGTAGGCGCGGAACCGCGCGACGAGCGTGTCGATGTCGTCGGAAAAGACCAGCATCTCGGCATGGCGCGCGCCGGTGAAGCCCTCGGCGACCATCGTGTCGATCATCGCCCGGAGCGACCGGTAGTAGCCGCCGACGTCGAGGAAGCCGCAGGGCTTGGCGTGGATGCCGAGCTGCGCCCAGGTCCATTGTTCGAAGATCTCGTCGAGCGTGCCGGCACCGCCCGGCAGAGCGACGAACCCGTCGGCGATCTCGGCCATCGCCGCCTTGCGCTCGTGCATCGTCTCGACGATCCGCATCTCGGTGAGGCCGGGATGGGCGAGCTCGCGGTCGACCAGGGCGCGCGGGATGACACCGATCACCCGGCCGCCCGCCGCCAGCGCCCCGTCGGCGACCGCGCCCATCAGGCCGACCCGCCCGCCGCCGTAGACGATCCCGATCCCCTCCGCGGCGAGCCGTCGACCGACGTCGAGGGCGGTCTGTCGGTGGATGGGGTTCGTGCCGTCGGCGGAGCCGCAGAAGATGCCGAGAATCATCGGAAGTGCCCTCTCGCGAATGGGGCGGCAGGTTAGGAGCCGACCGCGACGACGCCAAGAACGCCCGCCGCATGGCCGCTGCCCGGACGGTCCGATGCCCGGATACCGCCGGCGACGAAAAAGGGCCCCCGGTCGCCCGGGAGCCCTTCTTGCGATGTCGTGCCTCGGACGGCGCCTCAGTGGGCGACGTTCGACCACACCTTGCGCTTCGACAGGTAGAGAAGACCCGCGAAGACCACGAGGAACATGATCGCCTTGAGGCCGGTCGACTTGCGGGCCTCGAGCTTGGGCTCGGCGGTCCACATCAGGAAGGCGGCGACGTCCTTGGCATACTGCTCGACGGTGCCCTTGGTGCCGTCGGTGTAGGCGACGATGTCGTCTGTCAGCGGGGCCGGCATGGCGATGCAGTTGCCGCCGATGAACGACTGGTTGTACTGCAGCGCGCCGTCGCAGGTGATGCCGTGCGGCGCGTCGACGTAGCCGGTCAGCAGGCTGACGACGTAGTCCGGACCGGCTTCCGCATAGAGCGTGAAGGGATCGGTCAGGAAGCCGGTGCCGCGATGGGCGGCGCGCGCCTTGGCGATCAGCGACAGATCCGGCGGCAGGGCGCCACCGAAGCTGTCACGGGCCGCCTCGTCGTTCGGGAACGGCGCCGGGAACTTGTCCGAGGCGCGGCCGGCGCGATCGAACATGGCACCCTTGTCGTTCGGGCCGTCCTTGACCTTGATCTCGGCGGCGAGCGCCTTGGCCTGGTCGAAGGTGAAGCCGGGACCACCCTCGTCCGCGAGGTTGCGGAACGCGATGAGGTTCATCGAGTGGCAGTTGGCGCAGACTTCCTTGTAGACCTTGTAGCCGCGCTGCAGCTGGCCCTTGTCGAAGCGGCCGAAGGGACCGGCGAACGACCAGGAATAGGTGTTCACCACCGGGCCGTGCGCGGCGGTCTCGGCCGCCGACGCCGGGGCGGCGAAGGCGATGCCGGCCAGGAGCGCGGCGGCGCCGAGCGCCCGGACGACCTTGGAAGCGGAGAGGATCGTGTTCATGTCTATGTCTCCCGATCTCTACCGTTTCAGTGCGCGTTCTTGGCGAGAACGGCGGCGGTGACCGACTCCGGCAGCGGACGCGGCTTCTCGATGAAGCTGAGCACCGGCACGATCACCAGGCAGTGGAGGAAGTACCAAGCGGTCAGGATGCGCGAGGCGATGACGTAACCGCCCTCGGCCGGCTGCGAGCCGAGATAGCCGAGACCGATGCCGCAGGCGACGAAGATCCAGAAGAACTGCTTGTAGAGCGGGCGATAGGTCGCCGACTTGACCGGCGAACGGTCGAGCCACGGCATCACGAACATCACCGCGATGGCGCCGAACATGGCGATGACGCCGCCGAGCTTGTCCGGGATCGAGCGCAGGATCGCGTAGAACGGCAGGAAGTACCATTCCGGAACGATGTGCGCCGGGGTGACCATCGGGTTGGCCGGGATGTAGTTGTCCGGGTGACCCATGTAGTTCGGGCTGTAGAACAGGAACCACGAGAAGAAGATCAGGAACACCGACATCGCGAACGCGTCCTTGACGGTCGCGTAGGGCGTGAAGGGCACGCTGTCCTGCTCGGTCTTGAGTTCCACGCCGGTCGGGTTGTTCTGGCCGACGACATGCAGCGCCCACACGTGCAGGATCACCACGCCGACGATGACGAACGGCAGGAGATAGTGCAGCGAGAAGAAGCGGTTGAGCGTCGGGTTGTCGACCGAGAAGCCGCCCCACAGCCAGGTCACGATCGGCTCGCCGACGAGAGGAATGGCCGAGAACAGGTTGGTGATGACGGTGGCGCCCCAGAAGGACATCTGGCCCCACGGCAGCACGTAGCCCATGAAGGCGGTCGCCATCATGAGGAGATAGATCACCACGCCGAGGATCCACAGGATCTCACGCGGCGCCTTGTAGGAGCCGTAGTAGAGACCGCGCAGGATGTGGACGTAGACGGCGATGAAGAACATCGACGCGCCGTTGGCGTGCATGTAGCGCAGCAGCCAGCCCCAGTTCACGTCGCGCATGATGTGCTCGACGGAGTTGAAGGCGAGGCTGATGTGGGGGGTGTAGTGCATCACCAGGACGATGCCGGTGATCAGCTGCACGGCGAGCATCATCGAGAGGATCGCGCCGAACGCCCACCAGTAGTTCAGGTTGCGCGGCGTCGGATAGGCGACGAAGCTGTCGTAGCCGAGACGAACGATCGGCAGGCGGGCGTCGAGCCAACGCGTGAAGCCGTTCGAAGGCGAATAGGTCGAATGACCGCTCATGTCTTGCTCTCCCTCGACGGCGTCAGCCGATCTTCACGACCTTGTCGGACAGGAACTCGTAGGGCGGAACCGGCAGGTTCAGCGGCGCCGGGCCGGCATGGATGCGGCCGGAGGCGTCGTAGACCGAGCCGTGGCACGGGCAGAACCAGCCGTCGTACTCGCCGGCGTGACCGGTCGGAACGCAGCCGAGATGGGTGCAGACACCGACGACCACGAGGATGTTCTCGTGACCCTTCTTGACGCGATCGGCGTCGGACTGCGGGTCCTTGAGCGCCTTCGTGTCCATCGCGGCGAGCTTCTTCAGCTCTTCCGGCGTGCGGTTGCGCACGAAGACCGGCTTGCCGCGCCACTTGACGGTGATGATCTGGCCCGGCGCGACGGCGGAGATGTCCACCTCGGTCGAGGCGAGCGCCAGCGCCGAGGCGTCGGGGTTCATCTGATCGATGAACGGCCAGGCGACGGAGGCGACGCCCACGGCGCCGACGGCGCCCGTGGCGATGTAGAGGAAGTCGCGGCGCGACGGTTCTGCGGTGTCCAAGGTAGCCAAGGTCGGATCCTCGCGATTCGTGTCGTCGGATCGATCGTCCCCGCGGTGCCCGCCGCCGTCGCCCGGAGGACATGCGTCCTTCGACTTGCCGACGACATGACACGTGAGGAGAATTCACGCGAAAGAGGGACACCGAGAGCCTTCGCCCCCAGTCTCCGATCGGCCGTCGTTTTGACACCGGTCAAACGCAATGTCCAGCGTCGCCGGGGCTTTCGGGCCTCAGACCTTGGAATTGTTTCATTTGAAATGTCTCATTGCGTGAACGGCTTGTTGCCGCCTTCCGCGACGAAACGTCCGCCTACGCAACAACACTTATCGACGATGAAACGAGCCATGATTTCAGCCCCGTCCGACGAGTCGGCACCGGACCTCCGCCTGGCGCTCTATCAGCCCGACATCCCGCAGAACACCGGAACGCTGCTTCGGACCGGTGCCTGCCTCGGCGTGGCGGTCGACCTGATCGAGCCCGCCGGCTTCGCCGTGACCGATCGCAATCTGCGCCGCGCCGGCCTCGACTATCTCGACGAGGCGATGCTGACGCGCCACGACGACTGGGTCGCCTTCGACGCCGCCCGCCGTGCCGCCGGCCGTCGCCTCGTCCTGCTGACGACGCGCGGCGAGACCGACTATCGCGACTTCGCCTTCATGCCCGACGACGTGATCATGGTGGGGCGCGAATCGGCCGGCGTTCCCGATGCCGTGCACGAGACCGCCGACGCCCGCCTGATCGTGCCGATGCGACCGGGCCTGCGCTCGCTCAACGTCGCGATCGCTGCGGCCCTTGTCGTCGGCGAGGCGCTGCGCCAGTTGAGACGACGCTCCGACCCAGCCCGAGGATGACCCGCTTGGCCCCGACGCCCCCGCCCGCTTCGCCGCTCCCCGCCGATCTCGAGATCAAGAAGGCCGCGACCACCCGCTGGTTCGAGACCTTACGCGATCGCATCACCGCCGCCTTCGAGGCGCTGGAGGACGAGATCGCCACGCCGAACGTCGACGCCGCCCCCGGCCGTTTCGTCCGCACGCCGTGGGAGCGCACCGACCACACCGGCACGCCCGGCGGCGGCGGCACGATGGCGCTGATGCACGGCCGCGTCTTCGAGAAGGTCGGCGTCCACGTCTCGACCGTCCACGGCACCTTCGCGCCGGAGTTCCGCAAGGAGATCCCCGGCGCCGAGGAGGATCCGCACTTCTGGGCCTCGGGCATCTCGCTGATCGCCCATCCCTGGAACCCGCAGGTGCCGACCGTCCACATGAACACCCGCCACGTGGTGACGACGCGGCGCTGGTTCGGCGGCGGTGCCGACCTGACGCCGGTGCTCGATCGCCGTCGGACCCTCGACGATCCGGATTCGGTGCGTTTCCACGCCGCGATGAAGGCTGCCTGCGACCCCCACGCGGTCGCCGACCACGCCCGCTTCTCGAAATGGTGCGACGAGTATTTCTTCCTGCCCCATCGCGGCGAGCCGCGCGGCATCGGCGGGATCTTCTACGACCGGCTGGACACCGGCGACTTCGAGGCCGACTTCGCCTTCACCCGCGACGTCGGCACCCGCTTCCTCGAGGTGTACCCCGAGATCGTCCGGGCGAACGGCACCACCGCCTGGACCGACGCCGATCGCGAGGAACAGCTGGTCCGGCGCGGGCGCTACGTCGAGTTCAATCTCTTGTGGGACCGCGGCACGGTCTTCGGCCTGAAGACCGGGGGCAACGTCGCCTCGATCCTGTCGTCGCTGCCGCCGCTCGCCAAGTGGCCGTGAGGCCTCACGCCACCCGACGCGCGTCGAGGACGATCGAGCGATCGTGGGCGTCGTCGGGCGACGCCGCCACCGGCGGCGAGACGCGGTTGCGCCCGGCGCGCTTGGCGGCATAGAGCTCGGCATCGGCCTCGCCGAGAATGTCGGCGAAGGGCAGCGTCTGGTCGACCACGCCGGCGGCGCAGCCGATCGACACGGTGACGACGCCGCCGGTCGCCCCCTCGCGATGGGGAATGGCGAGCCGCTCGACCGCCTGCCGGAGGCGTTCGGCGACCCGTTGGGCGACGACGAGATCGGCCCCCGGCAACACGGCCAGGAACTCCTCGCCGCCGAAGCGGCCGGCGAGATCGTCGCGGCGGCGGACCTGGTCGCCCACCACCCGCGCCACCGCCGCCAGACAGCGGTCGCCGGCCTGATGGCCGTAGAGATCGTTGAACTGCTTGAAGCAGTCGACGTCGATCATCATCACCGCCACCGTCTCCTCCTCGGCCTGCGACCGCTCGGCGAAGGCCGGCAGACGCATGTCGATCGAACGGCGGTTGGCGAGTTTGGTCAGCGGGTCGACTTCGCTCAGCACCCGCAACTCGTCGGCGCGATGGGTCAGCCGGTGGGCGGCGAGTTCGGCGCGGATGCGGGCGCGATGACAGCGGTCGAGTTCGGTCTGATGGGCGATGCCGGCGATGAAGGCGACCAGCACGACGCCGGTCAGCACGGTCGCCACGCCGACGTCGGCGGTCTCGCCCTGCTCGCAGGCCAGCGCCGCCACCCAATAGGCGGCGAGCCCGACGGCGCACGTCGCCGCCGCCACCGCCGGCCGCGGCCGGACGAAGAGCCCGAGATGGACCAGCGGCAACACCGCGACGGCGTCGAACAGGCGATGATTGCCGTCGGTCTCGTGGTGGTCGACGAGCAGCGTCACCAGGACCGCCAGCAGCATCACCCCGGCGGCGACCACGTCGGAACGCTCGCGCCGCGACAGTTCGCCGACCCGCATGGCGACGAACAGCGCCCAGGGCAGCACCAGCCCGACATGGGCGATCACCGCCCAGACCGACGCCGCATGCACCGCCGTCGCTTCGACGACGGGCACGAGGCCCCACCAGGTGGCGAACCAGATCAGCGCGCGGCCGATCCGGCCGGCCTCGAGCGTCCGCCGATCGTTCGCCCAGCGCAGCTGAACGAGCGAGTCGACACGCCCCCACCAACCTTCCGTTGCGGAAAGGTTGTGGGTATCGAAAGCGGATGCCTCGGCGAGATCGACCATGGCTCGGATACACCATCGAGATGTTGCGATGGTGCCATCATGCGGACGGGGTCTTCAGGCGGGTTTTATGGCTTCGGTAAAATGCGTAGCAAATGCCGATTTGCTCGTTCGAGCAGCGCGGCGCGGTCGGAGCGGAAGCCCTCGGCCTCCCAGAAGTCGGCGATTTCCGCCAGCACGCGGCCGATCGCCGGCCCGCCCTTCGCCCCCGATGCCAAAAGGTCGCGCCCCGAGATCGGCAGCACCGGCACCGCCCGCCCGGCCGCATCCGCGAG
>DBMN01000372.1 GCA_002298965.1 Rhizobiales bacterium UBA697 | reverse complement strand
GGCGCGGCGCGGCTCGGCGACCGGCCGGGCGGCCGGGGTGGGTTCTTCGAGGGCGGCCTCCAGCGAGCGGCCGAGGCGTTCGGCAGCGGCGTCGGCGCGCTGCTCCGGTTTGACGACCGGTGCGGCGCTGCTGCTCGCGGTCTCGCCGAGGTCGACGAGATCGTGCTTCAGCGCCTCTTCGACCGCCGAGAGTGCCGCCTCGACGGGATCGATCGACTTGTTGGGAGTGGTGCCCATGATGGTCAGTGCCTCGTTTCCGTACGCCGTACCTGCCGGACCCCGGTCGCCCGCGCCGCCGCGGACGTTCCGGGCAAGGTCTCGGTCGATCGCCTGTGGCCGATCCGGGTCGAGCATCCGCTCCGCTCGTCCCGTTCCGGTCGCGTCTTCCGGGGTCGAAGAAAGTCGCCCCCGCTCGTGTGGGGACGCGCCTCTCCAGAGTCCATGCCGCTCCTGAATGGTAACGGGACATTAACGAATAGGAAACCGCCGCCGGGGTTTTTTGCCCATCAGGGTTAACGCCGACCACGCTTTCCGCGGCTCGGAGCAGTGGATGACGCGAAACGGCCGGGATCTGCCGTCGGGTAAGCGCGTCAACCTCGCGTTTACTTCGTTTCCGATCGGTTGCCGCGGGGCGGCGCCGAGGCCTCTCGATTTAACCCGACGGCGGCGAATGTGGGGGCATCCTTTCGGCAGGCGAGGAGCCGGAGGGACGATCATGGCGATGGAAGCGGCGGTGCGCGACACGGCGTTCACGGGCGAGAGGCGTTCGGGCCACCGGACCGCGCCGATCGATCTCGTCCATCTGGCCCGTCAGACCTTCGGATCGGAAGCGCTCGAGCGCGAGATCCTTCGCCTCTTCGTCGCCCAGTCGCGGGTGCTCATCGAGACCATCGCCGCCTCGGACGCGGACGAGCGGCGGGCGCTCGCCCATCGGCTGAAGGGTTCGGCGCTCGGCGTCGGGGCGGGGCGCATGGCGCGGCTCGCCGACGCGATCGAGAGCGACGCGGACGCAGGCCGCGCGATCGGCGAACTCGCCGAGGCCTTCGAGGAGGTCCGCGCCTTCGTCGCCGCGATCGCCTGAGGGATTTCGCGGGCTCTTCGGGCCGTGCCGCGCGGCTTCGACTTGACGGGCGGGCGCGATCCGGCCATGTGGGGACGCGCGCCGCCGAAGACATCCGAAATGCAGCGATTTCGGCCGGCGCAGGCCCCATCCGACGCTGCGCCGAGACCTTCATGACCAAGATCACCTTCGTTCCCTATCGTCAGGAAGAGATCACCGTCGAGGCGGAGATCGGCGCGACCGTCATGGAGACGGCCGTGCGGGCCGGCGTGCCCGGCATCGAGGCGGAATGCGGCGGCGCCTGCGCCTGCGCCACCTGCCACGTCTATGTCGACGACGCGTGGTATCCGAAGGTCGGCGCGCCCCAGCCGATGGAAGAGGACATGCTCGACTTCGCCTGGCAGGTGCAGGCGACGTCGCGACTGTCCTGTCAGATCAAGGTCACCGAGGATCTCGACGGCCTGATCGTCCACGTCCCCGAGCGGCAGGCGTGACGCCGGCGGAGCATGACTTTCGCTGCAGCGGGCCTCGCGTGGAAACGCTTTCCTTGTCAGATGCGCGCGACGGGGACTAGGAAGACGACGAGAGCCCGTCTTCCGGCCGTCGCGGCCCGCAAACCCCACGGAACCGACCCATGTCCGAACGCATCACCACCGACGTCGTCATCATCGGAGCGGGCCCCGTCGGCCTCTTCGCCGTGTTCGAACTGGGTCTGCTCGACCTCAAGTGCCATTTGATCGACATCCTGGACAAGCCCGGCGGCCAGTGCGCCGAGCTCTATCCGGAGAAGCCGATCTACGACATCCCGGCCTATCCGACGATCGGCGCTCAGGAGCTGATCGACAAGCTGCAGGAGCAGATCCGCCCGTTCGGCCCGACCTTCCACTTCGGCCAGCAGGTCGAGAAGCTGGAGAAGCAGGCCGACGGTTCGTTCCTGGTCGGCACCGACGCCGGCACCGAGTTCTCGGCCAAGGTGGTGGTGATCGCCGCCGGCGGCGGCTCGTTCCAGCCCAAGCGCCCGCCGGTGCCCGGCATCGAGAGCTACGAGGGCACCTCGGTCTTCTATTCCGTGCGCAAGATGGACGCCTTCCGCGACCAGAAGATCGTCATCGTCGGCGGCGGCGATTCCGCGCTCGACTGGACGCTCAATCTCCAGCCGATCGCCGAGCGGGTGACCATCGTCCATCGTCGCGACGAGTTCCGCGGCGCGCCCCATTCGGTCGAGCAGATGCGCAAGCTGGTCGCCGAGGGCAAGCTCGACATGGTGATCGGTCAGGTCGCCGGCCTCGAGGGCGACGGCACCAACCTCTCGGGTGTGGCGATCAAGAAGAACGACGGCGAGACGATCACCGTCCCGGCGACGCGGATGATGCCGTTCTTCGGCCTCACCATGAAGCTCGGCCCGATCGCCAACTGGGGTCTGAACCTCACCGAGAACCTGATCGCCGTCGACACCGAGAAGTTCGAGACCAACGAGCCCGGCATCTTCGCCATCGGCGACATCAACTGGTATCCGGGCAAGCTGAAGCTGATCCTCTCGGGCTTCCACGAGGCGGCGCTGATGGCGCAGGCGGCGAAGAAGATCGTCGACCCGTCGAAGCGCATCGTCTTCCAGTACACGACCTCGTCGACCTCGCTGCAGAAGAAGCTCGGCGTGCAGTGACGGGCGGAAGCCCGGACGTTCCGACGTCGTGATCATCGAGAGGCCGCCTTCGGGCGGCCTCTTGCGTTTCGAGCGGAACAGCCGACGCTCCGGTGGCATTCGCCGGTCGTTCGAAGGCCGGTGCCACACCGTTCCCTCCCCCCTCGAGGGGGAGGGACAGGGAGGGGGGGACGGCGCCTCGTCCGGCGGAAACCTTCGAGCGAAACGCTCGGCCCCCCTCTCTGTCTCTCCCCCTCCGGGGGGGAGAGGACCGGATGACGGCGCCTTCGGATCGCCGATGCTTCCCGAGAGGGACCTTCGTTCGCCCGACCTCACTCCGCCGCCGCGGCACCCGCCGGGCGGCGGTCGTCGCTGGCGCCGTAGACGTGGCCGGGGGTGAGGGGGCCCGACAGCGCCGCGTCGTTGCCCGACGAGGCGGGGCCCGCCTCGCCCTCGGGCGGGGCG
>DBMN01000293.1 GCA_002298965.1 Rhizobiales bacterium UBA697 | reverse complement strand
GGATCGCGTCCTCGGCCTCCACGACCGCCTCGTCGGCGAGCGCCAGGGCCGGCGGATCGGTGATCAGGGCGGCGCCGCGCGCCACGGTCAGCCCCTCGACCACGACGCCCGCCGGTGCGGCCTCGGCGGCGATGCGGCGCATCGCTTCGGTCTTGGCCGGGTCGGTGTTCGGGTTGACGACGAGGAGCCTCATGCCTTCGCGCTCCCGCCGAGCGCCCGGGCGACGAGATCGTGCCGGCCGATCGCTTCCAACCAGTGGCGAGCGATGGCGTCGCGCCGGGCGAACCACACGCCCTCGCGCGCCGCCGCATGGGCGAGGAAACGCTCGAGCCCGCCGATGCGCCCCGGTCGGCCGATGATCCTCAGATGCAGACCGATCGACAGCATCCGCGGCGCCTCCGCCCCCTCCACCCACAGCCGGTTGAAGGCATCGATGCAGTAGCGCGCGAAATCGTCACCGAAGACGAAGCCGCCGGCATTCTGGAAGCGCATGTCGTTGGTGTCGAAGGCGTAGGGCAGCACCAGATGATCGGCGCCGTCGACCTGCGTCAGATAGGGCAGATCGTCGTTGTAGGCGTTGGAATCGTAGAGGAAACCGCCGTGTTCGAGGAGCAGGCGACGGGTCGCCGGCGACGTCGCCGATCGGGTGTGCCAGCCGCGCGGCGGGCGGCCCGCAGCCTTCGTGATGGCCTCGACCGCACGGGCGATCGCCTGCCGTTCCTCGGCCTCGGCCATGTGGGCGTGGCGCTCCCAGCGCCAGCCGTGGGCGGCGACCTCGTGGCCGTCGGCGACCGCCTCCTCGGCGATCCACGGCGAGAGCGCGAGCGCGCGGCCGTTGGCGTTGAGGGTGGCCGGCACGCCGAAGCGGGCGAGCATCGCCCGGATGCGCGGCCAGCCGGCGCGGGGGCCGTATTCGAAATGCGATTCCATGCAGAGATCGCGGACGCCGTCGATCGGGTCGACGACCTCGTAGGTTCCCTCGTTCGCCGCGTCGCCCTGGCCGATCGAGAGCTCGGCGCCCTCCTCGACGTTGACGACGAGCGAGACGGCGAGCCGCGCGCCGCCGGGCCAGACGACCTTCGGCGGGCGCCCGCCGTAGCCGCGGAAATCGCGATCGGTGGCGAGAGGATCCTTCATCACAGATCCGCCATCCGCCGGAGCCCGACCATGCGGTCGCCGATCACCAGAACGGCGGCGGCGAGCAGGATGAGCAGCGTCGAGACCGCCGCGATCGTCGGATCGGGGCTCTCCTCGACCATCTGCAACATCTGGATCGGCAGCGTCTTGGTCCAGGCGTCGGTGAAGAAGATCGAGATCGGATAATTGTCCATGGACGCCAGGAAGGCGAACATCCCCGAGGTGACGAAGGCGGGGGCGAGCGAGGGCACCAGCACCGAGACGACGGCGCGCGGGTAGGAGAGGCCGAGCGTGCGCGCGGCATCGATCAGGGTGAGGTCGAAGAGCGCCAACGACGCATAGACCGTGCGCACCACGTAGGGCAGCGTGATCACCACATGGGCGACGAGCAGGCTCGCCCAGACGTTGGTGAGCCCCACCGCGCGGTAGGCCTCGAGCATGGCGATGCCGACGACGAGACCGGGCAGCATCAAGGGCGAGACCAGGAAGGTGACGATGCTCTCGCGCGCCTGGAAATTGCCGCGCAGCAGACCGATCGCCGCCAGCGTGCCCAGCACGAGGGCGATCAGCGTCGACAGGGCCGCGATCTGCACCGAGGTGCCGACGACGTGCCAGAGTTCCTGCGAGCGCCCGAGCGCCTGATACCAGCGCAGCGACCAGCTCGGCGCCGGCAGCGTGAAGACCGCGCTCGATCCGAAGGAGACGGCGACCGCGACGGCGAGCGGCGTCATCAGGAAGACGACGGTGGCCGCGGCCACGGTGCGGACGAAGAGGCCGGCGATGCGTTCGGTGACGGTCATGACGCACCTCCGAAGCGACGTGACAGCCGGGCGCTTCCCACCACCACGGCGACGGCGAGGACGAGCAGGACGACCGCCGTCGTCGAGCCGAGCTGCGGATTGCGCATGAAGAGGAAGGAGCGGCCGGTCAACGTCGCCAGCGTCTGGAAGCGGTCGCCGATCAGCAGGCTCGGCACGACGTACATCGACACCGCCATGGAGAAGACGAAGGCGACGCCGGTGACGATGCCGGGCAGCGACAGCGGCAGCGCGACGCGGAAGAAGCGGAAGAACGGCCCGGCCCCGAGCGTCGCGGCGGCCTCGTCGAGGCGCGGGTCGATCAGCTTCAGCACCGAATAGATCGGCAGGATCATGAAGGGCACGAAGACGTTGACGGCGCCGACGACGAGGCCGACCTCGGTGAAGAGCAGCCGCTGCGGTTCGTCCCAGACGTGGAGCCAGACCAGGGCCTGCGACACCACCCCGTCACGCCGCAGCACGATCTGCCAGGCGAAGGCCTTCACCACCACGCCGACCGAGAGCGGCAGGATGATCGCCACCAGGATCGCCGCCTGGGCCGCGCCCTTGGCCCGCGCCAGAGCGATCGCCGTCGGCCAGCCGATGATCAGCGAGACGACCGTCACGGCGAGGGCGATGCGCAGCGTGTTGGCGATGACGATCCAGTCGAAGGGATCGGCGAAGAAGCGCACGAAGGAGGCGACGGAGGGGGCGCCGTCGACCATCAGCGAGCGGCCGAGCAGCACCAGGAGCGGCAGGCCGTAGACGAGCGCCAGATAGCCGACCGCCGGAACGATCAGCAGGGCAACCGGATCGAGGCGGCGCGATCCCGTCATGGCGCGACCCCCTCGGCCGGAAAGACCAGCGTGTCCTCGATGCCCCAGGAGAGGGTGAGGGCGGTGCCCGGTCCAGCCCCGTCGGGAAGCGTCGGCGCCTCGACCAGGACCCGGTCGCCCTCCGGCGCAGCGCAATGGAGCAGCACCCGCGCGCCCTGGAAGGCGACGTCGGTGAGCGGCGCCGTGACGGTACAGGGCCCCGCCGCGCCGAGCCGGATGCGTTCGGGGCGGACGCCGACCACGACCGGGCTGCCGGGGAAGAAGTTCGCCCGCGCCGGGATCGGCCCGAGCGCGGTCTCGATCACGATTCGGTCGCCCTCCGCCGAGGCCACCCGACCGGCGAGCCGGGTCGACAGGCCGACGAAGTCGAGGGCGAAGGCGGTCGCCGGGCGATGATAGATCTCGGCGGGTGTGCCGAGCTGTTCGATGCGGCCGGCGTGCATCACCGCGATCCGGTCGGACATGGTCAGCGCCTCGTCCTGATCGTGGGTGACGAAGATCGCCGTGGTGCCGACCTCGCGCAGGATGCGCTTGAGGTCGATCTGCATCGCCTCGCGCAGCTTGCGGTCGAGCGCCGAGAAGGGCTCGTCGAGCAGCATCAGCTTGGGTTCGATGGCGAGCGCCCGGGCGACCGCGACGCGCTGCTGCTGACCGCCGGAGAGCGCGCGGACCGGGCGATCGGCGAAGGCCCCCATGCGCACCAGATCGAGGTGGCGGGCGATCGACGGTGCGATCTCCGCCGCCTTTCGCCCGCGCGCCTTCAGGCCGAAGCCGACGTTGTCGGCGACGTTCAGATGAGGGAACAGGGCATAGTTCTGAAACACCACGCCGACGTCGCGGCGGTGGGGCGGACGGCGGGTGATGTCGTCCCCATCGAGGACGACACGCCCGCCGTCGGGCATGGTCAGCCCGGCGACGATGCGCAGGAGGGTCGTCTTGCCGCAGCCCGAGGGGCCGAGCAGCGAGACGAACTCGCCGCGCGCGACGGCGAGATCGACGCCGTCGAGCACGGTGGCGGCGCCGAAGGTCTTCGCCGCCGCCGCGACATCGAGAAAGCCGGGGGTTCTCGTCATGTCAGAGCGCCATCTCGCGATCCCACCGGGTGATCCAGTCGTTGCGCTTGGCCGCGACGTTCGCCCAGTCGATCTGGTGGATCTTCAGGTCCGGCGCGAGACCGGCCGGCCGCGGCACCGCCGTGTTGGTGGCGAGCGAGTAGGTCGGACCGGCGAGCTGCGCCTGCAGCTCGGCGCCGAGGAGCTCGTTCACATAGGCGAAGGCGAGTTCGGACTGCGGAGCGCCCTTGATCACCGCGATGCCCGAGGGCATGGCGAAGACGCCTTCGGCCGGGGCGACGAGATCGATCGGCGCGCCGGCCGCCTTGCGCTCCAGCGCATAGGACGACATCGCCGGTCCGATCATCGAGGCTTCGCCCTGCTCGAGCAGATTGTAGGCCTGGGGCTGCTGCGTGTAGATCGTCAGCAGGTTGGACTTCAGCGACGCGAGCTTCTTGAATCCCGCCTCGACGTCGGCCTGGGCCGCGTCGATGCCGAGGCCGGAGAGAAGGCCGGCGACGAAGAGCAGCGGCAGGCCTTCGGTGTTCTGCAGCGACGGGATGACGATGCGGCCCTTGTACTTCGGGTCGAACATCTCGGCCCACGACCTGGGCGGCGTCGACATGGTCTTGGTGTTGTGGGCGATGCCGAGCCAGGGCTGGAGATAGTTGGCCCACATGCCGTCCATGTGGATCGCCGCCGGGGTGATCTTGGCGAGGTTCGGCGCCTTGGCCGCGGTCAGCGGTTCGAGCAGGTCTTCCTTGACCGCCAGGATCATCACCGGATCGTCCATCTGGACGACCGACATGTACTGGCTGCCCTTGTTCTTCTGCATCTTCTCGAGGTTCACCAGCGAGCGGGTGCCCTCGAAGATCACCTTGGCGCCGTACTTCTTCTCGAAGGCCGGGACGACGATGTTCTCGACCCACGGCTTGTGACCGGCGGCACCGCCGACGACCAGTTCCTTGGTCTGCGCGCGCAGGATCGCGGGAGCGGAGAGCACGGCGGTGCCGGCGAGGGCGCCGCGCAGGAGGGATCGGCGAGACGGGCGGAAGGAAGTGGCGTCCATGGATCGAGCCTCATCGTGGTGACGCCTCGAGGGCGACCGATATTCATTCGCAAGCCACGTGCCATCCGTCGGAACGTCGGGACGGGCGTGTCATATCGTTGAAAATGCTTCTGTATCGGCTGTCGGTCGATGCCGTGCGCCTTGTCGATCGCGCCGGTTCTCCGCAAGTTTTGTGCACAATTGACGTGATATTGTGCATCGAAATGCGCAGGGTGACGGATGGACAGGGCGGTCCGTTCCGATGCATTTTCGACTCCGACGACCACAGGACGACCGATGCCGCCGATGGACGAAGCCGAGATCCACGCGATCCTCTCCCGGATCATCCTCTCCGGGCGCCTTCCCGGTCGCACCAAGCTCCCCGAGATGCGGCTCGCCGAGCGCTTCGGGGTGAGCCGCGAGCGCATCCGCAAGGTGCTGCACCGGCTCGGCCACGAGCGGCTGATCGACGTGGTCAAGAACCGCGGCGCCTTCACCGTGGCGCCCGACCTCTCCGAGATCCGCACCGTGTTCGAGGCGCGCCGCATCCTCGAGGGCGGCATCGCCGCCCATCTCGCCGACGGTCTGACCGACACCGGCCTGCTGCGGCTGCGCGACCACGTCGAGCGCGAGGCCGAGGCGCTGCGCTCGGGCGATCGCGCCACCTGGCTCGAGCTCTCGGCCGCGTTCCACGTCCTGCTCGCCGAGCTGACCGAGAACCCGATCATCGTCCAGCAGGCGCGCGAGCTGGTCGGCCGCACGACGATGCTCGCCACCTTCTTCGAGAGCGCGACGGGCTCGCAATGCGGCTGCGACGAGCATCGCGCGGTGTTCCGGGCGCTCGCCGCCGGTGAACGGGGACGCGCCGTGCGCGCCATGGCGAGCCATCTCGCCCAGGTCGAGACCCGGCTGAAGCCCTTCGTCTGCTCCGATGCCGCACCCGATCTCGACGGCCTGATCGACGAATACGTCGGCGAGACGTCGGCAGCCTGAGCCGCCGCGGCGGGGGATCCGGCGATCGCCGGTGCCCGCTTCCGCCTCATCGCCCGGCGATGCGATCGGCGAGCGCCGGGGGGAGGCCGCTGCTCGGCTTGCCCCGGGGCCGCGCGAAACGGCCGGCGGTGGGTGCGACCGGCGCCAGCGTGGCGATCGCCTCGGCCTGTTTCACCGCCGCCACCATGGCGTCGACGCAAGGAACGGGGATGCGGTGCTTCACGCGTCCGGCGAGACCGGCGAGCGGCGCACCGCCCAGCACCACGACGTCGGCGCCGTCCTCCTCGACGGCGCGGCGCGCCAGTTCGACGAGGTGATCCTCCATCTCGGCGCCGACCGCCTCGATGCTCGAAAAGCTGCGATCGGCGCAGCGCACGCCGGCCGAGCGGCCGGCGAGCCCATGGGCTTCGATCGTCTCGGCGTACCAGGGCTCGAGCGCCTGCGCGAAGGTGACGACCGAGAAGCGCCGGCCGAGCATCAGCGCGGTGAGGAGCGCCGCCTCCGAATAGCCGACGACCGGCACGTCGAAGAGTTCGCGGGCGGCGAAGAGGCCGGGATCGCCGAAGGCGGCGACGATCACCGCGTCGAAGCCGGTGGCCGTCTCGGCCAAGGTCTCGAGCAACACCGCCCCGGCGATCTGCGCCTCGGCCCTGCTGGAGACGTAGGGCACGCCGCGCGGCGCGGTGTGGCCGACGAGTTCGGTGCCGACCGCGGCGGCGGCGCGCCCGACCGCGAGCATGCGTTCGGTGACGGCGGCCGTGGTGTTGGGATTGGCGACGAGGATCCGCATGGGCGCCTTTCTCAGGACCAGAGGCCGGCGCTCGCGAAGAGCGCTTCGGCCCGCGCGGCCGTGGCGAGGAGAAGATCGTCGGCGCCGCGCGCCGCGACCATCTGCAGGCCGAAGGGCAGACCGCCCTCCCCTCGCCCGACCGGCAGCGACAGCGCCGGCACGCCGGCATGGTTGAAGAGCGGCGTGAAGGCCGCATGCGCCCGCGGCGGCACGGCGATGCCGGCGATCCGCTCCGGCCCGAGCCGATCGGCGGACCACGCGAGGCAGGGCACGGTCGGACCGACGATCAGGTCGACCTCGCCGAAGAAGCCGGCGAGCGCCAGCGCCACCTCGCGGGCGAGGATGCGGGCGCGCGTGACCGTGACGGCGTCGAGCATCAGGCCGCGCTCGATCTGCACGGCGATGTCGGGATCGAAGAGATCGGGGTCGCGGCGGAAGGTGTCGCCGTGGAGGGCGGCGAGGCCGGCGTGCTGCAGCGGCATCAGCGTCGCCTCGTCGACGCCCGCCGGCCACGGCGGATCGCGTTCCTCGACGCGGAAACCGGCCGCCCGCAAGACGTCGATCGCACGTTCGATGCCGGCCTCGATCGCCGGTTCGACCGGCACGTCCATGCCGAAGCGACGGGTATAGGCGATGCGCGGGGAGGCCGAGACCACCGCCGCGGTCGGCGCGAGCAACGAGTCCGGGTCGCGCGGATCGGGACCGCGCAGCACCGCGAACATCGCGGCCGCGTCCCGCACCGTGCGGGTGATCGGCGCGAGGACCTCGATGCCGGGGACCGGACAGGCGAAGCCCGGCGCATGCGGGATCGCCCCGAAGGAGGGTTTGAAGCCGACCGCGCCGACATGGGCCGGCGGTCGGCGGCTGGACCCACCGGCGTCGGTCCCGAGCGCCAGCGGCACCAAGCCGGCCGCGACCGCCGTCGACGGCCCGCCGGAGGAACCGCCGGGGGTGAGGCGCGGATCGAGCGGATGCCGCGTCGTGCCGTAGACCCGATTGGTGGTCAGGCCCTTGCAGGCGAATTCGGAGGTGTTGGCGAGGCCGGCGATCACCGCACCGGCGCGGCGCAGGCGTTCGACGGCGATCGCGTCGGCGGGGGCGACGAAGTCGGCGAAGAGCCGGGAGCCCTGCGTCACCCGCCGGCCGGCGACCCAGATCGTGTCCTTGATCGCCACCGGCACGCCGGCGAGCGGCAGATCCTCGCCCGCCGCGATCCGGGCGTCGACGGCCGCCGCCCCGGCGCGCAGCGGC
>DBMN01000075.1:9450-11739 GCA_002298965.1 Rhizobiales bacterium UBA697 | reverse complement strand
CCTTCATCACCGAGGGCGCCATCCCCTTCGCGGCCAAGGATCCGCTGCGGGTCATCCCGTCGCTGATGGCGGGTTCGGCTCTCGCCGGCATGATCTCGATGGGCGTCGGTGCCGAACTCAAGGTCCCGCACGGCGGCATCTTCGTCCTGCCGATCCCGAACGCCGTCACCCATCTGATGGGCTACGTCATCGCGATCGTCGCCGGCACCGTCCTGTCGGCCGTCATGCTCCGCATCCTCAAGCCCAAGGCGGCGTGAGGACTTCGAGACACGCAGAGCCGGGCGGCGCGTCCGCCCGGTCTCTCGCCAGCCTGCCGGACGGTTCGCCGCCCGGCGGCCTCTCCCGCCGGCTCGGTCGGCCCGGACGCTTCGCACCCCACGCAATTCGTCTTCCCTGCAACGAACCCCCGGAAGGAGTTCGAACGATGGCTCTCGTCTCCCTGCGCCAGCTGCTCGACCATGCCGCCGAGCACGGCTATGCGCTGCCCGCCTTCAACATCAACAACATGGAACAGATGCTCTCGGTCATGGGCGCGGCGGCGGAAGCCGATGCTCCGGTGATCCTGCAGGCGAGCCGCGGTGCCCGCGCCTTCGCCAACGACATCGTCCTGAAGCACCTGATCCAGGCGGCGATCGAACTCTATCCGAAGATCCCGGTATGCATGCATCAGGATCACGGCAACTCGCCCGAGACCTGCCTCTCGGCCGTCGTCAACGGCTTCTCGTCGGTGATGATGGACGGCTCGCTGATGCCCGACGGCAAGACGCCGGCGGACTTCGACCACAACGTGATGATCACCTCCAAGGTGGTCGAAACCTCGCACATGGTCGGCGTCTCGGTCGAAGGCGAACTCGGCGTGCTCGGCTCCCTCGAGACCGGCATGGGCGAGAAGGAGGACGGTCACGGCGCCGAGGGCGTGCTCGACCACTCCCAGCTCCTGACCGATCCCGACCAGGCGGTGGCCTTCGTCAAGGCGACCGGCGTCGACGCGCTCGCCATCGCCATGGGCACCTCGCACGGCGCCTACAAGTTCACCCGCAAGCCCGACGGCGACATCCTGGCCCTGCACGTGGTCAAGGAGATCAACAAGCGCGCGCCGGGTCTGCATCTCGTCATGCACGGCTCGTCGTCGGTGCCGCAGGAGCTGCAGGACATCATCAACGCCTACGGCGGCGAGATGCCCCAGACCTTCGGCGTGCCGATCGAGGAGATCCTCGAGGCGTCGCGCCACGGCGTGCGCAAGGTCAACATCGACACCGACTGCCGCATGGCGATCACCGGCCAGATCCGCAAGGTCTTCGCCGAGAAGCCCGGCGAGTTCGACCCGCGCACCTACATGAAGCCCGCCATGGCGGCGATGAAGGCGCTGTGCAAGACGCGTTACGAGCAGTTCGGCGCGGCGGGCATGGCGTCCAAGATCGACCCCGTGCCGCTGTCGGTCATGGCCGCGCGCTACAAGGACGGCTCGCTGCCGCGCGCCGTCGCCTGAGCGACGCGTCGTCGTTCCGACATCGTCGACCCGCACCCTGTCCCCGTCGCGTGACCCACGCGGCGGGGATTCGCGTCTCGGGGCCGGGTAAACGCGGATGTGAACGTATCCGATGAAAACGTTTTCATCACGAGTGACGCGGTTTCTGCATGGCTGATCGGCGAGATCTGCCGCGAATGCTAGGTGCGAATACGCATTGGGGCCGTTCCGGGTCTTCGACCTCTTGCAGGAAGGCATGAAATCGTTTTCATTAGAGGAAAGTCGAAGACACGGCGAAAACGGCGTATCTTCGCGAACATCCGGTGCACGACAGGCGTGCACCGCCGCGGCCCGGAGGTTCGGGTCGCCGCCGGTGGCCAGAGGCGAGAAGCCCGCCCTCGGCGATCCATGAGGAGCCCAGAAATGCCCGTGTCGTCGCTCATCGAACTCGACGCCCTCGTCGCACGCGTGAAGGCCGCCCAGGCGGTCTACGCCACGTTCGACCAGGAGAAGGTGGACGCGATCTTCCGCGCCGCCGCGTTTGCCGCGGCCGATGCCCGCATCCCGCTCGCCATGATGGCGGCCGAGGAGACCGGGATGGGCGTGGTCGAGGACAAGGTGGTGAAGAACCACTTCGCCTCCGAATACATCTACAACGCCTACAAGGACGAGAAGACCTGCGGCATCGTCGCCGAGGACAGCGTCGGCGGTACCGTCACCATCGCCGAGCCGATCGGTCTGATCTGCGGCATCGTGCCGACCACCAACCCGACCTCGACCGCGATCTTCAAGTCGCTGATCGCGCTGAAGACCCGCAACGG
>DBMN01000075.1:303-9336 GCA_002298965.1 Rhizobiales bacterium UBA697 | reverse complement strand
GGTCCGGCCATGGTCAAGGCGGCCTACTCGTCCGGCAAGCCGGCGATCGGCGTCGGCGCCGGCAACGCGCCGGTGGTCATCGACGAGCATGCCGACATCAAGCGCGCCGTCGCCTCGATCCTGATGTCCAAGACCTTCGACAACGGCATGATCTGCGCCTCCGAGCAGGCGGTCGTGGCGGTCTCCTCGGTCTACGACGCGGTGCGCGAGCGCTTCTCCACCCACGGCGGCTACATCCTGTCGCCCGACGAGCTCGAGAAGGTGCGCCGCGTGGTGTTCCCCAACGGCCATCTCTCGGCCGACGTGGTCGGCCAGTCGGCGGTCAAGATCGCCGCGCGCGCCGGCGTCACCGTGCCGGCCACCACCAAGGTGCTGATCGGCGAGGTCGAGACCGTCGGCGACGAGGAGCCCTTCGCCCACGAGAAGCTGTCGCCGACGCTGGCGCTCTATCGCCGCGCCGACTTCGCCGCCGCCCTCGACGCCGCGGCCGAACTGGTGGCGCTCGGCGGCATCGGTCACACCTCGGTGCTCTACACCGACCAGGACCGTCATCCCGAGCGGGTGATGGCCTTCGGCGAGCGGATGAAGACCGCCCGCATCCTGATCAACACGCCCTCGTCGCACGGCGGCATCGGCGATCTCTACAACTTCAACCTGGCGCCGTCGCTGACGCTCGGGTGCGGCTCGTGGGGTGGCAACTCCATCTCCGACAACGTCGGGCCGAAGCACCTGATCAACAAGAAGACGGTGGCGAAGCGGGCCGAGAACATGCTCTGGCACAAGCTCCCCAAGTCGATCTACTTCCGTCGCGGCGCGATCGTCGAGGCGATGAAGGATCTCGAGGGCAAGAAGCGCGCGCTTCTGGTCACCGATCGCTTCCTGTTCCAGACCGGCATGGCCGACGGGATCATCGCCCTGCTGAAGAAGAACGGCATCGAGGTCGAGGTCTTCGCCGACGTCGAGGCCGATCCGACCCTGACCGCGGTGAAGAAGGGCGCCGAGCGTGCGGCCGCCTTCAAGCCCGACCTGATCGTCGCCTTCGGTGGCGGCTCGCCGATGGACGCCGCCAAGATCATCTGGGTGATGTACGAGCACCCGCAAGTCCACTTCGAGGACCTGGCGCTCCGCTTCATGGACATCCGCAAGCGCATCTACAAGTTCCCGAAGATGGGCGTGAAGGCCGAGATGGTGGCGATCCCGACCACCTCGGGCACCGGCTCGGAGGTCACCCCCTTCGCCGTCGTCACCGACGACACCAAGGGCATGAAGTATCCGCTCGCCGACTACGAGATCACGCCCACCATGGCGGTGATCGACGCCAACTTCGTGATGAATCTCCCGAAGTCGCTCACCGCCTTCGGCGGCATCGACGCGGTGACCCATGCGCTCGAGGCCTATGTCTCGGTGATGGCCAACGAGTTCTCCGACGGCCAGGCGCTGCAGGCGCTGAAGCTGCTGAAGGACTATCTGCCGGCCTCCTACACCGAGGGCGCCGCCGATGCGGTGGCGCGTGAGAAGGTGCATTCGGGCGCCACCATCGCCGGCATCGCCTTCGCCAACGCCTTCCTGGGTGTGTGTCACTCGATGGCGCACAAGCTGGGCGCGACCTTCCACCTGCCGCACGGCCTCGCCAACGCGCTGCTGATCTCCAACGTCATCCGCTTCAACGCGGTCGACAATCCGACCAAGCAGACCGCCTTCTCGCAGTACGACCGGCCGCAGGCCCGTCGCCGCTATGCCGAGATCGCCGATCACCTCGGTCTGACGGAAGCGGGCGACCGCACCGGCGCCAAGGTCGAGAAGCTGGTCGCCTGGGTGGACGGGCTCAAGGCCCACCTCGGCATCCAGCCGTCGATCCAGGCGGCGGGTGTGGCGGAGGCCGACTTCCTGGCCGCCGTCAAGAAGATCGCGGTCGAGGCCTTCGACGATCAGTGCACCGGCGCCAACCCGCGCTTCCCGCTGATCTCCGAGCTCGAGAGCCTGCTGCTCGCCAGCTACTACGGCCGCCCCTACGTCGAGGCCCCCGAGGTCATCGCCGCCAAGCCCGTCGTCGTCGCCGCAGAGCCCGCGCCGAAGAAGGGTGGTCGCAAGGCGGCCGAATGAGAACCGTGTCCCCGTCGGCCGCACCGGCCCATTCGCCCCAGGGTGCGGGTCCGGTCGGCGGGGATGCGTGCCCCCTCGCATCGTCGATTTTTTCGTCCCTCGTCGGGACAGGCTGATCTCTCAGGAGGAATTTCCATGGCTGTTCGTGTCGCCATCAACGGTTTCGGTCGCATCGGTCGCAACGTGCTCCGCGCCATCGTCGAGTCCGGCCGGACCGACATCGAGGTCGTCGCCATCAACGACCTCGGCCCGGTCGAGACCAACGCGCACCTCGTCCGCTACGACTCGGTCCACGGTCGCTTCCCCGGCACCGTGACGGTCGCCGGCGACACGATCGACGTCGGCCGCGGCCCGATCAAGGTCACCGCCGTGCGCGATCCCTCGACCCTTCCGTGGAAGGAACTCGGCGTCGACATCGCGCTCGAGTGCACCGGCCTCTTCACCGCCAAGGAAAAGGCCGCCGCGCATCTGACCGCCGGCGCCAAGCGCGTGCTGATCTCGGCCCCGGGCGAGAACGCCGACCTGACGGTCGTCTACGGCGTCAACCACGACAAGCTGACCAAGGATCATCTGATCGTCTCCAACGCCTCGTGCACGACCAACTGTCTGTCGCCCTTCGCCAAGGTGCTGAACGACACGATCGGCATCGAGAAGGGCATGATGACGACGATCCACTCCTACACGGGTGATCAGCCGACCCTCGACACCATGCACAAGGACCTCTACCGCGCCCGCGCGGCGGCCCTCAGCATGATCCCGACCTCGACGGGCGCGGCCAAGGCCGTCGGCCTGGTGCTGCCGGAACTCAAGGGCAAGCTCGACGGCTTCGCGGTGCGCGTGCCGACCCCGAACGTGTCGGTGGTCGACCTCAAGTTCATCGCCAAGCGCCCGACGACGGTCGCCGAGATCAACGACGCCATCCGCGCCGCCGCCAATGGTGGGCTGAAGGGCATCCTCGGCTACACCGACGACAAGAACGTCTCGTCGGACTTCAACCACGATCCGCACTCGTCGATCTTCCACACCGACCAGACCAAGGTCATGGACGGCACCTTCGTGTCGGTCCTCTCCTGGTACGACAACGAGTGGGGCTTCTCCAACCGCATGAGCGATACCGCGGTCGCGATGGGAGCGCTGATCTGACATGAACGCGCCTCGTGAGAGCTTCGTGGCCGAGACGGCCGGCCGCATCCTGCGCAAGCGCCGCACCAAGATCGTGGCGACGCTGGGTCCGGCGTCGTCCGATGCGGCGGTGATCGGTGCCCTCTTCGAGAGCGGCGTCGACGTCTTCCGCCTCAACTTCAGCCACGGCGCTCACGAGGACCACCTGCAGCGCCTCCGGATCATTCGTGATCTCGAGGCCAAGACCGGCCGGCCGATCGCCGTGCTGGCCGACCTGCAGGGGCCGAAGCTGCGGCTCTCGACCTTCGCGGCGGGCAAGATCGCCCTCCGCGAAGGCCAGGCCTTCCGCCTCGACCTCGACAAGGCCGTTCCGGGCGACGAGACCCGGGTGGGCATGCCGCATCCGGAGATCTTCGCCGCCCTCGTCCCCGGCGCCGAGCTGCTGCTCGACGACGGCAAGGTGCGGCTGGAGGTCGTCGCCTGTGGCCCCGACTTCGCCGAGACCCGTGTGATCTCGGGCACGGCGCTCTCCGATCGCAAGGGCGTCAACGTCCCCGGCGTCGCCCTGCCGATCTCGGCGCTGACGCCCAAGGACCGCGCCGACCTCGCCTTCGCGCTCGAAGCGGGCGTCGACTGGGTGGCGCTCTCCTTCGTCCAGCGTCCGGCCGACGTCGAGGAGGCCCGCGGCCTCGTCGGCGACCGGGTGGCGCTGCTCGCCAAGATCGAGAAGCCGCAGGCGATCGATCATCTGGAAGCCATCGTCGAACTCTGCGACGGCATCATGGTGGCGCGCGGCGACCTCGGCGTGGAAATGCCGCCCGAGGACGTGCCCGGCCTGCAGAAGCGGATCGTCCGCGAGGCGCGGCGCGCCGGCAAGCCGGTGATCGTCGCCACCCAGATGCTGGAATCGATGATCTCCGCCCCCGCGCCGACCCGCGCCGAGGCCTCCGACGTCGCCACCGCCATCTTCGACGGCGCCGACGCGGTGATGCTGTCGGCCGAGACGGCGGCGGGTGCCTACCCGATCGAGGCGGTGACGATCATGAACCGCATCGCCGAGCGGGTGGAGCGCGATCCGGCACATCGCCAGATGATCGACGCCCAGCGCGGCGACGCCGAACGGGCCTCGCCCTCCGACGCCATCACCGTGGCGGCGCACGGCGTCGCCCAGGCGATCGGCGCGGCGGCGATCGTCACCTACACGACGTCGGGTTCGACGACGCTGCGGGCGTCGCGCGAACGTCCCGACGTGCCGATCCTGTGTTTTGCTCGTTCGATCGCCATATCTCGGCGTATGATGCTCGCCTACGGCGTCCACTCGGTGGTCGCGACGGTGCCCGACGGGTTCCGCGCCAAGATCGACGGCGCCGTGGCGGCGGTGAAGGCCGAGGGAATCGCAGCGGACGGCGACCTGATCGTGGTGACGGCCGGCGACGGCGTCACCGGTTCGACCAACGTGCTCCGGATCGCCACGGTCGGCGGATGATGCATGACGGACATGTTCGGCTGCATCGCGATCGCGGTACAACACGTATGATGACTCTAGGTCGAAAGTATTAGGATCAAAGTCGACAGGGAGCCAGTGCGCTCGCTCAGGAGAGGGCGAGTGCCGAAACGAGGTTCGGGACCATGAACATCCATTCTCGCGACGTCGCCGATGCAGCCGCCACCGACCGGGTCGACCCCTGGCGGGGATTCGTGCCCGGTTCCTGGAGCCGGGCGATCGACGTGCGCGACTTCATCCAGCGCAACGTCCTGCCCTACGAGGGCGACGCGAGCTTCCTCGCGCCGGTGACGGCGCGCACCGAGGCGCTGTGGACGAAGCTCAAGGAGTTCCTCGCCGCCGAGCGCGCCAAGGGTGGCGTGCTCGACGTCGACAGCTCGGTCATCTCCTCGATCGTCAGCCACGGTGCCGGCTACATCGACCGTGACCTCGAGACGATCGTCGGTCTGCAGACGGACGCGCCGCTGAAGCGCGCGATCATGCCCTTCGGCGGCTGGCGCATGGTCAAGAACGGGCTCGAGGCCTACGGCTTCCCGGCCGCGCCCGATCTCGAGAAGATCTTCCCGAAGATCCGCAAGAGCCACAACGACGGCGTCTTCGACGTCTACACCCCCGAGGCGCTGAAGTGCCGCAAGTCGGGCGTCATCACCGGCCTGCCGGACGCCTACGGCCGCGGCCGCATCATCGGCGACTATCGCCGCGTCGCGCTCTACGGCGTCGCCCGTCTGATCGAGGACAAGAAGGCGCAGGGTGCGAGCCTCGAGCTCGACGTGCTGTCGGAAGACGTGCTGCGTCTGCGCGAGGAGATCGCCGAGCAGATCCGCGCGCTGAAGGAACTCGTCGCGATGGCGGCGAAATACGACTGCGACGTCTCGCGTCCGGCCGAGAACGCCCGCGAGGCGGTGCAGTGGACCTATTTCGCCTATCTGGCGGCGGTCAAGGAGGCGAACGGCGCCGCCATGTCGCTCGGCCGCGTGTCGTCCTTCCTCGACGTCTACATTGAGCGTGATCTCGACGAAGGCGTGCTCGACGAGGCGGCGGCACAGGAGCTGATCGACCATTTCGTCATGAAGCTGCGCATCGTCCGCTTCCTGCGCACGCCGGAATACGACCAGCTGTTCTCGGGCGACCCCACCTGGGTGACGGAATCGATCGGCGGCATGGGCCTCGACGGCCGTCCGCTCGTCACCCGCTCGTCCTTCCGCTTCCTGCACACCCTGACCACCCTCGGCCCGGCGCCGGAGCCGAACCTGACGGTTCTCTGGTCGGAGAAGCTGCCGCAGGGCTTCAAGGACTACTGCGCCAAGACCTCGATCGACACCTCGTCGATCCAGTACGAGAACGACGACCTGATGCGTCCCTACTGGGGCGACGACTACGGCATCGCCTGCTGCGTCTCCGCCATGCGGATCGGCAAGCAGATGCAGTTCTTCGGTGCCCGCGCCAACCTCGCCAAGACGCTGCTCTACGCGATCAACGGCGGTCGCGACGAGAAGTCGGGCGAGCAGGTCGGTCCGACCTTCGCGGCGGTCGCCGGCGACGTCCTCGACTTCGAGGACGTCAAGGCCAAGCTCGTGCCGATGATGGAATGGCTCGCCAAGGTCTATGTCGGTGCGCTGAACTCGATCCACTACATGCATGACAAGTACATGTACGAGCGGATCGAGATGGCGCTGCACGATCGCGACATCCTGCGCACCATGGCCTGCGGCATCGCCGGTCTGTCGGTCGCGGCGGACAGCCTCTCGGCGATCAAGTTCGCCAAGGTCAAGCCGATCCGCGACGAGCGCGGCATCGTCGTCGACTTCGAGCGTGAGGGTGAATGGCCGGCCTTCGGCAACAACGACGACCGTGTCGACGAGATCGCCGTGTGGCTGGTCGAGACCTTCATGAACTGCATCCGCAAGCAGAAGACCTATCGCAACGCGATGCCGACGCAGTCGGTGCTGACGATCACCTCCAACGTGGTCTACGGCAAGAAGACCGGCAACACGCCGGACGGTCGTCGCGCCGGCGAGCCCTTCGCGCCGGGTGCCAACCCGATGCACGGTCGTGACGCGCTGGGTCCGGTCGCCTCGATGGCGTCGGTGGCGAAGCTGCCCTACGAACATTCGCAGGACGGCATCTCCTACACCTTCACCATCGTGCCTTCGGCGCTCGGCAACGACGAGAGAAGCCGGATCGACAACATCACCGGTCTCCTCGACGGCTACTTCTTCCAGGGCGGCCATCACATCAACGTCAACGTCTTCGATCGCGAGACGCTGATGGACGCGATGGATCATCCCGAGAAGTATCCGCAGCTGACCATTCGCGTGTCCGGCTATGCCGTGAACTTCGTCAAGCTGACGCGCGAGCAGCAGCTCGACGTCATCTCGCGGACGTTCCATGGACTCCATTGATCGCCCCACCGCCGGTTGGGAAAGCTCCGCGCGCAAGCCTTCGGGCCTGCGCGCGAAGCGCCCGGCGATCCGTGGCTGGATCCACTCGACCGAAACCGGCGGTGCCGTCGACGGTCCGGGCATCCGCCACGTGCTGTTCCTGGCGGGCTGCCTGCTGCGCTGCCGCTACTGCCACAATCCCGACAGCTGGCACATGCACCACGGCCGTCCGACCACCTCGAAGGAGGTGCTCGACGAGCTCGCGCGCTATGCCAAGTTCCTGATCCACGCCAAGGGCGGTCTGACGCTCTCCGGCGGCGAGCCGCTGGTGCAGCCCGACTTCAGCCACGCCATCCTGCGCGGCGCCAAGGAGATGGGTCTCCACACCGCGCTCGACACCGCGGGCTTCCTCGGTTCGCACGCGACCGACGAACTGCTTGCCGACGTCGATCTGGTGCTGCTCGACATCAAGGCCTTCTCCGAGGAGACCTACCACGACCTGACCGGCGTGGCGCTGGAGCCGACGCTCGTCTTCGCCCGCCGTCTGGCGGCGATGGCGAAGCCCGTGTGGCTGCGCTACGTGCTGGTGCCCGGGCTCACCGACAAGTTCGAAGAGATCGAGGGTCTGGCGACCTTCGCCGCGGCGCTCGGCAACGTCGAGCGGGTCGACGTGCTGCCCTTCCACAAGCTCGGCGAGTTCAAGTGGCAGGCCGAGGGGCTCGCCTATGCGCTCGCCGACACACAACCGCCGTCACACGAGCTCACAGAGCGCGTGCGAGACGTCTTCCGCAGCCGCGGTCTGATGACCGCGTGACACCTCGCCCGGACGGGCGTCATTTCCAGGGAGATCCACATGACCACCATCGTCGACATTTCGGCGCGACAGATTCTCGACAGCCGCGGCAATCCCACCGTCGAGGTGGACGTCGTCCTGGAAGACGGTTCCTTCGGCCGCGCCGCGGTGCCGTCGGGCGCCTCGACCGGTGCCCACGAGGCGGTCGAACTGCGTGACGGCGACAAGTCGGTCTATCTCGGCAAGGGCGTGCTCAAGGCCGTCGAAGCGGTCAACGGCGAGCTCGCCGAGACGATCGTCGGCTGGGAAGCCGAGGACCAGATCGCCATCGACACCGCGATGATCGAGCTCGACGGCACGTCCAACAAGGCCCGCCTCGGCGCCAACGCCATCCTCGGCGTGTCGCTCGCGGTCGCCAAGGCGGCGGCGGAAGCGGCGGGTCTGCCGCTCTATCGCTACGTCGGCGGCCCCAACGCCCGCGTCCTCCCCGTTCCGATGATGAACATCATCAACGGCGGCGTGCATGCCGACAACCCGATCGACTTCCAGGAATTCATGATCATGCCGGCGGGTCTGCCGACCTTCGCCGAAGGGCTCCGCGCCGGCGCCGAGATCTTCCACACGCTGAAGAGCGAGCTGAAGAAGGCCGGGCACAACACCAACGTCGGTGACGAGGGCGGCTTCGCGCCGAACCTCAAGTCGGCGGAGGCCGCGCTCGACTTCGTCATGGCGGCGATCGAGAAGGCCGGCTACGCGCCCGGCAAGGACGTGTTCCTCGCCGCCGACTGCGCCTCGACCGAGTTCTTCAAGGACGGCAAGTACGTCTACGAAGGCGAGAAGAAGACCCGCGATTCCAAGGCGCAGGCCAAGTATCTCGCCAAGCTCGCCGCCGCCTATCCGATCATCTCGATCGAAGACGGCATGGCCGAGGACGACTGGGAGGGTTGGAAGTACCTGACCGATCTGATCGGCGACAAGGTGCAGCTGGTCGGCGACGATCTCTTCGTCACCAACTCCAAGCGTCTCGCCGACGGCATCAAGTCGGGCACGGCCAACTCGATCCTGGTGAAGGTCAACCAGATCGGCTCGCTGACCGAGACGCTCGAGGCGGTCGAGATGGCGCACAAGGC
>DBMN01000075.1:0-289 GCA_002298965.1 Rhizobiales bacterium UBA697 | reverse complement strand
GATCTCGCGGTCGCCACCAACTGCGGTCAGATCAAGACCGGCTCGCTCGCGCGGTCCGACCGGCTCGCCAAGTACAACCAGCTGCTCCGCATCGAGGAACAGCTCGGCGACGCCGCGCGCTACGCCGGCCTCTCGATCCTCAAGGCGTGAGCCTGACGATCCTCGAGGCGTGAGCCCGAGACCGAATGCAAGACGACGGCGGCCTCACGGGCCGCCGTTTTCGTTTGGCGGGAGCGGGAAGGGCACTTCGCCCGCGAGGAACGTTCCCCTTCTCCCCTTCGCGGGAGAA
>DBMN01000084.1:10993-11265 GCA_002298965.1 Rhizobiales bacterium UBA697 | reverse complement strand
GTTCCGCCCGATTGGGCTTGATGGCATGCGGCAGGCGTGTGACGGCGGGCGCCAGCGCCGCGGCGAGCGGCGCGCCCGAGGTGTCGAGCACGACGCGGGCGCCTTCGTCCGAAAGATCGGCGACCATCTGCGCCCAGGTGTCGGCGGGAAGCCCCTCCGGCAGCGAACCGGCGAGGACGACCGGCGCGCCGGGCTCGAGACCGCGCAGCGCCGCCGCCCAGACGGCGTCGACCAGGCCGGCGTCGACGACGAGGCCGGGCAGGTTGACGTCG
>DBMN01000084.1:0-10967 GCA_002298965.1 Rhizobiales bacterium UBA697 | reverse complement strand
CGATGCCCTTGGCGGCGAAGAACTCGACGAAGACGTCGTCGTTGTGGCGGCCGAGCACGCCCGTCGCGGTCACCTCGACGCCCCAGTCGGCGAGGCAGCCGGCGACGTTGACGCCCTTGCCGCCGGCGTTCGACTGGGCGGTGCGGGCGCGCTGGACGCGCCCGAGTTCGAGCCGGTCGACGGTGATCGTCAGATCGATCGCCGGGTTGAGCGTCACGGTGACGATGGCGGGACGGGTCATGACCGGCCTCCGTCGAGCGCGCGGACCTGATCGGCACTCTCGCAGGCGAGCGCCTTTGCGGCGAGCGCCCGGAGATCGGCCCGGCTCGCCGAGCGCAGCCGCGCCTTGACCGCCGGCACGTCGCGCGGCGTCATCGACACCTCGTCGACCCCGAGACCGGCGAGGAGTGCCGCGCCGAAGGGATCGCCGGCGATGCCGCCGCAGACGCCGACCCAGCGGTCGTGCGCCGCGGCACCGGCGACGGTGCGCTCGATCAGCCGCAGCACGGCGGGATGCAGCGCGTCGGCTTCCGCCGCGAGGTCGGGGTGCTGGCGATCGATCGCCAGGGCGTACTGGGTCAGATCGTTGGTGCCGATCGAGAAGAAGTCGACGTGAGCCGCGAGCGCGTCGGCCATCAGCGCCGCGGCGGGCACTTCGACCATGATGCCGACCGGTACGACGGGGGCGTCGAGCTCGGCGCGGATGCGTTCGCAGGCGGCGCGCAGCTGCAGCACCTCGCCGAGCGAGGTGATCATCGGCGCCATGATCGACAGCCGGCCGCCGGCCTTGGCGGCGCGGTAGATCGCGCGCAGCTGCGGCTCGAGCAGATCCGGGCGACGCAGCAGCAGACGGGCGCCGCGCACGCCGAGGAACGGGTTCTCCTCGTGCGGCAGGTCGAGATGGGCGACCTGCTTGTCGCCGCCGATGTCGAGCAGGCGCACGATCAACGGGCGACCGCCGAGCGCCGCGGCCATGGCGGAATAGATCTCGGCCTGTTCGTCCTCGCTCGGGCTCGCCGAACGCTCGAGGAACAGGAACTCGGTCCGCATCAGGCCGACGCCCTCGGCGCCCATGTCGAGCGCCAGCGCCACCTGTTCCGGCGTGTTGGCATTGGCACCGATCTCGACGCGATGGCCGTCGGTCGTCACCGCCGGGGCGGCGCGATCGGCCGCCTCGCGGTCGGCACGGGCATGGTCTTCGGCGAGACGGGCCTCGAGCGCCGCCTTGGCGGCGTCGTCCGGGCCGATCCACAGCCGGCCGGCGCTGCCGTCGACGATCACCTCGGTGCCGTCGGCGAGATCGAGCAGGGCATTGCCGCCGGCGACCAGCGCGGGGAGGCCCAGCGTGCGGGCGAGAATGGCGGTATGCGAGGTCGGCCCGCCCTGCGCGGTGGCGAGCCCGACCACCTTGGCGGTGTCGAGCCCGGCGGTGTCCGACGGCGTGAGGTCGGGGGCGACGAGGACGATCCGGCCCTCGGGCAACGAGATGCCGCCGTCGGCGGTCTCCGGCGCGAGACGTGCGAGGACACGGCGGCCGACGTCGCGCAGGTCGACGGCGCGGGCGGCGAGCAGCGGATTGCCGAGCGCCGAGAGCGAGGCGGCGGTGCGCTCCACCGCTTCGTGCCAGGCCCAGGCGGGCCCGTGGCCTTCGACCATCAGCTGACAGGCGAGCGTCACGAGATCGGTGTCGGCGAGGAACTCGGCCTGCGCCTCGAAGATGCCGCCCTCGGAACCGCCGATGCGGCGGCGGGTGTCGTCGGCGAGCACGGCGAGGGCCTGACGGGTCTCGGTGATCGCGGCATCGAGCGCCGCACCGCCTTCGATCAGGCCGACCGGAACGTCGGGTACGACGATCGCCGACGGCTTCAGCACGTGAACGCGGCCGAGCGCCAGACCGGGCGAGGCCGAGATACCGAGGATCGACGGCAGCGCCGACGGCGGGGTCCAGCCCTGCGCCACGGCCGCCTTGGCGGCGGCCTTGGCTGCGTCGGCCTTCTCCTGCGCGGTGAGGCCGGTGATCGCCGACTGGAGGGAAGCGAGCGCGGCGCTGGCGTCGGCGCCTTCGGCCGAGACCACGACGGTCTCGCCGGCCATCAGACCGAGCTGGAGCAGCGACACGAGGTTCTTCGGATCGGCGACCCGATCGGCGACGCGGATGCGCAGCCGCGCCGGGGAGCGGCGGGAGATGTCGACCCAATGGGCGGCCGGGCGGGCGTGCAGGCCGTTGGGATAGTCGCAGACCCAGGTGAAGCGCTCGGCGAGGTCGGTCGCCGGCGCCGCGTCGGCGGCCGGGGCGACGACGGCATTCTCGTCGAGGGCGCGCAGGATGGCGCCGGCATCGGTGGTGGTGGTCAGGGCTGCGAGCGCCGCGTCGTCCTGCAGCAGGCGGGTCAGCCGCCGCAGCATGGCGATGTGGGCATCGGACTGGGCGGCGATGGCGACCAGCAGGCGGACGGTCTGGCCGTCGTTCCAGGTGACGCCGTTCGGGATCTGCAGCACGGCGAGGCCGTTGTCGCGGATCAGGCCGCGGTCCTCGACCATGCCGTGGGGGATCGCCACGCCGTGACCGAGATAGGTCTCGGCGACGGTCTCGCGGCGGAGCATCGATTCGACATAGGCCGGGTCGATCCGGCCGGTCGCCACCAGCATCTGCGCCGCCTCGCGAATGGCGGCTTCCTTGGTGGCAGGGGACGCGCCGAGGCGAACGAGCTCGGCCGTGATGAGCGACGGCGCATTGGACATGACTGGCCCCTTCCTCCCGGGTTCTTGATGATTATTGAAAACGTTTTCACACCATTCGTCAACAGGCAATGCGTTGCAATTTCGCAATTTTTCTGCAAACATACGTGCTGCGCTGCACCATGATTGAGGTGCGTTTCAGGAAACGCCACAGGAACGATTTCACGTATGTCGGTCGGGATCAAGGATGTCGCAAAGGCTGCCGGCGTGTCGGCCGCCACCGTGTCACGGGTGCTCGGCAACGGCCCGGTCAGCGCCGACCTGCGCGAGAAGGTCGAAGCGGCCGTCCGCGCAACCGGTTATCGCCCGAACCTCTCGGCCCGGCGCCTGCGCTCGCAGCATTCCCGCACCATCGGACTGATCGTCTCCGACATCCGCAATCCCTTCTTCACCACCCTGTCGCGGGCGGTCGAGGACGCCGCCTACCGCGCCGAAATGCGCGTGGTGCTCTGCAACACGGACGAGAACCCGCAGCGCGAGGCGATGTATCTCAGGCTGATGCAGGAGGAGCGGATCACCGGCCTGATCTACGCTCCGACCCGCGCCGCCGCCGGCACGCTCGGCACGCTCGATTTCGATTTCCCCGTGGTGCTGGTCGACCGCGCCGGTCCGCTCGACGCCCACGACGCCGTGGTGATCGACAATGCCGGCGCCGCCGGACAGCTGGTCGGCCATCTCTCCGACCAGGGTCACCGCCGCATCCTCGGCCTCTTCGGCAACACCTCCTCGACCGCCGTCGAGCGCCACGACGGCTATCGCGCCGCCATGGCCGCCCGCGGCCTCGAGCCCGACGCCGTCTTCGTCGCCCCGAACGACCAGGCCGCCGCCGCCGCGCTCGCCGAACGGCTGGCGAGCGGCCTGCGCCCCGACGCGGTCGTCGTCTCCAACGGTCTGATGTTGCTCGGTGCCTATCGCGCCATCCGCGCCGCCGGGCTCGAGACGCCGCGCGACCTGGCGCTCGCCGGTTTCGACAACGAGACCTGGACGGAGCTCGTCGGCCCCGGCCTCACCGTGATGGAACAGCCGGTCACCGAGATCGGCCGCACCGCGATGGAACTGCTCTTCGAGCGCCTGCGCACGCCCGAGATGGCGCCGCGCAAGATCGTGCTCTCCGGCCGGCTGGTGGTGCGCGGTTCCTCCGCCCGCGTCTGACGTCGGCGGGGTCGAAAACGAAACGGCGGCCGGATCGCTCCGGCCGCCGTTCGCGTTTCGAGGGCGAGACGTCGCCTCAGGCGAGGTCTTCGCCCGAGATCACTTCGCCGTTCGCGTCGAGGCGATAGACGATCGGCGCGCCGGTCGCCAGTTCCCGCTTGAGGATCTGCTCGGGGGTGAGCTTCTCGAGCTTCATGATCAGCGCGCGCAGCGAGTTGCCGTGGGCGGCGACGATGATGCGCTTGCCGGCCTTGAGGTCCGGCAGGATGTGGGCGTCCCAATAGGGCAGCACGCGGGCCGCGGTGTCCTTCAGGCTCTCGCCGCCGGGCGGGGGAACGTCGAAGGACCGGCGCCAGATGTGGACCTGTTCCTCGCCCCACTTCACGCGGGCTTCGTCCTTGTTGAGGCCGGAGAGATCGCCGTAGTCGCGCTCGTTCAGCGCCTGATCACGGGTGATCGGCAGATCGGTCTGACCGAGCTCGGTCAGGATCAGGTCGAGCGTGTGCTGGGCACGCGTCAGCGCCGAGGTGTAGGCGAGGTCGAAGACCAGGCCCTTGGCCTTGAGCTTCTGGCCGGCGGCCTTGGCCTCGGCGACGCCCTTCTCGGTCAGGTCGGGATTCTTCCAACCGGTGAAGAGGTTCAGCTTGTTCCATTCACTCTCGCCGTGGCGGCAGAGGACGAGCAGTCGTTCCATGCGTATGGCTCCCTGGAAAGGATGTCAGGCCTTCGGAGAAAGGCCCAGTACGTCGGCCATGGAATAGAGGCCGGGTTTTCGCCCCATGCCCCACAACGCCGCCTTGACGGCGCCGCGCGCGAAGATCGAACGATCCTCCGCGCGATGCGTGAGCTCGATGCGCTCGTGCGGGCCGGCCAGCACCACCATGTGGTCGCCGACGACGGTGCCGCCCCGGAGCGTCGCGAATCCGATGTCGCCCATGCGGCGAGGGCCGGTGTGGCCGTCGCGCGAGCGGACCGAATGCGCGGAAAGGTCGACGCGACGGCCTTCCGCCGCCGCCTGGCCGAGGAGGAGCGCCGTGCCCGAGGGCGCGTCGACCTTGGCGCGATGATGCATCTCGACGATCTCGACGTCGTATTCCGGCCCCAGCGCGCGAGCCGCCTCGCGCACCAGCTGGGCCAGCAGATTGACGCCGAGGCTCATGTTGCCGGACTTCACCAGCACCGCGTGGCGGGCGGCGGCGGAGAGCTTGGCGTCCTCGGCGGCGGAGCAGCCGGTGGTGCCGACCACGTGGACGATCCGCGCCTGGGCCGCCAGTTCGGCGAAATGGACGGTCGCCGCCGGCACCGTGAAGTCGAGCACGCCGTCGGCATGGGCGAAGGCGGAGAGCGCATCGTCGGTGATCTGGACGCCGAGCTTGTCGATGCCGGCGATCTCGCCGGCGTCGCGGCCGATGTCGGGCGAGCCGGCACGCTCGATCGCGCCCGAGAGCATCGTGCCCTCGGTCTCGGTCACCGCCCGGATCAGGGTCCGGCCCATGCGGCCGGACGCACCGACCACGACGAGGCGCATGTCCGCCATCGGAAATCTCCCGCGATCGCCCGGGCGGCCCGCGCCGCCATGCCGTCGATCCCGAGCCTCGGATACGTCACACGTCGTGCGCGTGCAAGCGTTCGAAGCGTCGATCAGCGCTCCCCCGGATGCATGAGCGGGCAGGCGAGGGTGTGAGACGACGAAGGGCCGCGGTCGCCCGCAGCCCCTCGCCGAACGGAAATTCGCGTGCCCGATCAGACGTCGAGCAGGCGCTTCAGCATTTCGATCTCGTCGGCGAAGGCGCGGTCGGCGCCGGCCATCTCCTCGATCTTGCGCACGGCGTGGAGAACCGTGGTGTGGTCGCGATTGCCGAAGCGGCGGCCGATCTCGGGCAGCGAGCGCGGCGTCAGCGACTTGGCGAGATACATCGCGATCTGACGCGGACGCACCACCGTGCGGGTGCGGCGGGCCGAGAGGAGGTCGGCCTTGGTCACGTTGAAGTGCTTGGAGACGACCCGCTGGATGTCCTCGATCTTGATCTTGCGCGGCTCGCGGGCACGCAGCAGGTCGCGGAGCGCGGCCTCGGCCATCTCGAGATCGACCTGACGGCCGGTCAGCTGGTTGTGGGCGACGAGGCGGTTGACGGCGCCGTCGAGGTCGCGGCCCGAGGAGGCGACGTTCTCGGCGACCCAGTCGACGACCGCGGCGGAGATCTCGAGGCCCGGATTGGCGCGCTTGGCGGCGTCGACGCGGTGGGCGACGATACGCCGGCGAAGTTCCACGTCCGGCGCGGCGATCTCGACCAGCAGACCGCCGGCGAGGCGCGAGCGAACGCGTTCGTCGAGCGTCTCGAGGTCGGCGGCCGGGCGATCGGCGGCGATCACCACCTGACGGGCGCCGTCGATCAGCGAGTTCAGCGTGTGGCAGAACTCCTGCTGCACCTGTTTGCCCTGCAGGAACTGCATGTCGTCGATGAGCAGCAGGTCGATGCCGCGCAGCGCTTCCTTGAAGGCGATGGCCGACTGGGCCATCAGCGCCTGCACGAAGCGGTACATGAAGTGCTCGGCGGTGAGATAGAGCACCTTGCGGCCCTGGGCACGGGCGGCGTTCGCCACGGCCTGGAGGAGATGCGTCTTGCCGAGCCCGACCGAGGCATGGATGTAGAGCGGATTGAAGGGCACGGTCTCGCCCGGACGGACGTCGGCGACGCGGCGGGCGGCGGCGAGCGCCAGCGAATTGGAGCGGCCCTCGACGAAGCTGTCGAAGGTGTGACGCGCATCGAGCGGGCTGCCGGCGAGCTCGTCGTCGGACCGCGCGGCGGAGGCGGTCGGACGGGCGGCGGGGCGCGGCTCGGACGCGTTGGAGGCGACCAGCGTCGGCGTCGGGCGCTTCGGCGCCTCGGCGGCCTCGCGGGCTCCGGCGGTCGGACGCATGGCGGAGCGGACGGCGAAGTCGATCTGCGACACCTGACCGAAGCTCTCGCGGAAGAGCGCCAGCAGCCGGTCGCGATAGCGCCCCTGCAGCCAGTTCTTCAGGAAGCGGGTGGGCACCGACAGATGCACCGTGTCGCCGGCGAGCGCCTCGAATTCGACGCGGGCGAACCAGCTGGTGAACACGTCCTCGCCCAGCTCGACCCTGAGACGCACCTTGATGCGGTCCCATTCGTCGCGAGGATCGGTCTCCCGGGTCATCGCACGTGCCTCCATCGTCGTCCGCCTCTCTAGCTCTACTGTCGAAGTCGGCACCGGCCGACTTCGGAAGGGTTCCGATGCCTCGTCCGTCCGTGACGAGGCGACGAAACGCCGTCCCCCGGAGTGCCCTCCGGAGGTCCACTCGTTCCGGCCGAAGCCGGTCTCACGCACTCAGGATTGGGTCCAGGGCAACCCGCGGGCCTTCCAGCCGGCGACGGTGCCACGATGGGCGGTCCGGTCCGGCGGGCCCTCGAAGCCTTCGGAGACGTTGTGACAACGGCTCCATCCGGCTTGCGTCATGGCGGTCGCCGCATGCATGCTGCGAACGCCCGAACGGCACAGGAAATAGACGGGGGCGTCCTTGTCGACGCCGTCGCCGGCGAGGCGTTCCGAGAGCTTCTCGACGAAGTTCGGATCGACCGCCATCGAGGGGAAGACCTGCCACTCGATCGTGACCGGCCGCTTGCCGATGTCCCTCAGGTCGGGCAGGCCCACGAAGGACCATTCCGCCATCGTGCGGACATCGACGAGGACGGCACGCGGGTCCGAAGACAGCGACGCCCAAGCCTCCGCGGGCGCCACGTCACCGGCGTAGCCTCCCGTGTCCGAAGTCGACATGACAAAACCCCCAAGCTCCCGGTCTTCGTCCGGAAGGCCCCGTAAATTTCCAGATGATGTTCGTGGAGTTCTTCTTGTGACCGAAATCCATCCGTCACGCGAAGTAGATCTGCACGCAAATCCCGAAAGGGTATCCCTTTTTACGCGAACTCTTCGTTTCTCTGCTTGTTGCGGCTTCGAAACGACGTCGTATCGCGAAAGATACCCTCCGTTCTTCTCGTGAGAGCGGGGTCCCCGTGCCCCGATGGCCCATATGTACACAGCCCCCGCGACCGACGCAACGCCTCAAAACGCCGACGCGGCCCCTCGACGCATGCATGCAACACCCCACCGCCCGCCGACCTCCGACAAGTCCTTCCGACTCAATCGAGTTCGGCGACGGATTCGGAAAACCCCGATCTGCGACATTCCATCAAGGACGCCACGTCACGTTTCGCGCGAGACGGCGAAGAATCGTCAATGCTCGCGAGGGCTCGTGATGACCTGCCATCAAGTCATTGATTTTTAGTTACATTTCTTGGCAGGCGGAAAAGCTGTCGAAGCCGTCCGGAAAGCGCTTTCGGACGAGATCGGGTACCGCGTCTGGACACTGTCCAACCACAGGTAGAAACAAAAAACCCGGGTCGTTGGACCCGGGTTCAGAGCATTTCACACGCGGTCGCGAGGGCCCGATCAGGCGCCGAGCGACTTCACGCGGCTGGCCAGACGCGAGATCTTGCGGGAGGCCGTGTTGCGATGGACGATGCCCTTGGAAGCGGCGCGCTGCAGCTCCGGCTGGGCCGCCTTGAGAGCGGCGGCGGCGGCGGCCTGGTCGCCGGAAGCGAGGGCTTCCTCGACCTTGCGCACGAAGGTGCGGACGCGCGAACGGCGGGACTTGTTGACCGCGGTGCGACGCGCGATCTTGCGGGCCGCCTTCTTGGCGGACGGCGTATTGGCCATGGACGAGCCTCTCCTGGATCTCGACCGTGCCCGACCTCGAGAGCCTGACCGTTCTCCCCGCGGGGAGAGCGGCCGTGGGCGGGCCGACACGAATTGAACATGTGGGCGGCGGAACGAGCCGCCACCGAGTGGGCGAGCTTATAACCGCGGCGTCCCGGCCCGTCAACGGGCGCGAGGCCCATTTCGGCCGGGAACGCGACGGGTTTCTCGCCCTGTCGGCGAAGGATCGCCGGCGAGCCGCCTCGCGAGCGGCGAAGAACCGGCGACGGTGGGCCTCAGGGGCGGAAGTTCGGCTTCCGCTTCTCGAGGAAGGCCGCCATGCCCTCCTTCTGCTCGGGCGTGGCGAAGACGCCCTGGAACACCCGCCGTTCGAAGCGCAGACCTTCCGAGAGCGTCGTCTCGAAGGCGCGATCGATGCATTCCTTGGTCAGCATCACCGCCGGCAGCGCGAACTCGGCGATCTCGGTGGCGATCGCCACCACGGCCTCGACGAAGCCCTCGGCCGGCAGCACGCGGGCGACGAGACCCGAGGCCTCGGCCTCCTTCGCGTCCATCAGCCGGCCGGTGAGGCAGAGATCCATCGCCTTGGCCTTGCCGACGGCGCGGGTCAGCCGCTGGGTGCCGCCGGCGCCCGGCAGTACGCCGAGCTTGATCTCGGGCTGGCCGAACTTCGCCGTCTCGGCGGCATAGATCGTCGCGCACATCATGGCGAGCTCGCAGCCGCCGCCGAGCGCGAAGCCGGCGACGCCGGCGATCACCGGCTTGCGGGCGCGCGCCACGCGGTCCCACGAGGTGATGAAGTCGTCGACATAGGTCTCGGGGTAGGTGAGGGGCTGCATCTCCTTGATGTCGGCGCCGGCCGCGAAGGCCTTCTCCGACCCGGTGATGACGACGGCGCCGATCCCGGCATCCGCCTCGAACACGTCGAGCGCCGCGCCGACCTCCGCCATCAGGGCGGAATTGAGCGCGTTGAGCGCCTTCGGGCGATTGAGCGTGATCAGGCCGACCCGACCGCGGGTCTCCACCAGGATGTTCTCGTAGGCCATGGGGCGTCCTTTCCCGTCGGGCGGCGCGTCGCGGCCGCCTCGTCGTCCCAAGGGCTAGCGGAGCGGGCGGCGACGGGCAACGCCCTCTTTCGCACGACCCCTCTGCGGAAATCCGCTTGGGCGCGCCTCAGCGCCCCCGCCCGCTCGCGCGCTGGCAGCGCGGGCAGAAGAAGGTCGACCGGCCGGACTGCACCACGCGTTCGACGACGCCGTCGCAGGTGGGCCGCGGGCAGGGCGCGCCCTCGCGGTCGTAGACGGCGAAGGCATGCTGGAAATAGCCGAGCTCGCCGTTCGCCTGGCGATGGTCGCGCAGGGAGGAGCCGCCGGCCTCGATCGCCTCGCCGAGCACCGCGCGGATCGCTTCGGCGAGCGTGGCGAGCGCCGCCGTCGCGGCGCCCTTCGCGGTGACGGTCGTGCCCGCCTGCCGCCGCGGATCGAGCCTCGCTCGCCACAGCGCCTCGCAGACATAGATGTTGCCGAGGCCGGCGATCAGCTTCTGGTCGAGCAGCGCCGCCTTCAACGGCGTCGCTTTGCCGGCGAAGAGTCTTCCCAGCAGATCGCCGTCGAGCGCGTTGCCGAGCGGCTCGATGCCGAGCCCGGCGATCGAGGGATGGGCGGGAAGGTCGGCGCGGGGCACGAGATCCATGAAGCCGAAGCGGCGCGGATCGTTGTAGGTGACGCTCGCCCCCTTCGGCAGATGCGGTCCCTCGAGATGGAAGACCACGTGGTCGTGCGCCGCCGCCTTGTCGCGGCCGTGATGGAAGACACCCGGCACCGCCTCGTCGTCGCCCCCGCGGATGCGGAACGAGCCCGACATGCCGAGATGGGCGATCAGCACCTCGCCCGACGACAGATCGGCGAGCAGATACTTCGCCCGCCGCCCCAGCGCCGTGACGGTGGTGCCCTCGAGCCGTTCGACGAAACGGGGCGGGAAGGGGGTGCGCAGATTGGCGCGGCGCTGTTCGACGCCGACGATCCGCGCGCCTTCCATCACCGGCGCGAGGCCGCGCCGGACGGTTTCCACCTCGGGCAGTTCGGGCATCGCGTCTCCTCGGGGTCGCTCGTCACTTCTCGCAGACGACGGCGACCAGTCGGGCGCCGAGCGTCGCGACCGCGCCGGCGCTGGTGAGCGTCTGGGTCGGCCCCGGCGGTTCGATGCCGCCGCCGGCCTTGCCGACGAAGTCGCTCAGCGTCGCCGCCGGGATCAGCCGGTAGTCGGCCGCGGGCAGGACGCCGGCGATCGACCGGCTCTCGTCCGGCCGGTCGGCGACGAGGCCGACGAGGCGGCCAGAG
>DBMN01000196.1 GCA_002298965.1 Rhizobiales bacterium UBA697 | reverse complement strand
CGCGGCATCGGGACGCGGGGCGGGGCGGCCGGCGAAACGCTCGGCGACGGCGGCGGCACGCAGGCGGCGTTCCTCGGCCTCGCGGGCGGTCTCGGCGAAGCGATCGACCGGATCGTCGCCCAGGCAGACGTCGACGCCGACGGCCGAATACCAATCGACCAGCGCGACGAGTTCGGCGTGGGAGAGGGGCGACGGCATGGGGATGCGACGACTTTCCCAATACGACACTTTCTTCTGCCTTGGCGGAAGGTTCGAAAGCGTCTAAGTGGTCTTCGGAGCCTGCGGCTGCGCGCGAGCGCGGAATCCCGGGCATGATAGACCGTGGATCGCCGTCACGCGATACCGCGGCACGGGCGGGACGGAATTTTCGCGGCGCCGATCGCCGGCCGTCCCCCGAAAAGAGGGCATGCGGCGGAGACGTCGCGAGGGGCGGGCATCGACGTCGGGGGGCCGGCGACGGGTCCGTTCGGGGAGATCGCAGCGCGGGCAGGCCCCGCGCCGAGCTTTGAGGAGTTTCGAGGAATGAGCGCGGCAGCCGAGCTTCCCGAGCGGGAGAGCATGGAATTCGACGTGGTGATCGTCGGTGCGGGCCCTGCGGGCCTCGCCGCCGCCATTCGCCTGAAGGAGATCGCCGCCGAGAAGGGCGAGGACATCTCCGTCGTGGTGCTCGAGAAGGGCTCCGAGGTCGGCGCCCACATCCTCTCCGGCGCCGTGGTCGATCCGATCGCCGTCGATCGTCTCGTTCCGGGCTGGCGCGAGGAGGCGGATCATCCGTTCAAGACCCCCGTCACCGAGGACCAGTTCCTGGTGCTGACGCCGGGCGCGAGCATCCGTCTGCCCAACTTCGCCATGCCGAAGCTGATGAACAACCACGGCAACTACGTCGTCAGCCTCGGCAACGTCTGCCGCTGGCTCGCGGCCAAGGCCGAGGCGCTGGGCGTCGAGATCTATCCGGGCTTCGCCGCCTCCGAGATCCTCTACGACGATGCGGGCGCCGTGATCGGCGTCGCCACCGGCGACATGGGCGTCGGCCGCGACGGCGAGCCCAAGGACAGCTTCACCCGCGGCATGGCGCTGCTCGCCAAGTACACGCTGATCGGCGAGGGCGTGCGCGGCTCGCTCGCCAAGCAGCTGATCGCCAGGTACCAGCTCGACAAGGACGCCGACGTGCCGAAGTTCGGCATCGGCATCAAGGAACTGTGGCAGGTCGATCCGGCGAAGCACAAGCCGGGTCTCGTCCAGCACTCGTTCGGCTGGCCGCTGGATCTCAAGACCGGCGGCGGCTCGTTCCTCTACCACATCGAGGACAATCAGGTCGTCGTGGGCTTCGTGGTCCATCTCAACTACGAGAACCCCTACCTGTCGCCCTTCGAGGAGTTCCAGCGCTTCAAGACGCATCCGAAGATCCGCGGCGTCTTCGAGGGCGGCAAGCGCATCGCCTACGGCGCGCGCGCCATCACCGAGGGCGGCTTCCAGTCGGTGCCGAAGGTGTCGTTCCCGGGCGGCGCGCTGATCGGCTGTTCGGCCGGCTTCCTCAACGTGCCGCGCATCAAGGGCAGCCACAACGCCATGCTGTCGGGCATGCTGGCGGCGGAGAAGATCGCCGAGGCGATCGCCGCCGGCCGCGCCCACGACGAGCCGATCGAGTTCGAACGCGCCTGGCGCGGCTCCGACATCGGCAAGGACCTGAAGAAGGTCCGCAACGTCAAGCCGCTGTGGTCGAAGCTCGGCACCATCCTCGGCGTGTCGCTCGGCGGCCTCGACATGTGGACCAACGAGCTCTTCGGCTTCTCGCTCTTCGGCACGCTGAAGCACGGCAAGACCGATGCGGCCTCGCTGAAGCCGGCGGCGGAATGCACGCCGATCGTCTATCCGAAGCCCGACGGCAAGATCTCCTTCGACCGGCTCTCCTCGGTGTTCCTGTCGAACACCAACCACGAGGAGGATCAGCCGATCCACCTGAAGCTCGCCGATCCGGCGTTGCAGAAGTCGTCCGAGCTCGGCACCTTCGCCGGTCCGTCGACGCGCTACTGCCCGGCGGGCGTCTACGAGTGGATGGAGAAGGACGGCGACATGACCTTCGTGATCAACGCGCAGAACTGCGTCCACTGCAAGACCTGCGACATCAAGGATCCGAACGGCAACATCACCTGGACGACGCCGGAAGGCGCCGGCGGGCCGAACTATCCCAACATGTGATCGACGCCGATCGAAACGACACCAAACGCCCGGGGGAGACCTCGGGCGTTTCGCGTTTCACGGACGGTTCGGGGCTTCGGATTCGCCGGATACGGCAGGACGGGTCGTCCGCCGCGGAGAGGGACGTGCGCGATGCCGGCCCACCCTCACGGCTCGCCGGCACCCTCCCCCACACCCCGCTTGAGCAACCGCGGTAGCAGGCGGCGGGCGACCAGCACGGCGCCGACCAGCACCACCAGCAGCGCCGCCACGACGGCGATCGCGGCCTCCCGGTCGCCCTCGCCGAAGAGCTTCCACGCCCAGGCGCCCATCGAGCCCGGCGCGATCAGGACCGGGATCCACAGGATCGCCGAACCGAAGTTGGCGAGCTGGAAGGGGATCACCGGCATCGCCGACATGCCGGCGACCGTCGGCACGCTGGCGCGCAGGGGGCCGATGAAGCGGCCGATCAGGATCGCCGTCCAGCCCCAGCGGGCGAAGACGTTGCGCGCCGCCGCCAGCGTCTCGGGATGGCGCGAGAAGGGCCAGATGCGCTCGACGTGCGGCCCGAGGCGCAGGCCGACCCAATAGGAGATCGCGTCGCCCAGCGCCGCACCGAGCGCGCCGCCGATCCAGATGTCGAGGAAGGGCAGTTGCCCGGTGCCGATCAGCGCGCCCGCCGCCATCATCACGCCGGTCGCCGGAACCAGCACGCCGACGACGACCAGCGATTCGCCGAAGGCCATCAGGCCGAAGACGAGACCCGCCCAGGCCTGGTTGCGCTCGACGAAGGCGAGGAGATCGGTGAAGGTTTGCGCGATGTCCATGGCGCCCATGATCGCAGAGAGATCATGGCGACGTCGAGACGGACGCCCGAAAGATCCGACCGATCGGACCGCGGCTCAGCGATCGGCCGACAGTCCGTCCGGTCCGACCGGCAGGCCGACCGCCGCCAGCGCCAGCGCCGCGAGGCCGGCGGCCGAGGGCAC
>DBMN01000197.1:3783-4169 GCA_002298965.1 Rhizobiales bacterium UBA697 | reverse complement strand
GCGCCGGAGGCCGCGCCCGCCGAGCCGGCCCGCACCACCGTGCCCAAGAGCCCGCGCGCCGCGATCGAGCCGACCGAGGTGCCGCCGCCGCCCAAGCGCTCCAAGGCGGCCCGCTCGTCGACGGTGAACTTCCTCAACGGCATCTTCACCGTGCTGACGGTGATCGTCCTCGGCCTCGGCGGCTTCGCCTGGCTGGCGCGCCAGCGTTTCGACGCCAAGGGTCCGCTCACCGCTCCGGCCGTGGTGCTGATTCCCAACGCCGCCTCGACCGGCGTGATCGCCGACATCCTGGAGAAGAAGGGCGTCATCTCCGACGCCACCACCTTCTCGCTCGCCGCCAAGCTCGGTGCCACCACCGACAAGCTCAAGGCCGGCGAATACGAATT
>DBMN01000197.1:0-3770 GCA_002298965.1 Rhizobiales bacterium UBA697 | reverse complement strand
TGACCTTCCCGGAAGGCTGGTCGAGCGAGCAGATCGTCGCCCGTCTCAACGACACGGCCACGATCTCGGGCAAGAAGATCACGGTGATCCCGGACGAGGGCTCGCTGCTGCCCGACACCTACTCGTTCTCGATCGGCTCGACCACGCGCGAGCAGATCATCGAGCAGATGAAGAAGGCGATGGAGCGCCGCGTCGCCGACGTCTGGGCGCATCGTTCGCCGAACCTGCCGCTCGCCACGCCGCGCGATCTGGTGATCCTCGCCTCGATCGTCGAGAAGGAGACCGGCAAGGCCGACGAGCGTCCGCGCGTCGCCGCCGTCTTCATCAACCGGCTGAAGCGCGGCATGCGGCTCGAGACCGACCCGACCGTGCTCTACGGCCTCTACGGCGGCAAGGCCTGGCTCGAGGGGCGGACGATCACCCGCGCCGACCTCGCCTCGCCGAACCCCTACAACACCTATCGCATCGCCGGTCTGCCGCCGGGACCGATCTCCAATCCGGGTCGCGCGGCGCTCGAGGCGGTCGCCAATCCCTCGCGCACCGACGAGATCTTCTTCGTCGCCGACGGCACCGGCGGTCACATCTTCGCCACGACGCTCGAGGAGCACAACCGCAACGTCGCGCGCTGGCGCCAGATCGAGCAGAACCGCAAGGCGACCGAGGGCTCGGGCGCGAACTGATCGGCCGAACCGCGGCCGGCAACATCGTCGAACAACGAGCGGGGGCGCCGATCCGGTGTCCCCCGCCGCATATCGGGGGTCGTGATCGATGGCGCTCTATTCCATGACGGGCTTCGCCCGCCGCGACGGATCGGTCGCCGGCCAGCGCTGGAGCTGGGAACTGCGATCGGTCAACGGCAAGGGCCTCGACGTCCGTCTGCGCCTGCCGCCCGGCCTCGACCGGCTGGAGATCGCGTCGCGCAAGCGCCTGACCGACCGGCTGACCCGCGGCAACGTCCAGGCGACGCTGACGCTCGCCCGCGAGACCGCGGCGACGACGCTGCGCATCAACGAGGAGGTGCTCGCCGCCGTCCTCGCCGCGATGAATCGCATCGCCGACAAGATCGACGCCACCGCGCCGACCCTCGACGGCATCCTCGCCATCAAGGGCGTGCTCGAGACCTCCGAGACCGAAGAGGACGAGGAGACCCGCGCCGCCCTCGACGCGGCGCTGCTGGCCGGCCTCGACGAGGCCGTCGCCGATCTCCTCGCGGCGCGTGCCGGCGAGGGCGAGGCGATCGGCCGTGTGCTCTTCGGCCAGATCGACGAGATCGAGCGCCTGACGCTCGCCGCCGAGAGCCATCCCGCCCGCACCGTCGAGGCGATCCGCGCCCGGCTCGCCGCCCAGGTCGCCGAGCTGATGGACGCGGTCCCCGCGCTCGACCCGCAGCGGCTGGCGCAGGAGGCGGTGATGATCGCCACCCGCGCCGACATCCGCGAGGAACTCGACCGGCTGAAGACCCACGTCTCCGAGGCGCGCAAGATGCTCTCGGGCGGCGGCGCCATCGGCCGCCGTCTCGACTTCCTGACCCAGGAATTCAACCGCGAATCCAACACGCTCTGCTCCAAGGCCAACGACCGCGAGCTGACCGCCATCGGTCTCGACCTCAAGGCCGTGGTCGACCAGCTGCGCGAGCAGATCCAGAACATCGAGTGACCGCATGATCGCCGCCCCCAAGCCCGCCTCGTCGATGCCCGGCACCCCCACCACCGGCCGCCGCGGCCTCGGCCTCGTGCTGGCCTCGCCCTCGGGCGCCGGCAAGTCGACGCTGTCGCGCCTGCTGATCGAGCAGGAGCGCGAGATCTCGCTCTCGGTGTCGGTGACGACGCGCGAGCGCCGCCCCTCCGAGATCGACGGGGTGCACTATCACTTCATCCCGAAGAACCGCTTCCAGGGCCTGCGCGACCACGGCGAACTGCTGGAATGGGCCGAGGTCCACGGCAATTTCTACGGCACCCCGCGCGAGGCGGTGGAACAGGCCTTCGCCGACGGCCGCGACGTCCTCTTCGACATCGACTGGCAGGGCACCGTCCAGGTCAAGGAGAAGCTGCCCGACGACGTCGTGGCGATCTTCATCCTGCCGCCGTCGATGAAGGAGCTCGCCGCCCGCCTCCACCGCCGCGCCGAGGATTCGGAGGCGGTGATCGCCAAGCGGCTGGAGAACGCCAAGGTCGAGATCGCCGAATGGCGCCGTTTCGACTACGTCATCGTCAACGACGACCTGTCGCGCGCCTACGACGACATCCGCGCCATCCTGCGCACCGAACGCCTCAAGCGCTTCCGCCAGACCGGCCTCGACCGCTTCGTCGACGGGTTGCTGACGGAAGGGTGAGGGGCGGGGCGCTCGCCGCGGGGCGCAGCGCCGTGCCGTTGATTTCCGTGCGCGATGCTTCGAGACGCGGGCCGATGGCCCGCTCCTCAGCATGAGGCGTATGTGATCGTATCGAATATGGAAGACGCCTCATGCTGAGGAGCGCCGCAGGCGCGTCTCGAAGCATCGCGCACCCAGCCTCGGCTGCGCGGCGATTCTTCGGACGCCTGCGCCGTCACCGCGCCTTCAGCGCATTCGCCAACGCCACGAAGCCCGCGACGTCGATCTCCTCGGCCCGACGCGTCGGCTCGATGCCGGCGGCCTCGAGCAGGACGGCGGGTTCGACCCCGAGCCCCTTCAGCGACTGCCGCAGCATCTTGCGGCGCTGGCCGAAGGCGGCGGCGACCACCCGTTCCAGCACGTCGGGATCGACCGCCAGAGGCGCCTCGCGCGGGATCAGCCGCACCACCGACGACGTCACCTTGGGCGGCGGTGTGAAGGCCGACGGCGCCAGATCGAACAGGATGCGCGCCTCCGTCCGCCAGCCGGCGAGCACGCCGAGGCGGCCGTAGTGGTCGTCGTCGTGCGTCGCGACGATCCGCTCGGCGACCTCGCGCTGGAACATCAGCGTGGCGGAGGCCCACCACGCCGGCCAAGGCTCGGCGCGCAGCCAGCCGACCAGCAACGGCGTCGCCACGTTGTAGGGCAGGTTGGCGACGAGGCGGGCGGGGCGGCCGAAGCCGTGCTCGGCGACCAGCGCCGGCATGTCCTGCTCCAGCGCGTCGCCCTCGATGACGTGCAGCCGGCCGGGATAGCGCTCGGCGATCTGGGCGAGCGCCGCGATGCAGCGCCGGTCGCGCTCGATCGCCACCACCTTGCCGGCGCCCTCCGCCAGCAGCGCCCGCGTCAGGCCGCCGGGGCCGGGGCCGACCTCGACGATCAGCGTCTCCTCGAGCGGCCCGCCGGCGCGTGCGATGCGGGCGGTGAGGTTGAGGTCGAGCAGGAAGTTCTGGCCGAGCGACTTCAGCGCCGAGAGCTGATGCTCGGCGATGACGTCGCGCAGCGGCGGCAGGTCGTCGATCTGGGCCATCACGCCTCGCTCATGGCGGCGGCCATCCGCAGCGCCGCCTCGAGGCTCTCGGGCAGCGCCACGCCCTTGCCGGCGATGTCCAGCGCGGTGCCGTGGTCGGGCGAGGTGCGCACGAAGGGCAGGCCGAGGGTGACGTTGACGGTCTCGTCGAAGGCGAGCGTCTTCACCGGGATCAGCGCCTGATCGTGATAGGCGCAGAGCGCCGCGTCCCAGGTCGCCCTGGCGCGTGCGTGGAACATCGTGTCGGCCGGCAGCGGCCCGCGCGCGTCGATGCCCTCGGCGACGAGCCGCGCGACGGCGGGGGCGATCACCTCGATGTCCTCGCGGCCCATCGCGCCGCTCTCGCCCGCGTGCGGGTTGAGGCCGGCG
>DBMN01000352.1 GCA_002298965.1 Rhizobiales bacterium UBA697 | reverse complement strand
TCGGCGAGCGGCGGTGCGTCGGGCGGCGCCGGCGGCGCCCGCGGCGGCTACAACCCGCCCCCGGCCTCCGACATGGACGACGAGATCCCGTTCTGATCGAGATCTGCCGATCGCACTGATCGATCTTTCTGCGCCCGCCCGAGCCCTCCGCTCCGGCGGGCGTTTTCGTTCGAGAGGAGGTTCGGACGGCCGGGCCGCCGGGTGTCGTGGCGTCGCTCGATGCCGAACGGAAGGGCGTTCGGTGCCTTCTCCGGCGGGCGCACGCTTCGCGANNCCCCTCCCATCAGGGGAGGGGTAGGGGGTGGGGTGAACCGGGCCGCGCGATCGAGTGAAGCGGCATCTCGGGCCGCAATCGACCCCCGACCTTGCTCACCGGCATCCGCCTTCGATGCCGAAGCGCCGAACCCCACCCGCCTCGCTTCGCTCGGCACCCTCCCCCGGAGGGAGGGTGGACGCGGCTTCGCCGCGAGACGCGCGGGAACACGGGCGCGTGGGAAGACCTCGTGCGGCGGCACGACGGCTCCGCAGCGCCATGCGCGGGAACACGCGATGCCCAGGTGCGTGCGGGTCGTCAGGTACGCACAGTTCGTGCGGGAAGCTGGAGAATCGATCACGGGCCCGACGGAGAGCTCGACGAGGGACGCCGCGCCTGCTGCCTGCTGCCCCGTGCCCGACGCTGCCCCTCCCGCCTCACCCGCCGGCGACGATCGCGCGGATGCCGTCGGCGACGAACTGGACGGCCAGCGCCGCCAGCAGCAGGCCGAGCAGACGGCCGATGACGACGCGGCCGGTCTCGCCGATGCGCTTGTCGATCGGGTCGGCGAGCAGGAAGACCGCGAGGCCGATGCCCATCACCGCGACGATCAGGCCGATGAAGCCGGCGAACGCCGTCATCGACGGCGCCTTGGAGGCGGCGAGGATCGAGGCCGAGATCGCGCCGGGGCCGGCGAGCAGCGGGATCGCAAGCGGGAAGGCGGCGATGTCGCGAATGTGATCGAGCGTCACGGCGCGGTCGGCATCCGACTTGTCGCGCGGCTCCTTCTGCGAAAAGACCATCTGGAACGCGGTCGAGAACAGGAGCAGGCCGCCGGCGATGCGGAAGGACGGCAGCGAGATGCCGAGCAGCGCCAGCAGCTTGCCGCCGGCGAGTGCGAACACGATCAGCACCGCGGTGGCGATCGACGTCGCCCTCAGCGCCACCTGCCGCCGGTCCTTCGGCCCCATGCCGGCGGTGAGCCCGATGAAGAGCGGCGCGAGCCCGAGGGGATCGACCGTCACGAACAGCGTGACGAAGGCTTCGAGCAGGTAATCGAGCATGAGGGTCCCTCGGGTTGCGGCCGGTTCTAGCATGCCGAGGCCGCGCTTCCGAGGGGGCGGAAGGACGCCCCGCGAGGCTTTGCGCGGGGTGTTTTCCACCGCCCCGACGTCTTTGCCCGAATGGTGCCCGAAATGGCGGGGAAACTCGTTCCGTCAAAGCCGATCTTCCTTGAAAATCCGGCTCTTCGATTGGCTTTTCGAGGCGAAATCGTGTATTCCGACGCGACTGTCCGGTCGTGATTTCGAAGCAGAGATTCGCGCCCGTTCGCGAGAGGGAAAGAGACACCTTTGTCCGGTCGAGACGATACCCCCATCGGTGGCGGCGACGCCTCCGAGATCAAGCCGATTTCCATCGCCGACGAGATGAAGCGCAGCTACCTCGATTACGCCATGAGCGTGATCGTGAGCCGCGCGCTGCCCGACGTCCGCGACGGTCTGAAGCCCGTGCATCGGCGCATCCTCTTCTCGATGCACGAGAACGGCTACGACTGGAACAAGGCCTATCGCAAGTCGGCCCGCGTCGTCGGCGACGTCATCGGTAAGTACCACCCGCACGGCGACCAGGCGGTCTACGACGCGCTGGTGCGCATGGCGCAGGACTTCTCGATGCGCCTGCCGCTGGTCGACGGCCAGGGCAACTTCGGCTCGGTCGACGGCGACAGCGCCGCGGCCATGCGATACACCGAGGTGCGTCTCGCCAAGCCGGCCCACAAGCTGCTCGAGAACATCGACGAGGACACCGTCGACTTCCAGTCGAACTACGACAACACCGAGCGCGAGCCGATGGTGCTCCCGGCGCGCTTCCCCAATCTTCTGGCCAACGGCGCCGGCGGCATCGCCGTCGGCATGGCGACCAACATCCCGCCGCACAATCTCGGCGAGGTGATCGACGCGACGATCGCCCTCATCGACCGTCCCGAGATGTCGATCGAGGAACTGACCGAGATCGTCCCCGGCCCGGACTTCCCGACCGGCGGCGTCATCCTCGGTCGCGCCGGTATCCGCTCGGCCTATGCCACCGGCCGCGGCTCGGTCACCATGCGCGGTCGGGTCAAGACCGAGATCGCGCGCGGCGGCCGCGAGGCGATCGTGATCTCCGACATCCCCTATCAGGTCAACAAGGCCTCGATGGTGGAGCGCATCGGCGAACTGGTGCGCGAGAAGAAGATCGAAGGCATCGCCGAGGTCCGCGACGAATCCGACCGCGACGGCTACCGTGTGGTGATCGAGCTGAAGCGCGACGCCATGTCGGACGTGGTGCTGAACCAGCTCTATCGCTTCACCCAGCTCCAATCGACCTTCGGCTGCAACTTCGTGGCGCTCAATGCCGGCCGCCCGCAGCTGATGACTCTCAAGGACATGCTGGTCGCCTTCGTCGCCTTCCGCGAGGAAGTGATCGGCCGGCGCACCCGCTTCCTGCTCAACAAGGCGCGCGACCGCGCCCATGTGTTGGTCGGCCTCGCCATCGCGGTCGCCAACATCGACGAGGTCATCCGCCTGATCCGCGCCGCGCCGGATCCCGCGACCGCGCGTGCCCAGTTGATGGAGCGCGCCTGGCCCGCCAAGGACATGGCGCCGCTGATCGAGCTGATCGCCGACCCGCGCCACGTCGTGGCGGCGGACGGCACCTACAAGCTCTCCGAGGAACAGGCCCGCGCCATCCTCGACCTGCGCCTGCAGCGCCTGACGGCTCTCGGTCGCGACGAGATCGCCGAGGAGCTCGAGAAGCTCGCCGCCGAGATCGCCGACTATCTCGAGATCCTCGCCTCGCGCGAGCGCATGCTCACGATCATCAAGACCGAGCTCGCCGAGGTGAAGGCCGAGTTCGCCACCCCGCGCAAGACCGAGATCCTCGACGTCGCCGGCGACGTCGACGACGAGGACCTGATCGCCCGCGAGGACATGGTGGTGACGGTCACCCACGCCGGCTGGATCAAGCGCGTGCCGCTGTCGACCTATCGGGCGCAGCGTCGCGGCGGCAAGGGCCGTTCGGGCATGGCGACCAAGGACGAGGATTTCGTCGTCCGCCTGTTCGTCGCCTCGACCCACACGCCGATCCTGTTCTTCTCGTCGCGCGGTCAGGTCTACAAGACCAAGGTGTGGCGCCTGCCTCTGGCGGCGCCGCAGGCGCGCGGCAAGGCGCTGGTCAACATGTTCCCGCTCGAAGCCGGCGAACGCATCACCTCGATCCTGCCGCTGCCGGAGGACGAGGGCGAGTGGGCGACGCTCGACGTGATGTTCGCCACCACGTCGGGTTCGGTCCGCCGCAACGCCCTGTCGGACTTCACCCAGGTGAACCGCAACGGCAAGATCGCCATGAAGCTCGGCGAGGGCGAGGGCATCGTCGGCGTCGACACCTGCACCGAGAACGACGACGTCCTGCTGACCACGGCGCTCGGCCAGTGCATCCGCTTCCCCGTCCCCGAGGTCCGTGTCTTCAAGGGCCGCGACTCGATGGGCGTGCGCGGCATCACCCTCGCCGACGACGACACGATCATCTCGATGGCGATCCTGCGCCACTTCGAGGCCGATTCCGACGAGCGCTCGCTCTACCTCAAGCAGGCGCGCCTGATGCGCGGCGAGACCGAGGCGGAAGGCGGCTCCGACGAGGAGACCTCGGCCGGCACCGGTCAGCTCGACATGGAGCGCTACGCCGCCATGTCGGCCTCCGAGCAGTTCGTGCTGACGATCTCGGAGAACGGCTACGGCAAGCGCACCTCGTCCTTCGAGTATCGGACCACGGGACGCGGCGGCAAGGGCATCGTCGCCATGTCGACCGGCCCGCGCAACGGCAAGCTGGTCGCCTCCTTCCCCGTGGAGGACGCCGACCAGATCATGCTGGTGACCGACGGCGGCCAGCTGATCCGCTGCCCGGTCGACGGCATCCGCGTCGCCGGCCGCTCCACCCAGGGCGTCATCGTCTTCAACACGGCCGACGCCGAACGCGTCGTCTCCGTCGAGCGCATCCGCGACGACGAGACCGGCGACGACGCCGACGTCGGTGACGGCGAGGCGGGCGAGGGCGACGCCGAGGTCTGATCGACCGACGGTCTGAACGAACACGAAACCCGCTCGCGGATCTCCGCGGGCGGGTTTCGTCGTCTCGGACGGGCGACGGGGGCACGACGCGTTGAGCCCGGCGGGGTTTCGGCCTAAGACAGTCATCCGATGCGCCGCGAACGAACGGCGCCGGCGAGGGGAGGCGAGACGACGCGCATGAGCCGGACTTTTCTCTATTCGGGTTCCTTCGACCCGGTCACCAACGGCCATGTCGACGTGCTCGCCCAAGCTCTCGATCTCGCCGACCGTGTGGTCGTGGCGATCGGCGTCCATCCGGGCAAGAAGCCGCTGTTCGACTTCGACGAGCGCGTCGAGATGATCCGCGAGACGGTCGAGGCGCTCGGCGTCGACCAGGCCCGCGTCGACGTCGTCGCCTTCTCCGATCTGGTGGTCGAGGCGGCACGCCGCGTCGGCGCGGTCGCCATCGTCCGCGGCCTGCGCGACGGCACCGATCTCGACTACGAGATGCAGATGGCCGGCATGAACGGCGCCATGGCGCCGACGATCCGCACGCTCTTCCTGCCGGCTTCCCCCGGCGTTCGCCACATCACCGCCACGCTCGTCCGTCAGATCGCGGCGATGGGCGGCGACGTCCGGCCCTTCGCCCCCGAGAGCGTCGCCCGACGCCTCGCCGAACGGGCCCGGTCCGCGTCCTGACCCTTCCGCCGACACCGTCGGCCCATCCGGAGTACGTGCCTTGCTTCGCAGAACCCTCCTCGCCGCGCTTGCGGCTCTGCCCTTCGCCGCCACCGCCCGTGCCGCCGCTCCGGCGGCCGACGATCGCGAGAACCAGCTGATCCTGACGCTGAAGTCGGGCAAGGTCGTCATCCGCCTGCGTCCCGACATCGCCCCCAAGCACGTCGAGCGCATCAAGCTGCTCGCCCGTCGCGGCTTCTACGACGGCCTCAAGTTCCACCGCGTCATCGCCGGCTTCATGGCGCAGACCGGCGATCCCAAGGGCGACGGCACCGGCGGCTCGGACCTGCCGAACCTGCCGGCCGAGTTCAACCCGATGCCCTTCCGGCGCGGCACGCTCGGCATGGCGCGCGCGTCGAGCCCCAACTCGGCCAACTCGCAGTTCTTCATCATGTTCGCCGACGGCTCCTTCCTGAACGGCCAGTACACCGCCTTCGGCGAGGTCGTCTCGGGCATGGAGTTCGTCGATCAGATCAAGAAGGGTCCGAAAGAGCTGAACGGCATGGTCGACGGCCCCGACGCGATCGTGAAGCTGCAGGTCGCCGCCGACGTGAAGTGAGCGGTGCGGCGCTCGAAAACGCGAAAGCCCGGCCGCGAGGCCGGGCTTTTTCGTGTCGTGTCGGAGACGGCCGGATCAGGCGACCTTGGTGCCGCGCTTGCCGTCGGCCGTGGCCTCGACGGTCCAGCGGACCTGATTGCGTCCGCCCTTCTTGGCGGCATAGAGGCAGGTGTCGGCACGCTCGATCATCGAGGCGGGCGTGTCCGACGGCCGCCATTCGGCGATGCCGATCGAGATGGTGATGCGGCCGAGGTTCTCGCCGGTCGAGCGCTTGACCAGTTCCTTGGAATAGACCGCCTCGCGGATGTGCTCGGCGACGATCACCGCCTGGTCCATCGGCGTGCGCGGCAGGATCACCGCGAACTCCTCGCCGCCGTAGCGGAAGGCGATGTCCTGGCCCTTGATGTTCTGCTTCACCGCCAGCGCCACGAGGCGCAGCACCTGGTCGCCGGTCTGGTGGCCGTAGGTGTCGTTGAAGTTCTTGAAATGGTCGATGTCGGTGAAGAGCAACGAGAAGGGCTGCCCCGAATGGGACGCCTCGTCGTTCATCCGCTCCAACGACTGGTCGAAGTGCTTGCGGTTGGCGAGCGTGGTCAGGTCGTCGACGAGGCTCTCGTAGCGGATCGCCTCGAGGCTCTCCTGCAGCTCGGTGATCTGGCGGCGCGATTCGGCGAGCTGGTTCTCGAGCTGCCGATTGGCCGCCTCGGTCTCGCGCGTCGCGTCGATCAGGCCGGAGACGATGCTGTCGATCGAATCGCCGTCGCGGGCGCCCGCCAGCGCCTCCTGCGCCTCGCCGAGCGAGGTCGTGTAGACCGCGGTCGAGGCCATCTGCGACTCGAGCATGCCGGCGACCCCGGCGATCTCGCGGCTGAGGCGTCCGCCGACGTCGTCGATGCGCTCGCCGATCCGCGTCGGGGCGACGAACTGGTCGTAGAGATGATCGATCTCGACGGCGGTGATCTTGCCGCGCGACCGGATGATCTCGTTGATCGATTTGTTGAGAGCGTGGTTGAAGCCGGCTGCGTAGGTGTACCACAGCTCGTAATTGCGGGGATACGCGGGCAGCTCGTTCTTGCGGATGTGGCCGACGGCGTTCTCGCCGTAGACGATCGTCCGCTTGAAATCGTCCCTGTCCGTCATCGGTCCCACTCTCCCGCTCGGCCGACCCGCAGCCGAATTCGTTGCCGTCACTCCCCTGAACGACACCGGCGCAGAATCGCAGGAATCGCTTAAGCCAGGGTAAAGAAACAACCGAGAGAAGAGTAGTCCTCGTGCGAAGAAGCACCCCTCGCGACGCGAAACCGGTGTTTCTTTCGACCATTGATCTCAGGAAGAGATCGGTTGCGACAAAGTGTTCTCGAGATGCGATCGAGAATCGTCGAGGTCGAATGCAACGTCGCCGCAACGGGGCGTTGCGGCGACGGAGTTTCGCACTGCGCGCAGTGCATGCGTCATGGGTCTGATACCCCAAAGAAGCGTCATGTCATAAAAAACATAACGCGTCCGGAGTGTCAGGAACGTCCGGCGCGGACCGGGCGCAGCAGGAAGGCCGGGACGTGATCGCCCAGACCGACCGGCGTCTCCTCGCCGCCGTCCTCGTCGCGGCCGCGACGGGCCGCGAAACGATCGCCGGCGCGAACCGGGCCGAGATCGTCGCTCGGACGCGGCACGCGGCCGCCCT
>DBMN01000126.1 GCA_002298965.1 Rhizobiales bacterium UBA697 | reverse complement strand
GGCGGCGAAGTCGTCGACGATGCGGCGCATCTGCGCCAGCGCTTCGCGGGCCGACGCGGCGACCGCCTCGGCCTGGGCGGCGACGTCGGCGCCCACCTCGCGGGCGTCGGCGATGGTCCGGGAGGTCTTGTCGGCGATGTCTTCGGCCAGCGTCTCGGCCTTGCGAACGGCGGTGGTCTGGGCCATCGGGTGGCTCCTTCTCGGATCGATGCGGGTGGGGGGGAAACGGTCGGCGCGACCGCCTCGGTTCGCAGGAACAACCGCCGAGGCGCGGTTCGGTTCCCGCCCGACCTTCGAAACGGCGATCGGGAACCTTTGGCCCGGTCGGCGCATTGAGGTCGGAGGGCGCGGAAACGCGCGCCCGTCCCTCCGGAGTATCCCCCTTGAATCGACCCGAACGGCCCCCGATCGCCCTCGCCCCGTCTCCGACCCGTCTCGCCGCCGAAGGCTCCCTCGTCGGCCTCTTCGTGCTGGCGCTCCTCGTCGCCCTGCACGAGGCGGCATCGCTGGTCGTGCCGATGATCGCCGCGGTGGTCTTCGGCTCGGTGATCGCCAATGTCGGCGACCGGGCGCAGCGCTTCGGCCTGCCGCCGCTCGCCGGTGGCATGGCACTGGTCGCAGCGTCCGGCTTCGGCCTCTTCTTCCTGGTCGACGCGGCGGCGGAGGCGGTCTCCGGCCTCGGCGACCGGCTGCCCGACATGATCCATCGGGTCGAGGCGCTGTTCGGGCGTCTGATCGAACCGCTGGTCACGCTGCGGACGCGCGTCGTCGGGTCCGGCTCGGTGCTCGGCGACACCGGGGCGGGGGCCGGCCTCGACCGGATCGCCTCGTCGATCGATCTCGGCGCGATCACCGGCGTTCTCGGCGGGCTGACGCCGGCGCTCGGCGAGATCGCGATCTTCTTCCTGACGCTCTGCTTCTTCGTCGCCGGGCGCGCCAGTCTCCGCCGCCGCGCGATCCTCGCCTTCGCCGACCGCGATCGGCGCCTGTCGGCGATCCGGGTGATGAATGCCGGCGAGGCGGCGCTGGCGAGCTATTTCGGAACGACGTCGATCGTCTACCTCGGCGTCGGCCTGACGACGACGGTCCTCGCCTGGGCGGGCGGACTGACCAACCCGACGCTCTGGGGCATCCTGACCTTCCTCGTCAGTTTCGTCCCCTTCCTCGGCGCGGCGCTGGTGACCTTCGCGCTGCTCGCCGCCGGGCTGCTCGTCCACGAGGCGCCGCTCGCCGCGATCTGGCCGGCGGCCGCCTTCCTCGGCGTCCATCTCGTCGCCGAGAATGCGATCGTTCCGGCCTTCCTCGGGCGCCGCTTCGAGATCAACCCGTTCCTCGTCTTCGTCGCGATCGTCTTCGGAACCTGGATGTGGGGCGCCCTCGGCGCTGTGCTGGCGATGCCGCTGGTCCTGCTCGCCCGCACGCTGATCGAGGAACTGCGGAACGACCCTCGTCCCTCGCTGCCGGACTGACACAGGAGCGGGCGCCGGCCGACGACGTCGCCCCGTCGACGGCGCACGAAACGAAATCGGCCCCGGTGCCGTTCCGCACCGGAGCCGTCTTCGTCGTTTCTCGCAAGTCCGTCGGACCGCGCGGTCCGGTGTCGGGTCAGACGCCCGACGCCATCGAACTGCGGTCCGTTCCCCAGGCGCCGAAGCCCGAGCCGATCTCGTCGAGACTGTCGATCGACAGCGCCTGCATCAGCTTGGTGCGCGCCCGATTGACCCGGCTCTTGATGGTGCCGACGGCGCAACCGCAGATCTCGGCCGCTTCTTCGTAGGAGAAGCCGGAGGCGCCGACGAGGATGAGCGCCTCGCGCTGGTCCGGGGCGAGCGCGTCGAGCGCGGCGCGGAAATCGTCGAGGTCGAGATGGCCGTGCTGTCCCGGCACCGAGACCAGACGGGCGGCGGCCTCGCCGTCGACGTCCTGCACCTCGCGCCGCGCCTTGCGATACTGGCTGAAATAGGTGTTGCGCATGATGGTGAAGAGCCAGGCGCGCAGGTTGGTGCCCTCGACGAAGGAACCGTGCGAGGCCCAGGCCTTCATCACCGTCTCCTGCACGAGGTCGTCGGCCTTGTCGTGGCTGCCCGACAGCGAGATCCCGAAGGCACGCAGGGCGGGGAGCTCGGCCAGAAGGGTCGTCTTGAACGCGGTGATCGCCGTCATTTCGCCTCGCCCTCCCGTTTTGCGGCGAGCGAGGCCCGCTCCTGTCTCTCGAGCTGGTCCAACAGGGCGGTCAGCTTGTCGGGGACCGGTTCGGATAGGATGGAATCGTAGAACTCCCGCAGCTTCTCCCCCAGATGCGCCTCGACCGGGGCTCCGAGGGGCGGGTTTTTCGTTGCGGGTGTCTTGCGGTCCGACATGGGATCTTCCTGCAGTTTCATCGACGCTCCGGAAGGGGCCGGACGGGATGTCGCTTCGGAGAACGCATGGTGGGCCGAAGGGTTCCGCCGGGGCACATATTTTTTTTCGTCGAAGCGGGAACCCGGAGCCGGCGGCTGCGTTCTCTCCTCAGACCACGATCGACTTCGTCGTCCTCAGTCCGGGAACCCGCGCATGCCCATCACCGCCCTGATCGCTCCGCAACTCCCCCTTCTCCGCCGCTACGCCCGTGCCCTGTCGGGCAGCCAGTCGAGCGGCGACGCGCATGTCGTGGCCATGCTCGAGGCGCTGGTCGTCGATCCGTCCGGCTTCGATCGGACGCTCGAGCCGCGTCTGGCGACCTATCGCTACTTCTCGACGATCTGGAACGGCAATCCGATGAACCGCGTCGCCGAGTTCGACGAGAGCGCCGCCTCGATCGCCGAACGTCGGATCGATGCCCTGACGCCGCTGCCGCGTCAGGCGTTCCTGCTGACGGCGGTCGAGGGCTTCTCGCCGTGGGACGCCGCCCGCATCCTCGGCGTCGATGCCGACGCCTTCGCCGAGCTGCTCGACGAGGCGTCGCGCCGGATCGGCGAGCAGGTGGCGGCGAGCGTGATGATCATCGAGGACGAACCGATCATCGCCATGGATCTCGAGTCGCTCGTCGAGCAACTCGGCCACACGGTCGTCGGAAACGCCCGCACCAGGGCCGAGGCGGTGGAGATGGCCCGCCGGACCAAGCCCGGTCTGGTGCTCGCCGACATTCGTCTCGCCGACGGCTCGTCGGGCCTCGACGCCGTCAACGAGATCCTCGGCGAGTTCGACGTGCCCGTCATCTTCATCACCGCCTATCCCGAGATGCTGCTGACCGGCACGCGTCCCGAGCCGACCTTCCTCATCGCCAAGCCGTTCCGCGAAGACACCGTCAAGGCGGTGGTGTCGCAGGCGCTGTTCTTCGGCACCACGGCCTCCTCCGGGATCCGCCGTTCGGCCTGACCGCGCAAGCGCGCGACGAGGAGGGGAAACGTGTCGCCGGAGACGCTCGCAGGACTCCGCCTCGTCGTCGAGGTGCTCACCCTGACGGCCTGCGTGTCGGTGACGGCGGCGCTGCTCTGGTACCTCGTCGCCATGCGTCGTCGCCTCGGCGGTCTCGTCGGGGTGACGACCTTCATGGCGATGTTCGTCGTCGCCCTGGCGCTGACGCGCATCGGCCACTGGGCGCTGGTCTCGGCACCACAGACGACGGCCGTCTTCTACCTCGAGGTCTTCGCCGCCGCGCTGATGACGACGATGGCGCTGGCGGTCTGGCCGCTGGTGCCGCGATTGGTGGCGCAGCCGACCCGCTGCGAGCTGCTCGAGGTCAATCGCCGCCTCGCCGAGGAGCAGGGCGCCCGACAGGCCCTGCTCGAAGAGTTGCGCGGCCTCAACGAGGACCTCGAGCGGCGCGTCGCCGAGCGGACCCGTGAGCTCGAGACCGCCCGCCGCCGCTTCGAGATCGCGCTCGAGGGCTCGTCGATCTCGGTCACGCAGCACGACCGGGATCTGCGCTACTCCTGGGTCTACAACCCGCCCGCCGCCCTCGCCGACGTCGAGCTTCTCGGCCACGATGCATCCGAGGTGCTGCCCGGCGCCACCGCCGAGGCCATGAACGCCGATCGCCGGCGCGTCCTCGAGACCGGTGTCGCGACGCGGTTCGAGGTGGCTCTGCCGGTCGCAGGCAAGGAACTCTGGTACGAGGGGCGCATCGAGCCGCTGATCGAGGACGGCGAGGTCGTCGGCGTCGTCACGGTGGGGATCGACATCACGCGGCATCGCGACCACGAACGCGCGATCCGCGACATGCTGCGCGAACTGACCCATCGCTCGAAGAATCTGCTCGCCGTCGTCCAGGGCATCGCCCGCCAGAGCGCGGCGCTCCACCACGGCAGTGCCGAGACCTTCCTCGCCCCCTTCGAGGGCCGCCTCCAGGCGCTGTCGCGCGTCCACGAGATCCTCGTCGAGGAGAGCTGGAAGGGCGTTCCGCTCAGGCGCCTCGTCGAGGGCGAACTCGCCGCCGCCGGCGACATGCAGGCGGTCCGCATCGACGGCGAAGACCGGGTTCTGACGCCGGAAGCGGCGCAGAGCTTCGCCCTCGCGCTGCACGAACTGGTCGACGACGCCGCCTCCGCCTCCGCCGTCCCCGAAGGGACGACGCTCGCCTGGGGCGACGACGGCGGCCGCTTCGTCTTCGAATGGAGCCGCTCCGGCCCGCCCTCCCGCCTGAGCCGGGACGCCTACGGGCGGATGCTCCTCGAACGTCATCTGCCCCGCTCCGTCGCCGGCCGCGTCGACCTCGCCGTCACCCCGACGCGGACGACCTGCCGGCTCGACGCCGATCCCGCCTTTCTCTGAGGACGGCCGGTCGGACCGATCGCAGCCGCGCGCAAAAAGGTCGGCCCGTTCGCCGGGGGGGAGCGAACGGGCCGCATGAGAGTTTGTCCGAGACGTCGTTCTTCGGGGGGAGGTCCGGGGTCTTCGAGCGGACGGGCGGGTCAGACGCGTCCGGTCAGGATCAGGATCAGCAGCACGATCACCACGAGGCCGAAGCCGCCGCTCGGTCCCCAGCCCCAGTTGCGGGCATGCGGCCAGGACGGCAGGGCGCCGAGGAGCATCAGGATCAGGATGACGAGCAGGATGGTCGAAAGGGTCATCGGCAGGGCTCCGGCTTCGGGGGGAGGTCAGCGGGGAACGGGCAGATCGTGACGCGGGCGCGTCACCGCCATCGACGTCGGAAGCGCGACGAAGGCCCCGAGCACCGACAGCCAGGTGATCCACAGCATCGGCCGGCCGTCGGTCACGTTGGCGAAGACCCACGTCGCCGCCACGATCGAGAAGAGGCCGACGAGCGAGAGGTAGACCGTGCAGCCGACGAGACGGCGGGAGGAAACCGAGGTCATGGATCGCTCCATCGTTTCGATCGCACCGGATGTCTGGTGCCTCGTCCGATCAACGCGTGACCTCGGAGATGGTTCCCCGTTCCAGACGGGGTGCGTGCGAAGCGCCGCGACGCCTCGCCGGACGACAGGGCGCATGCTTTCGTATCGCTACGAAAGCATGCGAGTCGATGGAACGTCCGTGGTTTGCAGGAGAGAGAAGGCGAACCTCCACGAGGCGACCGAGAGACTTCCGTCCCGTCTTTCCGCCGCCTTCCCGCGACGCCGCCGGGGGAGCGACCGCGCCGCGGGGGAAGGTTCGACCGGCATCGCCCAGGAGCCGGCGGATGCATGCTAAGGCGGTCGGGCTTTCGCCGTCCTGACGGCGATCGTCAGGAATTCGAAGGCTCGCCGCCGGGCTTTCGCCGCCTTCGGCGTGTTCTTGGATGTCGGCGCCGGGAGGTGGACATGCGGATCTTGTTGGTCGAGGACGATGCGATCGTCGCCGCCGGCGTCGAGGAGGCGCTGACGCGGGCGAGCTATTCGGTCGATCGCTGCGTCTCGGCCGAGGACGCCCTGCTGGCGGTCGCCGCCACGCGCTACGATCTCGCCATCGTCGACATCGGCCTGCCCGGCATGGACGGCCGCAGTTTCGTCGAACGCCTGCGCCGCGACGGCGATCGCCTGCCGGTCATCATCCTGTCGGCGCTCGGCGGTCTCGAGGATCGCGTCCGCGGCCTCGACGGCGGCGCCGACGACTATGTCGCCAAGCCCTTCCTGGTGCCCGAACTGCTCGCCCGCGTCCGCGCACTGCTGCGCCGCGAGCAGGGGGCGGGACGGCAGGAGATCGTCGCCGGTGCCCTGCGCATCGACCTCGGCCGCCGCGTCGCCGAGGTCGCCGGCGTGCCGGTCGACTTCACGGGGCGCGAATGGGACGTTCTCGTCCAGCTGGTCGCGGCGAGCCCCAAGGTGGTCTCCAAGCAGAAGCTGACCGACAGTCTCGGCGCCTGGCGCAACGAGATCACGCCCAACGCCATCGAGATCTACGTCTCGCGCATCCGCGCCAAGCTGCAGGGCGCCGGCGTCGTCGTCGCCACCATCCGCGGTCTCGGCTATCGGCTCGATCTCGAGGCCGCGCCATGATCCGGCCGCCGTCGGTCCGCAGACGGCTTCTCGTCTCGCTCATGGTGCCGCTGGCGGTGCTGCTGCCGATCGTCGTCGCCCTCGGCTACGTCAGCGCCGTCGACACCGCGCGCGGCGCCTTCGACCGCGGCCTCGTCGACGACGCCTTCGCGCTCGCCGCCCGCGCCTCGACGCGCCCCGACGGAACGCTCGCCTTCGATCTGCCGCCGGCCGCCGAGGCCATCCTGCGCAGCGACAGCGAGGATCGCGAATATCTCGCCGCCTGGGGTCCCGACGGGCGGCTCCTGGCCGGCGACGCCGATCTCGTCCCCGGCGATCCGCCGTCCGATCGGCCGCAGGTCGGCGATGCTGTGATCCGCGGCCTGCCGGTGCGCAAGGTCGACCATCGCTTCGCCACGGCGGCGGGGCCGGTGACGGTCGTCTTCGCCGAGACGCTGCGCAAGCGGACGCAGGCCGAGGCGCGGATCTTCTTCTCGCTGGTGGTGCCCAATTCGCTCCTCGTCCTGCTCGCGGTGACGCTGGTGCATCTCTCCGTGTCGCGCTCGCTGGCGCCGCTGCTGCGTCTGTCGCGGACCATCGCGGCGCGGTCGGTCGACGATGTCGCGCCGCTCGCCCGCGACGGCGTCGATCGCGAGGTCCTGCCGCTGGTCGACGCGATGAACGGGCTGATGGCGAAGCTCGCCGCCGCCGCGGCGGCGCAGCGGCGCTTCCTCGCCGACGCGGCGCATCAGCTGCGCACGCCGCTCGCCGGGCTGCAGACCCAGATCGACCTCGTCGCCGCCGACCTGCCCGAGGCCCAACGCGCCCGCGTCG
>DBMN01000240.1 GCA_002298965.1 Rhizobiales bacterium UBA697 | reverse complement strand
CCGACGCCGGCCCCTGCCCCGGCCGGCACCGCCGCGCCTGCGGCCCCCGCGACCGCCCCGGCCCAGCCGACCGGGCCGCTGCCGGAGGTGCACAAGGGAGAGGCCGACCTGCCGCCGGCGGTCGCCAAGATGCGCAAGCGCCTGCTCGACGCCGCCTATTCCGGCGACATGCAGCGGCTGAAGATGGTGATCCAGTCGAACGAGATGCCGCCGGTCTTCTCGGTCAACGAGATCGGCGACCCGATCGACTTCCTCGAGAAGCAGTCGGGCGACGGCAAGGGTCTGGAGATCCTGGCGATCCTGACCGACGTGCTCGAATCGAGCTGGGTCCACGTCAACGCCGGCAAGCCGCAGGACATGTACGTCTGGCCGTCCTACGCGGCGCTGCCGGTCGACAAGCTCGAGCCGGCGCAGCTGGTCGAACTCTACAAGATCGTCACCTCCTCCGACTTCGAGGAGATGAAGGGCTCCGGCCGCTACACGTTCTATTCGGTCGGCATCGGCCCCGACGGCACGTGGCATTGGTTCCGCCCGGCCGACTGACGGCCGGGACGGGGGCACCGGTTCCGCCCGGCCGACCGACGCTCCCTCCCCCGCTCGCAAATCTCTCGCGATGCACCATATTTGCTCTCGCCTCCCCGCCGCCTTCGGGCGATCCTCGGGGAGAACGAGAGGAGCGGCGGAATGAGCGGGAAGATCGCACGGCGGGACGATCGCGGCGTGGTTCGGGTCGCGGGCGAGGAGGCAGCGAGCTTCCTCCACGGCGTCGTCACCTGCACGACGAAGACGCTCGCCCCCGGCGAGGCACGGCTCGGCGCGCTCTTGACGCCGCAGGGCAAGATCCTCTTCGACTTCTTCCTCACCCCGCACGACGACGGATTCCTGATCGAGGTCGACCGTTCGATCCTCGCCGACTTCGTCAAGCGCCTCGGCCTCTACCGGCTGCGCGCCAAGATCGCGATCACCGACGTCTCCGCCGACTGGGCCGTGGCGATCGCCTTCGACGGCGACGCGCCGGCGATCCCCGGGGCCGTCGCCTTCGCCGATCCGCGGATCGCCGGGCTCGGCACCCATCTCCTCGTCCCCGCCGCCGCGCCGGCCGCGACCGCCGCGCTCGACGACTGGCACGCGCTGCGCATCGGTCTCGGCGTGCCGGAGAGCGGCCGCGACTTCCCCCTCGGCGACGTCTTCCCGCACGACGTCGACATGGACGACCTCGACGGCGTCGACTTCAGGAAGGGCTGTTTCGTCGGCCAGGAAGTGGTGTCGCGGATGAAGCACCGCGGCACGGCGCGCAAGCGCATCGTCCAGGTCGCCGCCCGCGAGGCGCGCCCCGCCTGGCCCGATGTCGGCACCGAGATCACCTGCGGCGACAAGGCTCTGGGCACGCTCGGCTCGTCCTGCGGCACCGCCGCGCTGGCGCTCGTCCGGCTCGACAAGGCGAAGGCGGCGATCGATTCCGGCGACGCGATCGAGGTCGGCGGCGTCACCGTGGCGCTCGCGATCCCGGATTTCGCCAGCTTCGACTGGCCGGCGGAAGCGGCGGCCGACTGAGGGCGTCGGTGCCTCTGGCGGGCCGGCGCGACCCGGTCTATGGATCGGCCGCAACGCTTCACGGACGACTCGGATGCCGCCCCGTTCCACCCCGCCGCGCGCCTGGCAGCGCATGCTCTCGGGCCGCCGGCTCGATCTGCTCGATCCCTCGCCGCTCGACGTCGAGATCGACGACATCGCCCACGGCCTCGCCCGCGTCGCGCGCTGGAACGGCCAGACCTTCGGCGAGCATGCCTTCTCGGTGGCGCAGCACTGCGTGCTGGTCGAGGAACTGGCGCTGCGGCTGGAGCCGAAACTCGAGCCCAGGTATCGCCTGACCGTGCTGCTGCACGACGCGCCGGAATATGTCATCGGCGACATGATCTCGCCCTTCAAGGCGGTCGTCGGCGGCGGTTACAAGACGGTCGAGGCGCGGCTCGAGGCGGCGATCCACATCCGCTTCGGCCTGCCGGCGACCCTGCCGGCCGCCATCAAGGCGCTGACCAAGCAGGCCGATCACGTCTCGGCCTATTTCGAGGCGGTGGAGCTCGCGGGCTTCGGCGCCGAGGAGGCGGCCAAGATCTTCGGCCGACCGAAGGGCTTTCCCGAACGGCTCGGGCTCGATCCCTGGCCGGTCGGCGAGGCGCAGGCGCGCTTCCTCGCCCGCTTCCGCGAACTCGACGCACTGGTCCACCCGCCGAAGTGAGGGGGTCGCCGGCGTGACGGTGGTCGCCTAAGTGAGTGGGTCCGACCGTCTTGCGACCGACATCCGGCGGGTTCAGGATTTCTCATCCTCCAAACGGGAGACCGCATGCCGAGCCTTCACGTCTGTTCGCTGTCGAAACTCGCCGACACCGTCACTGCCTGCGGGGCGAGCCATGTCGCCACGCTGATCAACGCCGGCACGCCGGTCACCCGGCCGGCGTCGATCCCGGAGGCGAACCATCTGTTTCTCGGCTTCAACGACATCGTCGAACCGATGGCCGGGATGATCCCGGTCGGCGAGGCGGAGATCCTGCGCCTCTTCGACTTCGTCGACGGCTGGGATCGTGCCCGGCCGATGGTGTTCCACTGCTGGGCCGGCATCTCGCGTTCGACCGCCGGGGCCTATGTCGCCGCCTGCCGGCTGATGCCGGACCGCGACGAGGCCGACATCGCCCGCGAACTGCGCGTCAAGTCGCCCTCGGCGACGCCCAATCTCCGCCTCGTGCGCCTCGCCGACGCGCTGCTCGGCCGCGACGGCCGCATGGTCGCGGCGATCGAGGCGATCGGCCGTGGCCGCGACGCCTTCGAGGGCCAGCCCTTCGTCCTGCCGATCACGGACGGCGCACCATGAGCGAGGCCGGCGGCGGCGGCATCGAAATCGGCCTCAACGCGGCGATCGTCGCGGTCGTCGAGGGCGAGCCTTCGGTGCTGACGCTCGGGCGCGGCCCGAGCGATGCCCCGACCGACGCCCTGCCCTTCGGCCCGTTCGATCCCGTCCGCCACCGCACGCTGGAACTCGGCCTGCGCGCCTGGGTCGAGGCGCAGACGGCGCTGCATCTCGGCCACGTCGAGCAGCTCTACACCTTCGGCGACCGCGGCCGGCTGGCACGCGCCGGCGACCAGAGCCCGCACGTCGTCTCGGTCGGCTATCTGGCGCTGACCCGGCTCGAGGGCGCGCCCGACAGCGCGGCGCGGGCGGTCTTCGCCGCCAACGCCGCCGAATTCCGCCCGTGGTACGACCATTTCCCCTGGGAGGACTGGCGCCACGGCCGTCCTTCCGTGCTCGACGAGGCGATCCTGCCGGCGATGCGGGCGTGGCGGGCGGAAGACCCGCGCCATCGCGACATCGGCCGGGCGCTCGACCGGGCGGAACGGCTCAGCCTGTTCTTCGGCGAGGACGGCAGCCCGTGGGACGAGGAGAAGGTGCTCGAGCGCTACGAGACGCTCTACGAGGCCGGCCTCGTCGCCGAGGCACGGCGCGACGGGCGCACCGGCGGCGCCTGCCCGCCGCTCGGCCGCGCCATGGCCTTCGACCACCGCCGCATCCTGGCGACCGCGATCTCGCGTCTCAGGGCCAAGCTCAAATATCGCCCGGTGGTCTTCGAACTGATGCCGGAGAGCTTCACCCTGACCGAGCTGCAGAAGACCGTCGAGGCGATCTCCGGCCGGCATCTGCACAAGCAGAACTTCCGCCGGCTGGTCGAGACCGCGGCTCTCGTCGAGGCGACCGGCGAGACCTCGCTCGTCACCGGCGGNNTCTACCGCTTCCGCCGCGAGGTGTTGCGCGAGCGCCCGGCGCCGGGGCTGCGCCTCGGCTCACGGGGCTGAGGCGCGATCGGGCGCCAGGATCTCGCGCACCACCTTCGTCACCGGCACGTGGCCGACGAAGTCGGTGTTGGTGTGGTGCCAGG
>DBMN01000340.1 GCA_002298965.1 Rhizobiales bacterium UBA697 | reverse complement strand
ACCGCCGGCACCGGCTCGGAGGTCACCTGGACCTCGGTCGTCACTTCCGACGCCGGCGAGAAGAAGGCGATCTATGCCCGCCAGCTCCTGCCCGACGTCGCCCTGCTCGACGCCGAACTGACCGTCGGCATGCCGGCCCACGTGACGGCGGCGACGGCGCTCGACGCCATGGTCCATGCGATCGAGGGCTATACCAGCCGCACCCGCAAGAACGTCATCGCCGACGGTATCGCGGTCAGGGCGCTGGCGCTGCTCTCGGCCAATCTGCCGAAGGTGCTGGCGAACGGCGCCGACATCGAGGCGCGCTCGGCGATGCTGGTCGGATCGCTCCTCGGCGGTCAGGCCTTCGTCAACGCCTCGGTGGCGGCGGTCCATGCGCTGGCCTACCCGCTCGGCGCCCGCTTCCACGTGCCGCACGGCCATGCCAACGCCCTCGTGATGGGCGGCGTCTTCCGCTTCAACCTGCCCGAAGCGACGCGCGAGTACGCAGAGCTCTCCGCCGTGCTGCTGCCGGGGAAGAGCTTCGCCAACGAAGCGGCTGCGGCCGAGGCCTTCGTCGCCGAGATGGAGACGCTCTGCGCCCGCTACGGCCTCGAGACGCGGATGTCGGCCCTCGGCGTGAAGGCTGAGGATATCGACTCGATGGCGGAAGAAGTGGCGGTCGGCATCCGCCGGCTGATCGTCGCCAATCCGCGCGACATGTCGAAGGACGACGTCGCGGCGATCTATCGCGCGCTGCTCTGAGCGATGCCAGGAAGGCCGCCGTCGTGGTCTTCCGGGGTTGTCGCCGGGACGGGCGAGGCCTAGTCTGACCATGCGAGCGGCCGCGAGTGCGGCCTGCTCGATGGAGCCTGGATGTCGGAGCTTGTGTGATACGGCTCTCCGGTCGCGGAGAGCCTCGTGAAGTCCGGACGGCCGAGCGCGTCAGCGCCCGGCGTGTTTTCTCACGTTCATCACACGAGACATCCATCATGCATTCGAACAAGCAACGCACCACGTCGCACGCGCGCATCCGCGCCGGCGGCCGCTTCGTCACGCACCGCACCACGACCCCCTTCGCGACCGGCCTCCGGACCCGTCACGACGAGCGGAGGGCTTCGTCATGCTGATCCGCGACGAGATTCCATCCGATGCCCCGGCGATCGGCCGGGTGGTGACCGAGGCGATGCGCCTCCTGCCGCAGGCGACCGGTACCGAGGCCGCCATCGTCGAACGGCTGCGGGCGGCCGGCGCCATGACGCTGTCGCTCGTCGCCGAGGAGGACGGTGCCGTCATCGGCCATCTCGCCGCCTCGGACGCGCGGGTCGGTGAGGAAGACGGCTGGGGCCTGATCGGCCCGCTCGCCGTCACGCCGCCGCGCCGGCTCCAGGGCGTCGGCTCGGCGCTGATGGCGGAGGCGCTACGACGCCTGCGGAAGACCTGCCGCGGCGCGGTGCTGGTCGGCGATCCCGGCTACTACCGCCGCTTCGGCTTCCGCACCTTCCCGCGGCTGACGGTCGAGGGCTGTCCGCCCGAGGTCGTCCTCGCCCTGCCCTTCGGCGCCGCCGAGCCGGTGGGCGAGATGATCCATCATCCCGCCTTCGGCCTCGATCAGGAGGCGTGAAACGACATCGGGCCGCATCCCTCGCGGGGTGCGGCCCGATCGTCATCCGGTGCGGTGGCGGCCGGTCACTCGACGGTGACGGACTTCGCCAGATTGCGTGGCTGGTCGACGTCGGTGCCCATGAAGACGGCCGTGTGATAGGCGAGCATCTGGACCGGCAGGGCATAGACCAGCGGCGCGATGATCTCCGGCACGTCGGGCAGCACGATCGTCTCGAGCGTGGCGACGTCGGTCTCGGACGCCCCCTTCTCGTCGGTGATCAGCACGATGCGGCCGCCGCGGGCGGCGACTTCCTGCATGTTCGACACGGTCTTCTCGAAGAGCTTGTCGTGCGGCGCGATGACGACGACCGGCATCGCCTCGTCGATCAGCGCGATCGGCCCGTGCTTCAGCTCGCCGGCGGCATAGCCCTCGGCGTGGATGTAGGAGATCTCCTTGAGCTTCAGCGCACCCTCGAGGGCGATCGGATAGTTCGAGCCGCGGCCGAGATAGAGCACGTCGGTGGCCCGCGAGATCTCGCGGGCGAGCTTCTCGATCTTCGCCTCGACGCGCAGCGCGCGCATGATCGCGCCGGGCAGATCGCCGAGCGCGCGGGCGAGCGCCACTTCGTCGTCGCGGGTGAGCGTGCCGCGGGCACGACCGGCGGCGACGGCGAGCGCGGCCATCACCGACAGCTGGCAGGTGAAGGCCTTGGTCGAGGCGACGCCGATCTCGGGGCCGGCGAGCGTCGGGAAGACCACTTCCGCCTCGCGGGCGATGGTCGAGGTCGCGACGTTGACGACCGCGGCGGTGTGCTGGCCGTGTTCCTTGCAGTAGCGCAGCGAGGCGAGCGTGTCGGCGGTCTCGCCCGACTGCGACACGAAGAGCGCCAGGCCGTTCTTCGGCAGCGGCGGCTCGCGGTAGCGGAACTCGGAGGCGACGTCGATCTCTACGGGTAAGCGGGCGTAGCGCTCGAACCAGTACTTGCCGACGAGACCGGCGTAATAGGCGGTGCCGCAGGCGACGATCGACAGCTTGTCGAGGCTCGCCCAGTCGAAGGGCAGCGCCGTCGGCAGGCGGATCTGCTGGGCCGAGAGATCGACGTAGTGGGCGAGCGTGTGGCCGACGACTTCCGGCTGCTCGTGGATCTCCTTGGCCATGAAGTGGCGGTAGTTGCCGCGATCGACCTGGAAGGAGGCGGCCGAGACGGTGGCGATCGTCCGCGTCACCACGGCGTCGGTCTCGTCGTGGATGGTGGCGCCGGCCCGGGTGATCACCACCCAGTCGCCCTCTTCGAGATAGGCGATGCGGTCGGTGAAGGGGGCGAGCGCGATGGCGTCGGAGCCGAGATACATCTCGCCCTCTCCGTAGCCGACCGCCAGCGGCGAGCCGCGACGGGCGCCGATGACCAGATCGTCCTCGCCGGGGAAGATGAAGGCGAGCGCGAAGGCGCCGGTGAGGCGCTTCAGCGTCTTGGCGACCGCATCGGCCGGGGTGTCGCCGGCGGCGAGGCGATGGTCGACGAGCTGGGCGACGACTTCCGTGTCGGTCTCGGAGGCGAAGACGTGGCCGGCGGCCTCGAGTTCGTCGCGCAGCACGCGGAAGTTCTCGATGATGCCGTTGTGGACCACGGCGACGCGGGCGGTCGCATGCGGATGGGCATTGGCCTCGGTGGGCGCGCCGTGGGTCGCCCAGCGGGTGTGACCGATGCCGATCAGGCCGGAGAGCGGGGCTGCGGCGAGCTTGACCTCGAGGTTCTTCAGCTTGCCCTCGGCGCGACGGCGCGCCAGCACCGAGCCGTTCTCGAGGGTCGCCACGCCGGCGGAATCGTAACCGCGGTATTCGAGACGCTTCAGGGCTTCGACGAGGTGAGGAGCGACGGGCTCGCGCCCGACGATACCGATGATGCCGCACATGTTGGTCACACCCTGCGTTGATCCGTCGACGCCGCTTCTATCCGATCGACGACGGCGGATCGAAATCACATTCGGTGTCGGTTTGTGACGCGACACCGCGGAAACCATCGTCGCTACACGCGAAAGACGGCGGAATGGCGGGCCGGATCAGCCCTTCTTCTGGGCCTTGAGACGGGCCATGCGCTCGCGGAACTTCGCCGCCCAACCCTCGATCACCCGCTGGGTGCCGCGGGCGACGGCGAGCGAATCCGCCGGCACGTCCTTGGTGACGACCGAGCCCGAACCGACATAAGCGCCGTCGCCGATCTTGACCGGGGCGACCAACGACGAGTTGGAGCCGACGAAGGCGCCGGCGCCGATTTCCGTCAGATACTTGCCGAAGCCGTCGTAGTTGCAGGTGATGGTGCCGGCGCCGATGTTCGCCTTGGGGCCGATGGTGGCGTCGCCGATGTAGGTCAGGTGATTGACCTTGGCGCCCGCCGCCACCTTGCCGTTCTTGATCTCGACGAAGTTGCCGACATGGACGTCGGGGCCGAGCTCGGCGCCGGGACGCAGGCGGGCGAAGGGACCGACGGTCGCGCCTTCGCCGACATGGGCGCCCTCGAGATGGGAGAAGGCGCGGATGCGCGCGCCCCGCGACACGGTGACGCCGGGGCCGAAGACGACGTTCGGCTCGATCGTCACGTCGGGTTCGATCGCCGTGTCGGCGGCGAAGACGACGGTCTCCGGCGCGATCAGCGTGACGCCCGAGGCCAGCACCGCGGCGCGGCGGCGCTTCTGGAACACCGCCTCGCAGACCGCGAGCTGGGTGCGGTCGTTGACGCCCTGGAACTCTTCCTCGTCGCCCTCGACCGCGACGGCCTTCAGCCCGCGCGAACAGGCGATCTCGACGGCGTCGGTCAGATAGTATTCGCCCTTGGCGTTGGCGTTGCCGATCGCCTCGAGCAGGGCGAGCGCCTGGGCGCCGGAAAGGCCCATGATGCCGGAATTGCAGAAGTTCACGGCGCGCTCGGCCTCGCTCGCGTCCTTCTCCTCGCGGATGGCGACGAGGTCGGCGCCGTCGGTCAGCAGGCGGCCGTAGCCCTTGGGGTCGGCGGTACGGAAGCCGAGGACGACGACGCTCGCACCGGCCGCCAGTTCCGCCCGGACGCGGCCGATGGTCTCGGCGGTCACCAGCGGCGTGTCGCCGTAGAGCACCACGACGTCGTCGGCGCCGGCGGCGATCGCGGCGCGGGCCTGGAGCACGGCATGGGCGGTGCCGAGGCGGTCGGTCTGGGTGAAGATCTCGCCGGCACCGGCCTTCGACGCCACTGCGGCGACCGCGTCGGCACCGGGTCCGACCACGGCGGCGACGCGGGTGGCGCCCGCCGCCATCGCCGCGCCGATCGTGTGGGCGACCATCGGCCGCGCCGCCACTTCGTGCAGCACCTTCGGCAGGCTCGAGCGCATGCGCGTGCCCTCTCCGGCAGCGAGCACGACGGCGAGGAAGGTACGATCGGACATGGACGGTCTCCTAGAGGGCGCGGGTGGCGCTCGGTCCCCCCGTGGAAACTACGCCGCGCCGACGGGGTCAAGTCCGAAGGCGTCGGGCATCCCGGGCCGCAGCCCGAGCGCGGCGCGTCGACGGACGGGAAATGCTAGACTGTTTCAGCGATTCGACAGCCTTTCTCGCGAGATTCGACCTTGGCCGCCCGCAAGTCCATCGGCACCGCCACCTTCTATGACGAGGACCCCGCCCGCAACGGCGGGTTCGGACTCGTGATCTGGGGCTTCGCGACGGTCGCGGCGGTGGTGCTCGGCTTCGCCTCCTGGCAATTCGCCCCGCCGCGGGCCGACGGCGAGGCCGTGCGCATGGCCGGCGGGCCGAACGCCGACGAGATCACCGGATCGATCGTGCCGGGCGACCGGCCGGCGCCGCTGCCCTCGCGGGTGATCGCGCCGGGCAAGGTCGGGCCGCTGGTGCTCGGCGCCGATCCCAACGAACCGGCGGTGACGATCCGCGACATCGAAGTGCTGCGCGCCGATCTGCGCGAGCTGCAGCGCCGGATCGCCCAGATGGGGCTCTCCGGCGACGGCATGTCGCGCCGCGTCGACCGGCTCGAGGAACGCATCACCGTCATCGCCTCGTCGGTGCCGTCCCAGCCCTCGCCCGGCGAGACCGTCGCGGCGCGCGACGATTCCGGCGCGAGCCAGGCGGCCGGCCAGCCGATCCGCACCGCCG